>JAJUJY010000047.1 GCA_029265085.1 Chloroflexota bacterium
GATCAGGCTGCCCTGGCTGTGGAAACAGCACGCTTGCGCGACCAGGCTGAACAGGCTGCTGCAATTGCCGAGCGCAACCGCCTGGCCCGCGATCTGCACGATGCAGTAACGCAAACCCTGTTTTCTGCCAGCCTGATTGCTGAGGTGCTGCCGCGCATCTGGGAACGAAATGCTCAGGATGGTTTGCACCGTTTAGAGGAACTGCGCCAGTTAACCCGCGGCGCGTTGGCGGAAATGCGCACTTTGCTTTATGAGCTCCGGCCAACCACGTTGATGGAGGCTGACCTGGGCGATTTGCTCAAGCAGTTGTGCGAAGCATTTATTGGCCGGGCACGTGTGCCGGTGGAGTACACCAGCGAAGGAAAAACCACGCTGCCAGCCGATGTGCAGATTGCCTTTTATCGCATTGCCCAAGAGGCACTAAATAACGTTTCCAAATATGCGGCTGCAACCCAGGTACAATTTACATTGACCCGCACGCCAGAAGAAGTACAATTATGTATTGTGGATAATGGCCGCGGATTTGTGCCTCAAAAGGTGACCGCAGAGCATTTTGGGCTTAAAATTATGCGGGAACGTGCTGAAGCAATTGGTGCTTTCTTTGACCTGGAAAGTGCGTTGGGGAAAGGAACACGCATCACGGTTCATTGGGAGCCAAACGAAGGAATGAAGCATGGATGACAAAAAAAGTATTCGCGTGATGATTGTGGACGACCATGCAGTGGTACGCAGTGGTCTTTCTGCTTTTATGTTGGCATTTGATGAGTTAGACCTGGTTGGCGAAGCCGAAAATGGCAAAGAGGCAGTGCGGCTTTGCGGTGAGTTAAGTCCGGATGTGGTTTTAATGGACTTGATGATGCCGGAAATGGACGGCGCTACGGCCACAAAATTTATCCGGCAGCAGTACCCCAAAACACAGGTCATTGCTTTAACCAGTTTCCGTGAAGATACCCTGGTACAGGGAGCGCTGCAAGCAGGCGCTATCAGTTACCTGTTAAAAAATGTTTCGGCGGATGAATTGGTGCGCGCCATCCAGGCAGCCTATGCCGGGCGGTCCACGCTTTCACCGGAAGCTGCGCAGGTGTTGATTCAGGCAGCTACACAACCGCGCACTCCGGGTTTTGATCTGACTGACCGTGAGCGAGATGTTCTGGCTCTGATGGTGAAGGGGTTCAGCAACAGTGAAATTGCGGACAAGCTGGTGGTCAGCGCGTCAACGGTTAAATTCCATGTCAGCAATATCCTGTCTAAATTGGGGGTTTCCAGCCGGACGGAGGCGGTCGCTTTCGCGCTTCAGCAACACCTGGTGGAATAACCAGATCGGATTTGTAACTTTCATTCCCTGGCATCTGCGTGAACCTGCCAGGGAATTTTTTTACCTGCATCTTGAGGAATATCCTGTTAGCTGGTCTAGTCTGATATCCTGTTCTTTTGACCAGGAGAAAACTGCCCCGTGGCTTGGTGTTTAATCAGGAATCTTTTTTGATAATTAGTTATGGAATATCACCTGAAAGGATTGTTGCGTCAATTCCTCGCATAGGTTTCTTTTGATGAAAATTTTGTTAGCAGATGATGAAGGAAAAGTTCGATCTGCAATCCGTTTATTATTGGAGCAGGAAGCAGACTATCAAGTTGTAGGAGAGCTTGATTGTTTGGATGGTTTGCTTTCGCAGGTTCAGGAAATACAGCCCGATTTGCTGCTCCTGGATTGGGAAATTTCGATGCATGGCTCCCAGGTGGATTTGCTGAATGATTTGCATAATTGCTATCCCAAATTGCGGATCATTGCTCTGAGCGGACGTCCAGAATCGCGCTTGCAGGCCTTTGCCTCGGGTGTGGATGGATTTGTCAGCAAAGGGGATCCCCCGGAGCGGTTGTTGGAGATGGTGCACAGAGCCTTGGTTTGAAATTTAATGGTAAGGCCTTGTCAAAGTTCTGTGTTCGGTTTAGCATAAAGGTACGTGAGTAATCTGATGGTAAAAAAGAATCCCTTGATGAGCCGTGTGCTGCTTGCATTTATGGGCACCATGATCCTGGCCAATATTGCCGGGATGATGTACCGTAATTTGCTGCCGTTATATTTGCAGACATTGGGCGCTGATGTTGGCCAGATTGGCTTGTTTTTTACACTTTCTGCAATTGCCCCGCTGCTTTTTCAGATATTAGGCGGTTGGTTATCGGATACTATTGGCCGTCTGCAAGCTGTGGCGATCGGCAGCGTGGCGGGTGTGTTGGGGTATGTGGTGTACCTGGTCTCGCCCAGCTGGGAGTGGCTGCTGCTGGCTATGGTCACCGGGGCGGTGGCAGGTTCTTTTGTCGCGCCGAGCTTTCAGGCTTTTATTGCCGAGCAAACCAGCCAGGAAAACTTAGGCAAGGTGTACGGCCTTTCAGAAGGTTTGTTCGCCGTGGTGGGGGTCATTGGACCTCCTTTGGGCGGCATCATTTCTGATCGCTATGGCTATAAAATGCTTTTCCTGGTCTCTGGCGTCTTGTATCTGGCCGCCACGGTGATTCGCTTATTCATGGCGCGGAAAGCGCGCAAAACGGGCGAGCAAACCGCCAAAAAACCGACCTTTGCAGGCTTGAAATCTAACCTGAGCGCTATGTTTGGTTTGTTGGTTAGCGGCGGGGTGGTTACCTGGCTCATGATATCTGACGGTGCGGTTGATGTCTCCTTTAGCCTGGTTGGACAATTGGAACCGCTTTACGTGCAAAACCAGCTAGGAATTACCAATACACAGATCGGTTTTCTCTCGTCGATTGGTTCAATTGTAACTATGGCTTTGATGACGGCTGCCGGTTGGCTTTCTGATAAGAAAGGTGAACGGGTCGGTATTGTTCTGGGCTTTGCGATGGTTGCCTTTGGTTTTATTGTATTTTTATTGAGCAGCAAATTCCAAGAGCTGGTGGTTTCCTGGGTTCTGTTTGGCATGGGGCAGGCGTTAATTTCTCCAGCGTTTAATTCGTTGGTGTCTAAAGTGGTGCCGACCAGTTTGCGCGGAACAGCGTTTGGCTTGTTCACCACCAGCCTGGGACTGATCTCGCTGCCTGCGCCCTTTATTGGCGGACTGATGTGGAAACATATTGACCCGCGTGCACCGTTTATTGTACCGATTGTCGTGACCCTGGCACTGCTGCCGTTAATGTGGGTCAAGTTTAAACTGCCGCCTAAGGCAAGTGCTGAACCGGAAACAGTACCGGTAGATGCAGCGGCGGATTAGTTAATTCTTCAAGGCGGTAAAAATGGATCACATTGTGTATTTGGATGTGAAAGCCAAAGAATTGGAAAATTTGTTGGCTGGTACAAAGTCGATGATTATCCGCGGCGCAACAGGCCGAAAACTTCCGCATGGGCGGGTAAAGGAAGGCGATGTCTTATATTTTGTGCGCAACAATGGCGAAGGCCTGGTGCAGGCTTGCGCTGTGGTGAAGCATGCCTTTCACTCTGATCAGCTTACGCCGGAAGAATCGCAGCAAATGGTGCAGGATAACCAGCCTAAACTACAATTAAACGACGGTCTGTTAAAACGATTTGCCGGCAAACGCTACCTGGTACTGATCGAAGTCGAGCAGGTGCAGGCGTTAGATCCGTTCTCTTTTGATCGTTCCGCTTATGGCAATATGGATGATTGGCTGCCAGTGGAAACGATCGATTCGGTACGGGCTGCATAATTCATCTCTATAATCCTTATCAAGTTCATGTCCTGGTCAAAAGACCAGGACATTTCCTCTTATCCTGAACAGGCATGATTCTCGCCTTTGGCTGGATGCGAAATAAATTTCTATGGTCTAGAATCAAGACGGCTGGAATGCCGTATATCTTTTTGCGCCAGTACTGCATGCCAACAGAAAGGAAACCCGATGAATAAAAAGTTTAAATTCTCGTTCTCACTTCCGGTGATTTTTGCACTTTTGGGCTTTTTTGTTGTTTTGATCATGCTGCCCATGTTGTTGTTTTAGTTTTTGAACTGGATGGCCCTGATCGGTCGGTCCAGTTGGAATGACCGCAAAGGATTGTAAAAGATAATGGTTACTGTACCCTGGTACACTGAGTTATACCAACCCTCTCCAATTGGAAAGCAGGGCGTTTGCGCTCGCAACCCAATGGTGGAAGTCGATTTTATTGAAGCTGAAGTTGGGTACGATAAAAATAAAACAATTCTGGATGTTGGCTGTGGTTCTGGACGCCATGCCGTTGAGTTGTCCCGCCGTGGTTACCCGGTGGTAAGTGTGGACCTTTCTGAATCGATGCTGGTGCAGAAATCGGTTGTGCCGTTTTTGGAGCGGCGTGTCACACGCTTGCTGCGCCAGGATGTGCGAAATTTGGACCTGGATATGCAGGTTCCTGTTGCACTGTGCCTGTGTGAAGGGGGCTTTTCGTTGATGGAAAAAGACGAAATGGACCTGTTTTTACTACACAAAATTGAACAATCCCTGGAACCAGACGGTAAGCTGATTTTAACGGCGCCAAATGCAGTATATTTATTGTCACATCACCCGCGCTGTTTTGACCCGATCCGGCGCCGGGCAACTTTTCACCTGAAAACTGTGGATGATACCAATCATGCTGTGGACCTTACCTGTGGCCAACGATGGTATACTACAATGGAATTGAGCTGGCTGCTGAACCGGGTCGGCCTGCGTGTGCAAAACTTCTTCTCTGTTTCTGAGCGCGGGTTTGATTTTAACCATGTGCCGGGACCAGACCATTTGGAAATTGGTGTAATTGCTGTAAAACCATAGCAAGGATGAATCGAATTTCCGCCTGGATGACGATCAAAACTGTATTTGAGCGGCAGTTTGCCCGCTGGCAGATTAGTCTGCCAGAAATGCCGCCTGAATTGGGCGTTGCAGGCAGTATTTATCAGGCAGGATGGACTTTAAATTACCGGCTGGTTGAAGAAAACGGCGAGATTTGCCTGGTGTTCTTTACCAGCCATCGCATGACCAACGACCGGCTGGAAAAGATTTTCGCGGATGGCCGCTCTGAGTTGGTTGATGCCTGTTGGGAAACCTTTATCTCCGGCAGTCCGGAATCGGAACGCCAATATTATGAACATAACCGCCAATTTTACGAATTGGTTAAACAATACGGCCTGGGCTAACCCCAGGCCGTAAGATTTTCATCGGCGGATGGCGGGTAAAAAGACGGCGCTCATATCGCGTACCACGTTGAGATGGACCGGTACTTCAGTGGAAAGAGCGCTGCCGTCTGTGCTCTGCACAACAAAGGAAGCGTCATAACCGCCTTCGCGTAAATTGCCTAAATCTACTTCTACATGCACATTGTTTCCCTGGCGGCTGACAATCAACCAGTTGGCGGTGCTGTAAACTTCCCAACTGGAGCTGCCGCATTCCTGGCTGACGGGAACTTCGCGCGTGCCTGGAGGTGGATCATCCGCAGCCAGACCGGCCATAAAATCAAGCTCGGCATTGGCGGTTTGCAGTTCGGGCAGCATGGTCACACCCTCAAAGAACGGGGTGAAATTGTTTGCACCATCGGTGTAGCGGACCCAAACACCCTGACCGCGATAATTGCGGCTGGGAATATTGAAGGTCATGGTTGAACCAGTTAGCGGGACGGGCGCGCTGAAGATTGAAACAGCATCTACATACACATCGGCAGTGCCGGTGCGCGTAAAGTCAAAGATCAGGTGCTTTGCATCTGTGGTGTTAGGGGTATGGGTGAAGGCAATTTGAAATTCCTGGTACTGGTTTGCAGCGCTGAAGTCCGTGCCTTTGAGTGAAACCGGCCCATAAACGGTTGTGCCGCCTTTGACCGAGATCTTAATCACCTCATTGGTGGAGGTGTTATTGTTTACCTTCAGGCGAAAATAAGCCACCATGGGCGTATTGGTGTAGAACTGATCCATGTAATTATTGACCCAGGCATAGCTGTTGCCGTTTCCAGGCCGCAGCCGGAAAGCGGTTCCACCCCAGGCTGTGCTGTCGTTAACCCGTTCGCCGTTGCCCCACCAAAGCTGAAAGGTCTTGTGGGTGTCGTCTGCCAGCCAGCCAAGTGAATACTGCACCTTGGGGCGTCCGCCGCCATCCAGTTTGTACAGGGTCACATAGGGATCGGTTTCCGACATTTGGGTCTCGTTAATCTGGTTGGTGGGAATGCTGCTGCCTAAATAGATGGTGTCTTTAACCGTCATAGTGCGGTTAAAGGCGTCTTTGGTACGCACGTACACATTTTTCCAACCTTCACCACTGGCCAATGTCCAGCTTTTATTGGTTTTATAGGTTTCCCAACTGGCATTGGTAAAGCAAACGTTGTTGCTGACCATCATTTGTGTGGCAGGGCTGAGACTGGCAAAACTGTCCCACTGTTGGCGGTCGTAGATATAAAGATTGGCCCCGGTGCTGGTGGTGGAAACTGCCTCGTTGTTGATGATGGCCGGGGGGTAATCGGTGTCGTACCCGAAGGTTTGGGTGACCCAGCCGCGTAAATCACTTGGGCGCTGGTAGTATCCCAGGCCGACCTCGCGCGGATTGGGGTCGAGCAGGTTTGCCCGGTGCCCATCACTGGCCATCCAACCCGCAATCGCTTGCGTGGGCGAAACATAGCCGCAGTAGGCATTTTCTGAACCGGAACGGCCCAGGTAGCCAAAGATTATGGCGCGGTCGGATGGCCAGTCGCCATTGGTGTCGATGTGTTCGCAAAATCCAACCGAGCGGTTTTCAGTAGAATCCCAGGAAAACCAACGTGCTGCCTGGGTTAATTCATAATTCCAGCGCAGCGGAGGCAAGCCATTATTGATTCGTTCAACGTTACCTAAATAAACTGCCTGAGCCTCGTTGTAGGCCATCTCAGGGCTTTGTACGGTCGCATCATAACTGATTTGGGCGTGAACCCCAGTTACGATGATCCCCAGTAAAAGTGGCACAATATACCACCAACGAAGTCGCATTAAATTCAGTCTCCTTCGAATATAGCAGTAAATTTATACTAATGAGAATTTGGTGGAATTTTCTTAAAAATCACTTAACAATTTTATCAGGTATTGTCAATCAATTCGGTCAAATACCCTATGAAACGACTGTATTCTAATGTTTTTTTAACAACCTGATATAAAAACAGATATTATCCAAAAATCTTCTGCAATGCAGGCCAGGACGGGTGTTAACCAACCGCCCTGGCGATTAATATTTTGAAGCGATTTAACGGAGTTGGGCTGCAGATTTCCCTACTCGCGATGGACGTTCCGCATCAATCAGCCGGACTGCCCGGTCATAGAGGAAATAATCCCAGGCCCAGTTGATTAATACCAGCAAGCGGTTGCGGAAGCCAACCAGCTGCATCAGATGCACCACCAGCCAGATGACCCAGGCAATGAAACCGCGGAATTTTAATCGCCCCAACTGGGCTACTGCTTGATTGCGTCCAATGGTCGCCATCGAGCCGGGGTTGTGATAGTGAAACTCCACCAGCGGTTTACCACTCAATATCTGTTGGATATTTTTTACAGCTGTATCGGCTTGCTGGATGGCTACCGGCGCAACCATCGGCAATGGTTTTTGGTGTTCGTCCTCCAGGTAAGCGGCATCGCCAATGACGAATACATCGGGGTGGCTGGGAAGCTGCAAGGTTGGCAGTACGCGCACCCGTCCCTGGCTGGCCTGCTCAGCACCCAGTTCATCCGCCAGGCCGGCGGCGCGCACGCCCGCTGCCCAGATCAGGGTCTGCGCGGCGATCTGGCTGCCGTCTTGTAAACTGACCCGGCGGCCGTCGTAATTGGTAACAACCGTGTTGTAACGTACTTCCACGCGCTTTGCCTGTAAGGCATGCTCAGTTTGCTCTCCCAGATCGGCGGGGAGGTGAGGAAGCAGGCGCTGTGTGGCTTCCAGCAGCAGCACCCGGGCTTCAGAAAAATCTTGCCCAGGAAAATCTTTCGAGAGCATCAGCCGGATCAGTTCCGAGATGGCCCCGGCCGATTCTACACCTGTTGGCCCACCGCCTACCACCACAAAAGTCAGCAGGGAGCGGCGCACGGCTGGATCGGTTTCCTGGCTGGCGCGTTCAAACATGCGCAGCAAATGATTGCGGATGCGGTTGGCATCCTGCAGTTCTTTCAACCCAAAGCTGTGCCTTGCAACCGACTCAAGTCCAAAGGTATGGGTCACTCCGCCCACGGCCAGAATTAACGTGTCGTAAGCGAGCTCGCCGCCGCTGGTGTGCAGGCGTTTTTGCTCCAGGTTCACACCGGTAACCTCTGCCATGTGGAAAGTGACGTTCTTTTGGCGGCGCAGGATGCTGCGAACGGGATAAGCAATTTCATCGGGCGAAATCCCTGCAGTGGCAACCTGGTAGAGTAGGGGTTGGAATAAATGGTAATTATTGCGATCTACCAGGGTCACACGGACAGGAGCATTGGCCAGCCGCCGCGCTGCGCGCAGCCCGCCAAATCCAGCGCCAACGATGACGATGTGAGGCAGTGTTTGATTTTGGTTTTTTGTTTTCATCTGGAATTCCTTTCTCCAGGTTTATTTGTGAAAATTATAACTATCATAATTATAACCTTAATTATCCAATTAATCAAGCGGAATTCGACCAGGTTATACAAAAACAGCCCCAGATCATATCCATCCGGGGCTGCCAATTGCGAATGCCTTTGATTAAGATTTGGGCAGGATTTCCAGCTTGGCCATCGAGGCAATCAGGCGTTTAAAGCCAACGCTCTCAAAATACACGTCCACGGTTTCATCGTTATCCTGGATGCGGCTTTCCATGACCATGCCGTCACCCCACACTGGGTGCCGTACGCGGTCGGAGGGATGGAAGCGCTGCTCAATGATGGGCGCAGAAGCCTGCAGCGGCGGGCTGGTATAAATCTTTCCGCCGTTGACGTTCCAGGTCTTGGGCCTGGATTTGGTTTCTCGGGGGCTGCTGTCCCAACTGCCGTACGCAGAGCGGCGCTGTCCCTGGCGCTGCACCAATTCCTCGGGAAGGTCATCCAGGAATGGGGAGGCGATTTGCTCATCGGAAGAGCCGTAGGTGCTGCGCTGGTTGGCACGCACCAGGTATACCCGGTCTTTGGCGCGGGTCAGGCCAACGTAGAACAGGCGGCGTTCTTCGGCCATTTCTTCAGGGTCTTCTTTCGAGCGGCTGTGCGGCAGCATGCCATCGTCCAATCCAATAATGAATACCTGCTTGAACTCCAGGCCTTTGGCGGCGTGCAGCGTTAACAGGGTGGGGGATTCGATGTTCTCTGGCAAGGTATCCTGGTCGGAGACAAGTGCCAGATTTTCGAGGAAGGTGGTCAGGCCGCGCTCATCGAATTCGTAGGCCAGTTTGCGCAATTCTTGCACGTTGCCCCAGCGGTCCTGGCCTTCTTCGCTTTGATCCTCGATGTATTCCTGGTAGGCTGTATCGTGCAGGATGCGGTCGAACAACCCCGGCAGGTTGGTTTCTTCTTTGAGGTTGCGCCAGCTGAGCAGCATGGAGCCAAAATCGGCCAGTAAAAAGGCACTGCGCCCGGTAAACCGTCCCCAATGGGGCGATTGGCTGCCGCTGCGGCCTAATTCCAGCAAAAGCTGGCCGGGAGAGAGGTTGGCCTGGCGGGCGGCTAACTGCAGTGCCAGGACGGTTTTATCCCCAATTCCGCGCGGTGGAACATTGATCATCCGTGCCAGTGAGACTTCATCGTCTGGGTTATGCACCAGGCGCAGGAAACAAATGATGTCTTTCACCTCGCGGCGGCCGTAGAAACGCTGCGCTCCGACCAGGCGGTAGGGCAGGCGGCTGCGCAGAAAGGCCTCTTCCAGCAGGCGGGACTGGGCATTGGTGCGGTACATCACGGCAAAATCGCTGCCTTTAGCCCGCCCGGATTCCAGCCACTGGCGGATGGTGTCCACCACAAAGACGGCTTCGGCGCGGTCATCGGCGGCTTCGTAGATGACCAGTTTGTCGCCGTGTCCGCGGTCTGAGAAGAGGTGCTTGGGGGTGCGGAACTGGTTCTGGTCGATCACTGCTCGGGCCGCATCCAACACGGTTTGGGTGGAGCGGTAGTTCTGCTCCAGCAGGATTTTTTGGGCTTTAGGGAATTCTTCTTCAAAGCGGAGCACATTGCGGTAATCCGCGCCGCGCCAGCGGTAAATGGATTGGTCTTCATCGCCGACAACAAAAATATTCAGGTGTGCCGAACCGAGCAGCTTGAGCAGTTCGTACTGCACCATGTTGGTGTCCTGAAATTCATCCACCAGCACGTGTTCAAAGCGGCGGGCGTAGCGCTCGCGCACCTGGGGGTTGTCCACCAGCAGGCGCACGGTCTCCAGCATCAGGTCGTCAAAATCGACCGCGTTACTGGCGCGCAGCAGGTTTTGATATTGTGCATAAACCCGCGCGGTAATTTCTTCGCGATAACTTTGGGCCGGGTAATGATCCGGATCGATGAGATTATTTTTGGCGTTGGAGATGGCCGCTTTTAAACTGGCCGGGCGATAGGTTTTATCATCCAGGTTCAGGTCGCGCAGGGCGCGTTTGACCAGGGTTTCCTGGTCGTCGGCATCCATGATGACAAAATTATTCTCCAACGATACGTATTGCGCTTCACGGCGCAAGATGCGCGCACAGATCGAGTGGAAGGTGCCCAGCCAGACGCCGGCAGCCTGTCCGCCCATCAGATCGGCCAGGCGGTGTTCCATCTCGCGGGCGGCCTTGTTGGTGAAGGTCACAGCCAGGATGCTTTGCGGGCGAACGCCCAGACCCTGGATTAGATAGGCAATCCGCTGGGTCAGTACGCGGGTCTTCCCCGAGCCTGGCCCGGCAAGTACCAGCGTCTGGCCTAACCCGGCGGTGACGGCCTGGCGCTGTTGTGGGTTCAGTTTGTCGAGATATTTTAAGGGTTCCATGCGGCCTTGATTGTACCGTCAGGCCATAGGCATGTCAACCAGACTACTGCACGCGAAGCTTAAAAAATCAGCCGAGTTTGCGCGGGGAATAAATCGTGATCTTGTCGCCCTGGTCGTTGGCTAACGCGTCAGGCGGGCTTTTGAGCAGCATACCCATCACCCACAAATCGCCAACAGCACCGCTGGCGTTCATTACCAGTACCAGCATGATTGGCATAAACCAGCCGGGCGGGACAATCGCCAGCAGAAATATCCCCAGCAAACTAATCAGGATCAGCGGCGCAATTGCGGTGACCAGATATGCATTGCGCGGCAGATACCAATTGGGGGCAGCCGCATAGGCGTAAAACCCGCGAAAGGCAAACTTTGGCATGCAGCGGGTGAATAACCAGAAAAATACTCCGTGAGCGGCCTCGTGCAGCAGAACCATGATCACTGTCAGCACCAGCAGCCCAGCCAGCACAAACAGTGCCTGGTTCAGATTAAGTTCCAGGGTGAATGCCTGATATGCTTCTTGCGGCCGCAGCCAAAACAGAACCTGGAAGAAAATTGCCGCGGAGAACAACAAAATCACCAGGCCTAAGGAATTCATCATCACCAGCGCTTTGGTATCTTGCAGCGTGAACCGCGCGCTTGGATAATAATTGGAGGGGAGGTCTTGGGTTGGCAGCATAAAGGATTTTTTGCGGGTTAGTTACCCGGGGTATTGGTTGGCCAGGGGGTTAGCGTTGGGCCCGATTCAACCGGCAAACTGATTGTGGTGGGTGTGGGTGTGCCTGCCTGGGTGGGCTGCGCAACCGGCGGCAAGATGGTTACGGCCGGTTCAGTGGATTGGGGCATGATTAATGCCGGGGTTGGAAAGACCGTTGGCGTGGGGGTTGGCGTGGTGCGCAGGAAGAACCAGTACGTTCCACCTAAGATCCCACCCGCGACAATTAACGCAGCTAAAAAGATCAGGCAGCCGGAGACCAGCCATTTCTTTGGCCGGACAGGTGTTTTATGCGGCAGCACACCCTGTAAATAAACGATAGTGATATTATCGTGCCCGCCGCGCTCATTGGCCAGTTTAACCAGGCTTTCTACTGCCTGGTCAGGCGGGCGGCTCTGCAAGATTTCCAGGATTTCTTGCTCGCTCACCAGATCGCTGAGGCCGTCGGAGCATAATAACAGGCCGTCTTTTTCGTACAGGGTCAGGCCCTGATTGGCTTCAGCTTGAAAGTCGGATTCCTCGTCACTTAAGCGCAGGCGGAAATCGACTTCCGGCGGTTGGGGTGAACCCAGAAAGCGGCGAATAACATGCGCATTGGGGTGTCCCTGCACCTGGTCGGGCTGAATCAGACCGTTATTAAGCGCTTCTTGAATCCAGGTGTGGTCTGTACTGACCTGGCGGATGGATTGCCCGCCGCGGATTAAATAAATGCGCGAATCGCCGACGTTGGCGGTGAATAGTTGGCTGCCAATGACCAGTGCGGCGGCGCAGGTTGCGCCCATGCCATCTTGTTCGGCATCCGTTTGAGATTGTTCAAAGATCACCTGGCTGGCGTTTTGAATAGCCTGCCTCAGCAAGGGCTGCGGCGTCTCTTTATCGCCAAACTCGGCAACGTACTGGCTGATCATATTAACGGCCATTTCCGCAGCCACTTCTCCGGCGCGGTGTCCGCCAATTCCATCACACAACACGGCTAAAACAGCCGGCGTTGCGCCTTTATCTTCTTTGCGGAAAGCCGCAACGGCGTAGCGGTCTTCGTTGTTTTTGCGGCGCATTCCCGGATGGCTGGCTGCCAGGATGGGAATATGGGACTTCTCGACTCTCTTCATGCTTTATCCTGCGGACTATGCACAACCGGTTTGACGGGTTGGGGCGGTGTGGAGAGCTCAAAGCGAAATGACACACGGCCAAGCTGGATCAGATCTCCATGCTCCAGGCGGACGCCCTGTGAAGAAACGGGAGCGTAGTTAACCCAGGTTCCGGCAACGGATCCGGCATCACTAAGGATATACCCGCCATCGCTGGAATGCAAGATGCGGGCGTGTAATTCGCTGACCGAGGATGAATCAATAAAACATACGGCCTGCCTGGGATCGCGTCCCAGGGTGATTTCGCGGCGATTAATTGGAATTGAAACCGCTGCGGCTGGGGCTGCTGGTGACTGGGCGCTGTTAATGGCGGAAAAAGATTCTCCATTTTCAGGCAGCCGGACCAGCCAGGCAGGCGCGGAAAGACTGGCAGTTGCCTGGCGGGGCCAGGTTGGCCGGTCAATGGGAACGGGTTGTTTGCGCGGTTTGCGTTCCACCGGCGTGGTTACCGGCTGAGTCACCGGGTCTTTTTGGCGGGCGGCGCGTGAGCGGTCAAACCAATGCAGCTTTCGCCCGGTCATGGTTAAGGCCAGAACCAAAATCAATCCCGATGCCGTAATAGCCAGGTAAATCAGCAGGTTTTCATTGCCCATGATCTGTGCAAACAGACCTTGTTTGCGCACTTCCACACTCACCTCGACCGGCGTTTCAATCGTGGATGCGGTTAATCCCTGGCTGTCTTGCACTTCAACACGCAGGCGGTGCTGGCCGCTTTCGATCAAACCGCTGATATCCCATTCAAAGCTGTCAAACGGTTCTGCGGTGTTTTCCCAGGCCAGAACCTCATCCACATACAGCCGGCTGGCGGCGATTGGACGGATGTAGCCATCGGGAAACTCAACCACAATTTTCAGCAGGATGGACTCGGGCAGCAAAACGGAGTTTTGGTCGTTCGCTGGCAGACTCCAGGTGCGCTGGATGGCTGGCGGCGGGGCAAGGAAAATGGGTAAGGGCGGCTGCACATTTAATTCAAACGGCAGGCTTTCTGAGGTGATCCTGCCGTCCGGTTGGTCAATCTCCAGGCTGAGATTCTGCACGCCGCCAGCGGTCACCTGAGAAGTGTAGTTGACCCGGTATTCATACCGCAGAGGGTCAATCATTGGCTCGATATCCGGCAGGGTTTCCTGCCCGGTAAAGAGGAAAAGCTCGCCGCCGGTTGCCTGGGCCAGGTTCAGTAATGCGTTATACCCTTCAGCACTGCTGGTGGGGGTCGATGCAGATCCAACCAGCCAGACATATACTTTTACATTTTGTGCAGCGGCGCGCTCTGCCAGATTGGGCAGGGCTTCCAGGTTGGCAGCAGGCAGCAGGGGGGTAATGTATAAAATTACATTTTTGCGGATTTGTCCAGGGCCGGGGTCGGTGGAAAGGTCAATTGCGCGGGTCAGGCTGGCCAGGTCGGCTTTTTGGCGGAGCAGGTCTGGTGCTGCGGTTTGCAGGGTGCTTACCCATTCACCAGGATCCTGGGAGCGGATTAATTCCAGACCGGTATTGCCAGCGATGCTCAACAGATCATTCCGGCTGGGCGGCAGGTTTTGCACCCAACCGATGATTGCCTGCTGTACTGCCTGATACCGCGAGAGACCTGCAAAGCGATTGGTCAATTCCGGGCTGTAGTTCCAGGCAAGAATTAACTGCGCGCCTGGTTCAAGCATTTCCTGTGAATTTATCCGAACGGGCAAATCGTTTTCTTTTACCAGGATATCGCCTGTTTCCAGGCCGGTGATAAACTGGCCGTCCGGGTGATATGCTTCAAATTCAAAACTTAAATTGGGGAAATTTTGCGTGTTAACGCCTTTAAGGATCACCCAACCCGGGCTTTGGGCAAAAACCAGGGAAGTGATAAAAAGACTCCCGACAATGGCAATCCATGCCAGGAGCGGGAGTCTTTTAATTCGGAAGGCTTGAAACCAGTCCGGATGATTCATGCGCTATATCGGAAACGTTACTCCCATTCAATGGTGGCAGGCGGTTTACTGGTTATATCATACACGACTCGGTTGATTCCGTCCACTTCATTGACAATCCGGTTGGCTACTTTCGCCAGCAATTCGTGCGGAATAAACGCCCAGTTTGCAGTCATAAAGTCTTGCGTGGTAACGGCGCGCAAGGCAACGGCTTCCTGGTAGGTTCGTCCATCGCCCATCACCCCGACAGAGCGGACGGGCAGCAGCACTGCAAATGCCTGTGAAATGATCTGGTCACTTTCACTGATGCGGCGAGAAAGCAGCCCGGCCTGGGTCAATTCGCTGGTAAAAATGGCATCCGCAGCGCGCAGGCGGTTTAACCGCTCGGCGTTAATCTCACCGAGGCAGCGCACGGCTAAGCCTGGTCCGGGAAAAGGCTGCCGCCAGACCAGTTCGGCAGGCAGGCCAAGTGCTTCACCGACCAACCGTACTTCGTCTTTAAATAGGTAGCGCAGCGGTTCTACCAGGGCGAAATCCATATCTTTAGGCAGCCCGCCCACGTTGTGGTGGGTTTTAATTTTATTGGCTTTGGAACGGTCCGGTGCGCTGGATTCAACCACATCCGGGTAAATCGTGCCCTGCACCAGGAACTTGGGCTGGTTGAGCTGCCGGGCTTGCTGTTCAAAAATCCGGATAAAGGTTTCACCAATGATCTTGCGCTTCTTTTCCGGCTCGGTGACGTTGTGTAGATTCCCCAAAAAGGTATCCACTGCATCCACAACGATCAATTTACCCTGCATGGAGCGGCCAAACGCAGCTTCTACCTGTTCGCGTTCACCCAGTCGCAGCAGGCCGTTGTCCACAAATACGGCGGAGAGCTGGTCGCCTACGGCGCGCTGCACCAGGGCTGTTGCCACGCTGGAATCAACCCCGCCGCTGACCGCGGATAGCACGGGCGCATCTCCAACCTGCTGGCGAATTTTCTCCACCGACTGGGCGATGATCGATTCAGGTGTCCATTCAGGCCGCGCCTGGCAGACATCCACCACAAAACGGCGCAGCATCGCTTTGCCGCCGGGGGTATGGTGCACTTCTGGGTGGAATTGCACGCCGTAGCGGCGCTGTGCCTGGTTCCCCATCGCGGCATACGGACTGTTGGCGCTGTGCGCCAGGGCACTGAACCCGGCAGGAAGCTCCTCGATCCGGTCGCCATGCGACATCCAGACGGGATGCTCGCCGGCTGGCAGGAGGGGGTTATCCTGTGTCACTGCAACCGCCGCCATGCCGTATTCACGTTCGACGGCAGGGGAAACCTGGCCGCCTAAGGCGTGGGTCAGCGCTTGCATCCCGTAGCAAATTCCCAGGATGGGTTGGCCGGATTCAAGTACGTAGGCAGGAATGTACGGCGCACCTGGTTCATATACCGAATAAGGCCCGCCTGAAAGGATATACCCCTTGGGTTGAATGGCAAGGACGGTTTCAGCGGGGGCATCCCAGGGAAACAATTCACAATATACGTTTAGCTCGCGGACCCGGCGAGCAATAATTTGCGAATACTGCGAACCAAAATCAAGGATGGCAATACTATCGATCATGATTGAAAATGGATCTCCCCGTTGTCCATCGAGGTGATCGTTGCCAGTGATTCGATGGGAATATTCAAGAAGGAAAGCGAGTCGCGGCCGCCCTCGAAGATTTTTTCGATCAGTGTGCCAATACCTACCAGAGAAGCACCTGCTGCCTGGGTCAGGCGTACCAATCCTAAGATGGTGGCTCCGGTGGCTAAAAAGTCGTCAATAATCAGCACTCGTTCACCGCGCGCCAGGTATTCCGGAGAAACAATCAGTTCAACCATGCGCCCTTTGGTGTGAGACGGGGCAATGGTCAGGTAAACCTGATCGGGCATGGTAATGGGCTTGGATTTGCGCGCATAAACCACAGGCAGCCCCATGTGGCGGGCTGTCATCAATGCGGGAGCAATCCCAGAGATTTCCGCAGTCAGAATGCGGGTTGCACCGACATTGGCAAAACGGCGGGCAAATTCCGCTCCACATGCGTCCATCAGTTCCGGGTCAACCTGGTGGTTAATAAAATTATCCACCTTCAAAATACCGCCCCCCAAGTTTTTACCGTCTTTTAAAATCCGATCAATGAGTGCTTGCATATTTCTCTCCTTAAATAGTGCATCGCTTGTACAGACATTTTAAGGCGAGTCTGTCTAGACGAACAGGGAAAAATGAAAATTTTCAGAAAATCAGACTGTGTTAGAATCAAGTGCAAATGGCTCAGCCGTTGATTTTTTTGGCTTCGAATTCTCCACGCCGGAGGCAATTAATTGCGCTCACCGGGTGGAATTTTCAGGTTAACCCCGCAAATGTGGATGAGTCGCAACTTCCAGGCGAGGACCCGCGCAGTTATGTTTTGCGGCTGGCGGAAACCAAAGCGCGCGCGGTGACCGGGATGGTCCCGGTGGGTGCTGTGATCCTGGCCGCGGACACGATTGTGGTGGATGGAAATGAAATTTTGGGGAAACCGCAAGATGAGGCGGATGCTCGCCGGATTTTAGTCCAGCTGCGCGGAAGATCGCACCAGGTGTACACCGCGCTGGCAGTATTGGACCCGCGCAGCGGCCGGTTGGAAATGGATCTGTGCGTTTCGCAGGTGCCTATGCGGGCTTATGCGGATGAGGAATTGGAAGCCTACCTTAAATCTGGTGATCCTTTTGATAAAGCTGGGGCATATGCCATTCAGCACCCGGACTTCCATCCGGTGGTAAACTTTAATGGATGCTATGCCAGTGTGATGGGATTACCTCTCTGTCACCTGGCGCGAACCATGCGCAAATTGGATGTAACACCGCGCCAGGATGTGCCGCGGGCCTGCCAGGCCAGTTTGCAATTCACTTGCTCAGTATTTGGTGCAATTGAGCAGGGAGAAGAGATTGGATAAATTTCCGGGCAGGTGGTATGGAGAAAAAACAATGAAGTTGCGCACTGCAATTTTGATCCTATTAATCTTTTTGACAGCCTGTTCTTCTGTTAATGGCAATCAGACCGGCACACCTTCTGCTGCCGTCACCCCAACGCTGCGTGATCCGATTGTTAATGTTACAACCGTGCCGGATGCGCAGGCGGCTGCTCAACAGTTCCTGGAAGCCTGGAAAGCGGAAGACTACCCGGCAATGTATGAGATGTTAACCACGCTGAGCCGGGATGCGATGAGCCTGGAAGATTTCACCAAGCGTTACCAGCAAGTTGCTACGGCGATGACGTTGGATACGCTCGATTTTGAAGTGCTTTCTTCGCTGACCAACCCCGGCACTGCCCAGGTGGCTTATCGGGTAAACTTCAAGACCGTTTTGGTTGGCGAGATGCAGCGCGAAATGGTTATGAATATGACCCTGGTGGATGGGGCCTGGAAAGTGCAGTGGGCGGATGCCATGATTTTGCCGGAACTGCACGACGGCAACCGCCTGGTGATGGATATCACCATTCCGGCGCGCGGAAATATTTATGATCGAGATGGCAGCGCACTGGCAGCTCAATCGGATGCATACGCGTTAGGAATTGTTCCCGGACAGATTGAAGATGGAAGCGAAGGCCAACTGCTGGTTGAACTCTCCAATTTGACCGGCTTGAATGCCGATTATATTAAGTCTTTATATGAATTTGCCGCACCGGACTGGTATATCCCGGTTGGGGATGCCCCTGCGCAGGCGGTGGAACGGCGTTACGATACGCTCTCATCTCTGGGCGGCCTGGTGTTGACCCAATACAATACGCGCTATTATTTTGATAATGCTGCGCCGCATGTGACCGGTTATGTGCAGCCAATTCCGGCTGAGCAGCTGGAAGAATATAAGCGCAACGGTTATCGCGGTGATGAACGCGTGGGTATGGATGGGTTGGAAAGCTGGGCGGAAAATCAGCTTGCCGGGCAGCGCGGCGCTTCCTTGTATGTGGTGGACGCGCAGGGTGTCAAAGTTACCCGCCTGGGACAGCGCGATTCACAGCCCGCGTATTCCATCTATACAACGATTGATAAAGACCTGCAGATGTTGGCGCAAAAGGCCATTCAGGGCTTTCGTGGTGCAGTGGTGGTGATGGAGCGCGATACAGGCCGAATCCTGGCGCTGGCATCTTCGCCGAATTTTGATCCCAATTTGTTTGATCCAAATAACTACAACAGCGGCTGGATGTTGGGCGATGTGTTTGATCCCGCTACCACGCCTTTGTACAACCGCGCAGCGATGAGTGGTTACCCGCTGGGTTCTGTTTTTAAGATTATTACCATGTCGGCTGCGCTGGAGAGTGGTCTGTTTGACACAACCACGCCGTATGAGTGTGGTTACACCTATACGGATATCATTGGAACCACGCTGTACGACTGGACTTATGAGAAGGAAAAACCAGCCAGCGGTTCGTTAACCCTGCCGGAGGGCCTGATGCGCTCCTGCAACATCTGGTTCTACCGCATTGGGGTGGATCTGTTCCGCGCCGGCCGCCCGAACGATATTTCTGAACTGGCGCGCGGTTTTGGCCTGGGCAGTCCGACGGGAATCGGCCAGCTGAATGAGTTTGCTGGCAACGTGGCTGACCCCACAACAGAGGAAGAGGCTGCTCAGTTGGGGATTGGGCAGGGGACGCTGCTGGTTACACCGCTGCAGGTGGTTGATTTCATCGCCGCAGTGGGTAACGGCGGTACACTTTACCGCCCGCAGGTGGTTGAAAAAATTACTGACCCGGATGGCAATCCCATCTCAGAATTTAAACCCGAAGAACGCGGCAAGCTGCCGGTTTCTGAAGAAACCCTGAAAATTGTCCAGGATGCCATGTTGAGTGTGGTGGAGGATAACCGCGGTACAGCCCATTTTGCGCTGGTTGGTTTGCAGGTGCCGGTTTATGGTAAGACAGGTACGGCTTCCAACTCCACGGGCGAATCGCATGCCTGGTTTGCCGGTTACACCGATGCAGGACGTGAGGACCTGCCCGATGTGGCAATCGCAGTGATTGCTGAAAATGCCGGTGAAGGCTCAGAGGTGGCTGCTCCAATCTTCCGCCGTGTGTTGGAGGGGTATTTCTTTGGCAAGCCCATTCGTCTTTACCCCTGGGAATCTTCATTTTATGTGACCCGTACGCCCACCCCCTTATATACAGAAACCCCTGAACCAGAGGTTACTCCCACACCGTAGGCCGGTAGAAAAAGGTACAGTATGAGTGAACAAATCCTTTGGGGTCAGGTTACGCGATTGTTGTCTGGTTTTTATACTGTTAATACAGCGCAGGGGCAGTTTGTCTGCCGCCTGCGCGGTCGTTTAAAACGTGAACGGTACCAGGGGGATATTCTGGCATTGGGTGACCGGGTGCGGATCTTGACCCTGTCAGATGGCAGCGGCGTAATTGAAGAAATCGAAGAACGCCGTTCTGCGCTGGTGCGTATGGCACCTACGGCGCGAGGTGAATACCGCCAGGTCTTGCTGGCAAACCTGGACCAGGTTGTACTGACCTATGCCTGTGCAAATCCAACACCGCGTTTGCGGATGCTCGATCGTTTTCTGGTTATCGCTGAGAAACACCACATCCCGGCGGTCATTGTTGCCAATAAGGTTGATTTAATTGGCCTGGAACAGGCACAGGAACTGTTTTCTGCTTATCCATCCCTGGGATACCCGGTTGTTTTTACCTCGGCGCGTACCGGCCAGGGTTTAGCCGAACTGCATGATTTGCTGGTCGGAAAGCTGTCTGCACTGGCAGGCCCGTCGGGTGTGGGAAAATCATCCTTGTTGAACGCAATTCAACCGGAATTGGGGCTGGCGGTGCGCGAAGTCAGTACTGCGACCTCAAAAGGAAAGCATACCACGGTGATCCGGCAGATGTTCCCGCTGAATGAAGGCGGTTACGTGGCAGACCTGCCCGGAATGCGTATGCTGGCTTTATGGGATACTTATCCGGAAGAATTAGATGGGTATTTCCGCGAGCTGAGTGATCTGGTAGCGGATTGCCAGTTTAATGACTGTACACATCAAAACGAGCCGGGTTGTGCGGTGCGTACCGCAGTAATGGATGGGCGGGTGCGCCCGGAACGCTATGAATCGTATTTGCGGCTGCGTTTTGGCGATGATTTTATTTTAGAAGAGATCGATGAGGACGAAGACCTCGCGTAAGCCGCGAGTAGAATATCCACCAATTCATTACCCCAAGAGGATTTCAACATGGCGAATACCCCCTATCTTCAGTGGCAAATGCTGACCCTCAAGCTGCGCAATCCATTTCGTTTGTCTTACGGAGTCAGCGAGGAACGAACGGCTTTTTGGCTGCGCCTTCAGGATGATGCTGGTTGGGGAGAGGGGACAATTCCGCCGTATTACCGGGTGGATCACAGTGCGATGATTGCGTATTGGCAGCAAATGGCGGACCTGGCTCGCCCGTACCCGGATGATCCGCAGGCCATTGAGGCCTGGCTAGGCACAGAAGGCCCGGCACCGGCACGCAGCGCGCTCGACCTGGCGTTGTATGACCGGCTGGCTCGTTTGAGCGGGCAGCCGCTTTATCAGTTCCTGGAATTGCCGCAGCCCAGGCCGCTGGCGACTTCTTTTACCATTGCAATTGATACACCTGAGGCGATGGCTGAGATGGCGCGGCAGATTGCAGGTTACCCCGTGATTAAGATTAAACTGGGCAGCGAAGATGACATTGCCCGGGTTGCCGCAATCCGTGCGGCTCGCCCGGATGCTAAGCTGCGGGTGGATGCCAATGCGGGATGGAGTGAGGCTGAAGCAATCCGGCAGGTGCAGCTTCTGGAACAATATGACCTGGAAATGATTGAGCAGCCGCTGCCGAAAGAAGCACATGAAGCGATGGGACGCGTTCAGGCGGTGACCCAAATACCCATTGTTGCGGATGAATCGGTCCAGACCATGACCGATGTGGAGCGCCTGGCTGCGGCCGGGGTGCGCGGCATCAATCTCAAACTGATGAAGGTTGGCGGTCTCAGCCCAGCTCTGCGGATTTTACGCCGGGCGCGTGAATTAGGCATGCTGGTCATGCTTGGCTGTATGATTGAAACTTCGGTGGGTACCACCGCAATGGCTCACCTGGCCGGGTTGGCTGATTGGGTGGACCTGGATGCGCCGATGTTAATTAGCAATGATCCGTTTGACGGCTTGATTTATGATCCGCATGCGGCCATCCGTGTGCCGGAACGCCCCGGTATTGGGGCGATATTAAAGTAATCAACCCAGACATGTCGCTTCTCGTCTGAGTTAACCTTTTTCAATTCTGGGGAGGCAAGATGTTAGAGACGATCCAATCCGTGTTTGATAAGTTGGCCAACCAATATGGCGATTTTCGCGAACATCTCTTTGAGGTAAAAATTGAGTCGTATGAAGATCGCGTTCTGGTTCTGTCCGGACGGGTGTTGGAAGAAACCTACCTGCGGGTAATTCGCCAGGCGGTGAATACATATGATCCGGGGGTATTGGTCAATGTGAAAGCTGTAAAGGTTTTGCGCCAACCGGAGAACCGGCTGATGAGTGTCGGTACCAATTTATCCAGCCTGCACCGCGGTACCTCTTTTTTGGCTGAGCAGTTGAGCCAGCTGCTGTATGGTACGCAGGTGGAAATTTTAGAGGAACAGGACCGTTGGGCTTTTGTGCGTTGTGTCGCCGATGGTTACCTGGGTTGGACGTATATTCCCTATCTGACCCAGGCGGAAATCCCGGCTCCAACCCATCTGGTTTCGGCTGTGACTGCTCTGGTTCTTGCTGAACCGGCGGACGGCGCAGCAGTGCTTACGCGCTCTTTTATCGGTACCGGGGTGCGTGTGCTGGAAACCCAGGGAGAATGGGCGCGAGTAGCTGCCAGCCAGACGGGCTGGGTAAAACTAACTGATTTGCGCGCTCTGGCTGCGATGCCGCACACGGCTGCCGAAAAACGCCAGCAAATGATTGCGGATGTGAAACGGTTGGTGGGTATTCCATATCTTTGGGGTGGAACCGCCGCCGATGGAATTGATTGCTCCGGAACAGCGCAATTAATTCACCGCCTCTCTGGTATAACCATCCGGCGCGATGCGGATATGCAGATGGATGATGGGAAGCCTGTGCGCGAACCGGATTATCAGCCCGGCGATCTGGTCTTTTTTGGCGAGAAAGGTGATAAACGCTCGGTTACCCATGTGGGAATCAGCCTGGGCGGTTGGAAGGTGATGCATTCTTCACGCGCGCGCAACGGCGTGTATGAAGATGACATTCAGGCGGTGGATCATCTGCGAGAGAGTTTTTTGGGCGGCTGCACATACATTAAATAGCCTGCTCTAAACCCGCCAAACAGATTGGCCTTAAGTTTTGCAACTTAATCCCAACAATTGCGTATATAGGGTTGGGGCGCAATTTGGCGTGCTTGATTCGCGTCTTAACCTCAACATTAATAAATATAAACGAACAATCAATTGAGGTGGATATGGATTTCCGATTTCAAAGTCCGGTCGGTCCGCGTGTGCGGATTGGAGGGCGTGAGCGCGATTATTTTTCCGGAACGGGTTACCTGGGGTTACAGTCACATCCGGCGGTACTGCAGGCAGCTTTAGATACCCTGTTGGAATACGGCCTGAGCACGGCAACTTCGCGCGGTGGATATGGCGAGCATGCGGCCTATGACCGCCTGGCAGAAGCGGTGCGCACCTTTTTTGGGGCGGAGGATTCGTTGTATTATGCTTCCGGGTACCTCGGAACCATCATCCTGGCGCAAGGTCTGCGTGATCATTACGAACAGGTTTTTATCGATGAAGCTTGCCATTTTAGTGTGTTTGATGCTGCGCGGATTTCCGGAAAACCGGTAACCACTTTTCGCCACCTGGATGCAGCTGACCTGGCTGCCCGGTGCCGCGAAAAGCTGCAGCCAGGTGAGCGCCCGCTCGTGATGAGCGATGGATTATTCCCGATATCTGGCGAATTGGCTCCCGTACCAGATTATTTACCGGTGGTGGAAGAATTCGACGGCCTGATTGCGCTGGATGATGCCCATGCGGCTGGTGCCATTGGCGCACATGGCCGCGGCACACTGGATTTCTGGTCCGTCAATAATTCGCGCTGTTATTCGGCCTGCACGCTCAGTAAAGCGCTGGGTGGGTACGGCGGCCTGATTGCGGATACCTCGGAGCGTATTGCTGAACTGGATCGAAATTCACGTGTGTACGTGGCTGCCAGCCCAACGCCGCTGCCGGTTACTGCTGCGGCGGCAAAAGCGCTTACCCTGGCTCACCAGGAACCAGAGCGGCGCGCTCGGTTGTGGCAAAATGTGGCGCGCGCCCGGACAGGATTGCGCTCGTTGGGTTGGGATCTGCCTGATCTGCCCGTGCCGATTATCTGCCTGCGGGTGAGGCCCGGATTAGACTTTGCAAAAATTAAAGATGCGCTGTTTGAGCAGGATATTTGTATTGCGCATGTAAAAAATTACTCCAGTACACCAGCCGGTGGGGCACTGCGTATTGCGATTTTTGCCACGCATACGGAAGAGCAAATTGACCGCCTGGTAGCGGCACTGCGGAAATTGGTCGAGTAATTTAGAGAAAGGCGGTCAAATCAGGTCTTGCATATTTTGATAGATTTTGGTTATGATTGAGAGCAATAAAAATAGTTAATTTCCATGTTTGACGTGGTGAAGGTGTTGTACGTACATGAATGAATGGTTGACTCTCCTGAACGGCTTTTGGGGAACGATCCAAGGCGGTCAGGTTCAAGCTGCGCAGTTTTGGATTTATCCTATTTTGATGGTACTGGTTGCTGTAGAAGGGCCGGTTTCTATCTTGTTGGCTGCTGCAGCTTCTTCGGCAGGGTTTATGAACCCGCTGCCGGTATTCATCGCGGCTTCTTTGGGAAATTTGATCGCCGACACCCTTTGGTATGGTCTGGGGTATTACGGAAAGATCGATTGGCTGCTGCAGCGCAAAAAATTATTCGGGGTTGACCCGGAAAAAATTGATTTGCTCAAGCACAGCATTGACCGGAACGTGATCAAAATTTTACTGGTGGCAAAGATCACCAATGGGTTGATTGTTCCAGCGTTGGTTGCGACCGGTGTGGCGCGTGTTCCACTCCGCCGCTGGTTCCTGACGATTTTCCTGTCAAATGCCTTGATTACCGGAATTTTTGTGGCGGCCGGATATTTTGCCGCCGTCAATTTGATGAAGGTGGCTGATGGGATCCGCTATGCTGCTTTCGGGTTTTCTGTAATATTATTTTTTGCGATCCTGGTTTATGTTCGGCGTTTATTTAGCCAGAATGTGATGGCTTCGATTGAAGAGAAGGATCGCCCAGCCGCATAGGAGGCTTGGCGTAGTATGCGAATATTGATTGTTTCATCAACCTATCTGCCGTACCTGAATGGGCAGGCAGTTTTTGCTGGCAACCTTGCCGAGGGCCTGGTCGAACGAGGCCATTCGGTGATGGTTTTGGTTTCCGGCGAGACATTGCGCTCAGTGCAGTCAATTCGCAACGGCGTTATTGTTCAGTCTGTGCCGGGTTTGAATTTAAATTTTATTCAAAAAGATTTTTACCTGGCGTGTTTCTATGATGCGACAATCCGCCATGTTTTTGATGAATTCCAGCCTGAGTTGGTACACTGCCAGGATCCAGCGCCGTTAAGTCAATACGTGGTGCATGAAGCGCGCCGCCGGAAGATTCCAGTGATGGCAACCCACCATCCCGGCTCAGAAATCAGTGCGCCGCATTTCTCGCGCCTGGCAGCCACGGCGAAGAGCGCGGTGGAGTTTGTTTTATGGAATTGCGTGGCAGGATTCTTGAACCAGGCGGATCTGGTGACCTGCCCGTCAAGGGCTTCTGCGCAAATGCTGGCAAACCACCGGATTCATAAAGAAATCCGGCCAATTTCCTGCGGTGTGCGGTTGGAAAATTTTCACCCGCTGCCCGAGCTGGATCGAAACGCCTTGCGCATGAAGTATGGGCTGGACCCTCAAAAGAAGCTCTTTGTTTATGTCGGCCGGATCGATATTGAAAAGCGGGTAGAAGTGCTGGTAAAGGCTATGGCCCTGGTGCAGCGTGAGGACGTGCAGCTTGCCATTGCCGGTCAGGGGTCTTATCAAGATAAAGTGCAGTCGCTGGCTGAACAGCTTGGTTTGCAGCATAAAGTGCGCTTTTTAGGCCAGGTCTCACGGGCTGATTTACCGGCTTTGATCAATTGCGCCGATGTGTTTGCGATGCCTGGGGACGGAGAATCGCTCAGCATTGCCACATTAGAGGCGATGGCCTGTCACAAACCCGTCCTTGCCGCCAATGCAATGGCATTACCAGAGCTGGTTACTCACCGTGTAAATGGTTATTTGTTTGCTCCCCGCGATGCACAAGATGCCGCACGCGGCATTGAAGAACTGGCCGCTCACCCTGAATGGTGGGAAAAGATGGGCCAAATTGGTGCGGAGCGCGCCGCCCGCCATAATTTACAGGGGGTGTTGGAGCGGTACGCGTACACTTACCAGGATGTCATTGCCTCCAGGCAGCCCGCATCTCAACCACATACGCTGCCGCAAGCGGTTTTTTCATTCCTGCACAGCGCCCTGGTTTGGACGCGCCCGCTGCAGGTGCTGGCTTTATTGATTTTAATGATGGGAATCAGCGTATTCCTGTACAGCGGTTCTTCTGCCTCGGCGGATTTCCGCATCGAAGAAATTCAACCCAAGATTATTCAAGAAGCTGAACGCCTCTTAAAATCCTGGGAAAGCGATGCCGCATTGCCTGCCAATGAAAGCGGTGCGCTGCTTGGCGATGCAGTCGAAGTACGTTTATTTACCCGCAGCGGTGATAGCACCGTCCTGCAAAACCAGATGATCTGGCTGCGCAGAGGAACAACAACGGAACGGCAAGCACAGCCATTACAAACGCAAGACCTGTCTCAGGGTAATTCCCCTCAGATGTTGGAAGAATGGGATGCAGAACGACTGTACGGCAATTCCGGCGGCTGGCAGGTATTGCCGCAAGGCCAGCGCTCAACACTTGCTGATCCGACCGAAACAAAATTGGAAAAGGTCCTGACGATTACCAGCCAGACCTCCATCGATGCGGCTCAGCTTGAAAAAATTGAGCACCTCGCGCAGCTCATCGATCAACAACAAAGAGATCCGGCC
>JAJUJY010000078.1 GCA_029265085.1 Chloroflexota bacterium
CGAACAAATGCCTGCCCTGGAAGAAGAAATCGAAGAAGCACTGTCGGAACAGATCAGCCTCCACAATTCCTGGGGGCCCAAACGCATCGTCACCAACAACGGTCGTGTGACCGGCGTTGAATTTAAGAAATGCGTTTCCGTTTTTGACAAAAACAACCGCTTTAACCCGCAGTACGATGAGAACGATACCATTCTGGTGGAAGCCGATGCTGTCCTGGTTTCTATCGGCCAATCCATTGATTGGGGTAATTTACTGGAAGGTTCTACTGCTGAATTGAACCCGAACAAAACCATTAAGGCTGATCCGCTCACCTACCAGACCGGACAATCGGATGTCTTCGCCGGCGGTGACGTTTACACCGGCCCCCGCTTCGCCATCGATGCGATCGCTGCGGGCAAGCAAGCTGCCATTTCCATCCACCGCTTCGTCCATCCCGGGCAGAGCCTGACCATCGGGCGCTTGCAGCAGGAATACATTATGCTGGACAAATCCGATCTCAACCTCGACGGATACGACCGCGTTCCGCGCCAGAAAGCCGGGCATCAAAATGGCGGTAAATCCGGAGACGCCTTTGCAGATCCGCGCTTAATCTTTACCGAGGAGCAGGTCAAACAGGAAACCTCGCGCTGCCTGGGCTGCGGCGTCACCATGGTGGATGAAGAATTGTGTGTGGGCTGCGGCATGTGCACAACCAAATGTAAATTTGACGCTATCGCCCTGATTCGCAAATTCGACAGTACCGGCGTGGCTTTTGAAGACATCAAACCCGTTGTCCTCAAAAACATGCTTAAACGCAAGGTGCGTATAATCGCCAAAAAGGTCACCAAATCGGTGGGTTCCGTTTTTAAGAAATAGCTAAGGAGAACGCAGCATGTTCTTTTTCACCAATTACACCCTCGCTTCTATCTTAACCGCACTGGCGGCTTTGCTGGGATTGATCATTGTCAATGAACTGACCCGCCGCAACAAATGGGTTTCCATTGGCGTATACATCATTCTTCCAATCCTGCTGACCATCTTCGTCTGGCGGGTAGGAGACGGATCCTCCTCCAACAGCACCTGGTTTGCCTGGGTAAAAACCTATTCAGCTCTGGCAGGCGTGATTGGTTTTATGGCAATCCGCTACCTTCCCAAACTGGAAACCAGTAAATTTGCCCAATTTTTTCCCGGCTTTATCCTGGGTTTCAATATCCTCGAAGCCGTGATTCGCGATGTCGAGTGCTTCATGAAAGGCTCATTTGTCGAAGGCGGGCTGACCATCATCGGCGGACCGTGGAACCTGATGAACGCCGCCGCTGGGATCATTTTGATTATCACCATGACCGGCTGGACGGGTATCAAGGTTGCCAAAACCAAAAGCCAGGACATGATCTGGCCTGACCAATTGTGGTTCTGGATCATCGCGTATGATTTGTGGAACATGGCATACTGCTACAATTGCCTCTCCACCCGCTCCTTCTATGCCGGTTTCATTCTATTGCTCTCCTGCACCCTGCCGTCATTCTTCATCAAGCGCGGCGCATGGCTGCAGCACCGCGCACAGACCCTGGCGTTGTGGGGCATGTTCTCGCTTACCTTCGCCTACAGCAATTCTCCCTTGTTCGGCATTACCACCACCAACAACCCCGCTGCGCTGTTCACCCTCAGTGCGCTGGCGCTGCTCTCCAATATCGCCGTGTTGGTGTATGTGATCTATCGATCATCCAAGACCAAACGCAACTTCATCAAGCAAGATCTGTTCGACCACCTGAAGGTTTACCGCCAGGCGCTGAAAGAAAACAACCTGGCTTGATGGTGAATTTTGAAATAAAACGCGCCCCCTGGAAACAGAGGGCGCGTTTTTGGTTAATTTATAAAAATTCACGTATCTATTTATGTATAAATATTTCCATTTTTGCAGCGCTCACTCATACGTATCAACCATCTATTGGATTAAACCTTCGGCAGTTTTGTATTTTGACGAAACCATCATAAATAAGAGAAAAAAGGCCGGAAGGATTACAGTTTTCACCAGCAGCGAAAAATGGACACGATACCCTTGTGGGATTCGATTCCCATTCGTAGTACTTACCACCGACATCCAGGGTATGAGGCAAAATTCTTCGTCCTCGTCGTCTATTGAGTGGGTTCTGCTCATTAGCCGACCAGAAAAAATCCAGTTCGAGCGTGCCGGGCACACGGATGGCTCACAAGGGGATGATAGAGCCAATCGTTGTTCGTTTATAGCGCCTGCTTAAAATTAAGCAGAGATTTGCCTTGATCCCAAGTGTAGTCATACAGTGATTTTATTGAGAATTTACTGAAATTATTTACGCTGTTTCTTAAACTGTTAAGTTAGGGATTGGTTATATTTTTGTTATTACGGAGCGAACAATGAAGATGGATAAGAATTTATTGACTGGTTTTTCAACCCTGACGCGATTGCTTGTTGTGCTTGGCTTGATCGTGAGTCTGGGAATGGAAGGGCAATTAAATTCAGTACACGCAGCGCTCTCAATCAGCGTGGAACAGGCATCTGGCCAAACAGATCCAACCGCCAACAGTCCGGTGAATTTTACGGTGACTTTTGGCGAGGCCATTGATCCGGCTACCTTTACAACGGATGATCTCACCTTGGGGGGTACAGCTGCTGGGAATTTATCGGCAGTGATCACGGAAATCACACCGAATGATAACACCACTTTTAATATCGCAGTCAGCGGCATGAATTTTTCAGGTACGGTGACCTGTTCAATTGCAGCAAACATGGTGCAAACGTTGGGAGGTTCACCATTTGCACAAAGCACCAGCACAGACAACCTTGTTTTTTATGATCATGACCATAATGTGACAATCGTGGAAATCAGCACTGCTGAACAATTTAATACGATCCGTAATGATTTGGACGGGGTTTACCGCTTACTGGCGGATATTGATCTTTCTGCATACACCAATTGGACCCCGATTGGCAGTGATCTAAGCCCCTTTACAGGTATTTTGGATGGAAACGGAAAAGTGATCAGCGGATTAAAGATCACGGATACAACCGGGTCAAACCAGGGTTTGTTTGGTGTTACCGGAAGCAGTGCCTGGATTAAAGATTTAACCATCCTCAACGCCGCCATCACAGCTGGTGACAATGCTGGTATCCTGGTTGGTCAAAACGTTGGGAATATTTTGCGGGTGAGTGTCAGCGGAAACATTTCCGGGGATGAGTATGTTGGCGGATTGGCCGGAAAAAATACCGGCTATATTCAGCGATCTTATTCTACGGCCACCGTAACTGCTGCTGGATATGTGGGGGGGCTTGTGGGAGAGAACAGTCAGATGATCTCTGAGTCATATGCTGCTTCACCGGTGTTAGCCTCCGTATTTAATAACTATATCCAATTTGATGGAAGTAATGACTATATTTTGATTCCGCATGACACTGCCTATGAGACTGACAGCTTTACTCTGGAGGCCTGGTTTCAATGGGACCAGGCATACATAGATAACGGGCCTGAAAATAATGATGCGGATGTTCAATTTATTGTAGGAAAAGGGTTCGAGCAGTTTGAAATTCATACGGAGGGTGGATCAGGGGAAAACGGGATTCGATTTATTCCCATTCCGCGGATCACCGTGGAAGGGGCATCATCAGATGCATATCATGATGTTTTAGATGTGATCCAGCCGGGTTGGTTCCATGTAGCTACTTCATGGGATTTTACAACCAAAACCGTGCGGGTATATATCAATGGGGTACAGCAAGATATTTATCATTGGGAAAGCTATCCAAGCACTCGGCGCAATGATGGGCCAGCACCGACGGTTACCCTTGAAGACCCCAATACCAATCCATTTGCTGGTAATACCTTCCCATTGTTAATCGGTGTACGAAGTGATATTTCTGGTAACCCTGGAGGAATGTATTTTAAGGGAAAGATTGCTGATGTTCGTTTCTGGAATGTGGTCCGCAGTGGTGAACAAATCGATGCCAGTAAAAATATTCAATTAAATGGGGATGAAAGTGGATTAATGGGGTATTGGAAGCTGAATGAAGCCAGTGGGACGATTGCCCTGGATAGTTCAACCAACGGAAATGATGGCACTTTAATGAACGGTGCTTCCCGTGTGCAGGAAGCTACAACCAATGTGGGCGGCTTGATAGGGGTCAATACCGGAACGGTGACAGATTCCTATTACGATCTTGAGGTATCCGGGATGAGTGACACCGGAAAAGGTGAAGGAAAAACAACCGCTCAAATGAAAAACACAACTACCTTTGCCTCTTGGGATTTTAACGATACCTGGCAAATGACCAATGAAATTACGTATCCATTTTTCCTGTCTTATACTTTAAGTTATAACGCAGGAACGAACGGCACTCTTAGCGGAATTTCCACGCAAACAATCAGCAGGGGTGGGGTCGGTTCCATTATCACTGCGGTACCGAATACAGGCTATCATTTTGTCAAGTGGAGCGATGACAGTTCCGACAATCCCCGGCAGGATAAAAATATTACCGGGAATCTATCGGTAACTGCTGAATTTGCACTCAACCAATACACACTCACTTACACAGCAGGAACGGGCGGCAGTATCACGGGGACCAGCCCCCAAACCGTGAACCACGGCAGCGACGGAACAGAAGTCACCGCAGTCGCTTCAGAAGGCTATCATTTTGTCCAGTGGAGTGACGGGGTTCTGACTGCTTCTCGTATCGATACCGGTATCACCGGAAATCTATCGGTCAGTGCGCAATTTGCGCTCAACCAATACACACTCACCTATACCGCGGGAACAGGCGGCAGTATTACGGGGACCAGCCCGCAAACCGTGAACCACGGCAGTGACGGAACAGAAGTCACCGCAGTCGCTTCAGAAGGCTATCATTTTGTCCAGTGGAGTGACGGGGTTCTGACTGCTTCTCGTACCGATACAGGTATCACCGGGAATCTATCGGTCAGTGCGCAATTTGCTGTGGATGAATCAAACTACTTAATTTTCTTACCAATGATTTTCCGTTAAGAAAGAAAACTCGCAAACACCCGCTAATCAGAAAACAAATCGCCTCGGAGCTGCTTTCCGGGGCGATTTGTTTATTGGGTCGCTGATCATCAGATACAGTCAAAGAAAGGAATGACTATTAATCCGTGGATTTCGTCAAAATCATTGCGAGGCAGTTATCATAATACAGAGATTCAAGATCGGATTGCAAGGCGGTCCGAAAAGGTAATATCCACACCCGAGCATGAAACCCCTGTTGCATGAAATGGTAATAAAATGGTGAAAGTATGAATTTAATTAAAAAATAATGAAATTAGATCCTATGACTTGACTTTAGAGTTCGGTAAAAAAGAACGACAAAAAAAGCACCTTGTATGAGGCAATTTGCATCCAGAACATCGTCGTTGAAACCACATCACATAAAACGTGGGCAGTGATCTGCCCGGCGGAAGAGGAGTACATATACGTTTTGACGCCTATGCTTGTCGATGGTAAGAAAAAATTAGGGGAGCTATGTGCTCCCCTTTCCCATTTACCACTCTCCAAATGCGAGGGGTGTGTAGATTATGGAGCAGGGTATGCACCTTCAATTGTCTCGCCACTATATTGATCTAGCTGTTGTGATGAAGATAAAGGTGCAGGGTAAGCATCTTGTGCATTCAATGCGGCTCCACTAACGCCACCAGAGGAAAACACAACGGCAATGAAAATCTCCCTATATAATATTTTGATAAGCAAGTATCGTTGCGAATCACCTGTTGGTATTGTGCTTAATGGTTTATCTACCTCATCTAAACCCTGCGCATTGGAATGATATGTGACGTAAATCTCACTTTCGTTTTCATCTGTCACAAGCATTGTATGGTATGTAACCCAGTTGCCTGATCCATCATTTGATTGCAGTTGGATTACATCTCCCGGTGAAAGGTGGTATTTCGCGGTTGACACACTATTTGTCCAACCCGGTACTTCAGCATATTTATTTTGATCAGCAAAATAGCTTCTAAATTGATCTGTTGCGCTCCAACTTGTAGACCATTCCCATTCGCGGAAATCCCCCAAACACCATATAGGTGTTGACGGATTTCTGTTCACATACCATTCAGTATCAGTATCTTCATACCTGCAACCATCACCATCACCCTTCTCTGAAAACCTACCCGCCTTCAATGCTTGACTTACAAAATTAGTGCAGTCATTAAAACCGAAGTCAGGAAAATCAGGATTGTGATGAGTGCTCCCCTGTGATGTCCAGGTATAGGCATAATCAATTGCTTTTGCTCGACTTGGTGAAATGGATGTTGCAGATAAAGCTCCCTGTTCTGTTCCTTGAAGATTTAAGACTGTCAGGGCTTCTGGAATAGATTGTGCATCTATTACTAACAATTGGTTTATCTCATTAGTATATTGGCTACTAACAATCTGGCTGCATGATCAATCAGATATTTCCTGTCCAATGCTGTTGGGGCAAAAGTAGAATTAGTGTCTGTAAGCTCGGGGTATTCACCGAGTAAAATGCCTTTCATGAGTCTTGTATAGGCTTCAGTATCGGGCTGAATATCAAGACTTTTCGCTTCAATAAAGGTGAGGATGATTCTTTCAGATTGATTATCGCCGACCTGTTGTGCTAATGCTGAATTTGTAAATAGGGAGCCAGCTAACAAAAGAACAATTATCCCAAGTTTCATTGTAGTCTTCATTGTCGACGAACTCCTCGATGTATGGTGTACAGGGTTTGCTTTTCAGTGCATTTGTATCTAACACGCTCTATGGATTTTGTGCTTCAGGTATATCTGTACCCTTGTCTCCTCCCTTAAAGTTAATTTGTTTAGCTGCAAAGTCAATAATTAGATTAATGTCATCCTGGCCATTGATAAAAGCAGAATCTCTTCCTGTTAATTCTGGGTACTCACCAAGAAGAATACCCTTCATAAACCTCGAATACTCCTCTGTATTTGGTTGGATATCCAGGTTTTTTGATTGGATGTAAGATGAAATAATTTGCCTCGCTTTTTTATCGCCTTCTGTTTCGCGACTTTCCCGTGCGCTTACAAAAATTAAGAAGGATACAAGTCCGACAAGAAGTATCGCAATTGTTATCGTAACTCTTTTAGATTTCATTTTCCCTCTTTGTGTAAAGAAGATGACATTGCAGGGGTTAAGCTTCTTCTCTGGTTTTAAACCATTGTAAATAGGCTCTTCTTACAGGTAGAGAAAGGATGGTGACTCCTGTAACAGATAAGTATTTTTAATTGCTTTTTACCTCTCTTATGATTATACAAACTTCACACTTTCGGTCAAGTGAAACCTAACACAAAGCTCAAAAACAAGCTAGCGACCTGACACTTTAACAAAAGAATAGTTGATCGGCAGTGAAACTACGGTATAAGTTATTCCTACCACAGAAAACCCAACCGGAGAGGTTTCATGCCGATCAACACCTTGTATCATACTTGGATTCAACGAATTCGGGAACTGCGATGCGAGCAACGGATCACCCAAATTCGCGGTTTCGTCTGGCTGATCGTAGGGATTTACCAAAGCCGTTCGGTCAATTTGAGCCGGGTGGCAGGCAAGATCCCAGGGAAGGCGAAATTGGTCAGTGTCACACGGCGTTTGAGCCGCCTGCTGGCTAATCCGGCGATTGTAGCGCGGGAGTGGTATGAGCCGATTGCGCGAGAATGGCTGGAGAGTCAGGCCAAGAACGGGCAACAAATCCGGTTGATTGTGGACGGGAGCAAAGTGGGTTTTGCGCATCAATTGTTGATCATCAGCCTGGCGTACCGGCGGCGCGCCATTCCGATTGCCTGGGTGTGGGTAGATCATGTGCGCGGGCATAGCACCGGAACCACCCAACTGGAACTGCTGACTTATGTTCGCAGACTGTTGCCAAAAGGTTTTGCGGTATTGCTGGTGGGCGATAGCGAATTTGGACCGGTGGAAGTGCTGCGACAGCTGGATCAATGGGGTTGGGACTACGTTTTGCGTCAGAAAACCTCGGTGCATGTCTGTTTAGCCCGAGAAACCGAATGGCACGACTTTGGTAGTTGGGTGAAGAAACTTGGCCAAAGCCGCTGGTTGGGCAAAGGTTGGCTGGCCGAGAGCGAAATCTACCCGGTCAACCTGTTTGTGCATTGGGCCGCTGGCGAAGACCAACCCTGGTGTTTGGTGACCAACTTGCCGGATCGAACGCTCACGCTCAAGGCCTATGGCCGCAGAATGTGGATCGAGGAAATGTTTGGTGACCTGAAACGGCATGGCTTTGATTTGGAAAGTACCATGCTGCATCACACCGATCGTCTGTCCTGTCTGACCCTGGCCGTGGCGTTGTTGTATGTCTGGTCCGTGTCCACCGGTTCTCGTACCATCCATGAAGGACGAAGACATTTGGTCGACCGTAAAGACCGTCGAGACTTGTCTATTTTTCAAATTGGTCTGCGCTTCATTGAACGCCAATTGATTAACGCCCTCCCGATTCGTCTTTCGCTGTGTACCTACCTCTGATTCTTGAAACTGTCAGGTGGCTAGAAATTTAATCCAACTAGATATTGTTATGGAAAATTACTATCTATATATTTAAAACAACCGCTGCCCGTTATTGATCCGTATTGATTACATCGTTAGACTCTACATTTCACAGTTTGGGCAATCCTCATAGTCTTATGAACCTTGGTGGATAACAATTGGGAATTTACGTTAATTTAATTTTCACCAAAACCATTTTACGGTTATAATTATTGCAGTGGTGAACAGCAATAATCAATAAGTATACTTGACAAAACACATCAAATTTAGACTAACCACAAATTTGTCCTTGTCATTGATAGCTCGTCCTAACTCCACGGCAAAAGGTAAAAATTCACCTCCCCAAAATACCAAATAAATCAATATAAACTTTTAGAGGTACGTTAAAAATTATTCCTACCAAAGTCATGAGGGGGTTGTCAGGATGGCTTTTACGGTCTCAAAAAACAAAATAACCTTTATCGCCACCCTGGGCAGCGAACCCCAGGTCATTACCACAACCCTGGATTTGCTGGCACAGCAAGGCATTACCCCTGACAAGGTGATTGTTTTATATACAAATGCGCCTGCTATAACCTCTGCGATCCAAATCTTGCAGCAAGACATATCCGCTGGCATTTATCAATTTTTACCTTTGATCGATGACTTCGGTAAAAATTTAGAGGATATAGAAACCCCCGCTTCGGTCAGAAGTGCATTTAAAATCCTCTACCAAACCATTCATGAAGAAAAAATGCTTGGGAATGCGGTTCACCTGTCGATATCCGGTGGACGTAAACCGCTCTCGATCTTTGGTATGTCAGCGGCTCAGATGTTGTTTGATGAAAATGACCATATCTGGTACCTGATTTCCTCAGGAGAATTCCTGCAATCAAAAAGATTGCACCCACATCCTGGTGACGATACAGCGCTGGTAGAAATTCCGGTTTTGTTATGGCGTGTCATCTCCCCATTAATGAGCGACCTGAAATCCGTTGATGATCCATTTCAGGCGCTTGATTTAATCCGGCAAATGCAGTTAAACGAAAAACTTGCTGATTCGCGTTCTTTTGTGCTTGGCTCACTAACTCCAGGAGAGCTGCGTGTGGTGGAAGCCCTGGTCACCACTGGGGCTAGTGACCAGGAAATTGCCAATATATTGTGCTTATCTCCACGCACCGTGGAGCAACATTTGCGTTCTGCATACGCAAAAGCGGCTGACCACTGGCAGCAGGAAAGTGTTAGCCGCGCCCAGCTTGTCGCTTTATTGCAATTTTATTTTTCAACCAAAATACGGGAAAACCCGCATGACAATCAAATCCAAAATCATTAAACTGTAAAAGTACTGTTGCTCAGGAGTGGAGGTTCCAGGGGGGAGCTGAGGGGATAGCTTCTGAGCAGCAGACGTTTTTGTTTTGCAAGGAGGCCAAATGAATTCAAAAAGATTTGAAGTTGCGTTAGCCGGATTGCTGCATGATATTGGCAAAGTTGAACAACGCGCCCTAGATGATCCGTGGAATCTCCCGCAGGGTTTTTCTAAGGAAGGGCAGCCTGTTCATGCTAGGTGGTCAGAATATTTTATTGAGCAAAATGTCCCTGCCCAATATCGCAAAGCTGCATATCAGGGTGTCTATCACCACCAACCAGAAAAATCACCAGCCGAAGATCAAAGCCGGTCAAAACTTGTAGCGCTGGCTGACAAATTAAGCGCGGGTGAACGCTCGGACGAAATCAAAGAAGAGAAGGGCAACCATCCTCCTCAGCAACTGCTTTCGATCTTTGATCGAGTAGGCGCGTACCGGGAAAATAATCAGCAAAAGCATTATTTGCCGCTTAGCAGCTTAAGCCTCAATGAAAGTACTATCTTTCCAGGCGGAAAATTAGACGCCAAAGCAACCAAACTGGCGTATGAAAAGCTGCGTGATCAACTTCGAGCAGAAGCCAAAAAAGATATCAGCGATCCGGAAACCTACCTGGAAAACGTATTGGCAGCCCTGCAGCGATATACCTGGTCTGTGCCCTCGGCATTCTATCATTCATTGCCGGATGTCTCCTTATATGATCACTCGCGAATGACGGCTGCCCTGGCGGTTTGTTTAAGCGATTTAGCAGAACAGAAAATCGTTGACTTACTCTCGGCAGCCCGGGAGGCCTTTACGAACAACACCATTGAGGACAAAAAGGGCATTCTGGCTGAACCTGTTGGGTTGTTAATTGGCGGGGATATTTCTGGCATTCAGAATTTTATCTACACCCTTTCTTCAAAGGGCGCAGCCAAAACACTGCGTGGACGGTCTTTTTACCTGCAACTGTTGACCGAAGCAGTGCTGCGTTATGTACTGCGAGCGTTGGATTTGCCCACGACCAATGTGATCTATTCAGGTGGCGGTCATTTTTATTTACTGGCGCCCTTATCCGCAGAAAAGCAGTTAAAGGAGATCCAGCAAAAGGTAACCCGCATCCTGCTCAAGCATCACGGCGCAAATCTATACCTTGCGCTGGGATGGGTGGACGTGCCTGCAAGTGGATTTAAACGCGGTGTTTTCCCCACCTATTGGGATAAGATGCACCGCGCCCTGGCGCAGGTAAAACAACACCGCTATCAGGAATTAGGCTCCGAGATCATCACCCAGGTATTTGAACCTCAGGCGCATGGCGGCAATCAGGAAAATACCTGCTCCGTGTGCGGGGAAGAAAAGAAAAACACGCATGCGATTCAGGAGGAATCCGAAGAAAGCGCCGCGCGGATTTGCGATCTTTGCGCATCATTTGATACTACCCTGGGGCGCAGGCTGCCGGACGCCAGTTTTGTCTTGTTATCCCTTGGCCAGCCTGAAGCACGTGAACCAGGAACAGCCCTGGATGTGCTGGCTGAATTTGGCATGGGGGTGCAATTCTATGACAAGCACCTGGAAGCACTCAAAGACGGTCAGGTTTTGAAAGATGCTGACCGGGGCGTACTTTGGGCTTTTAGCGATCCCTCTGGATGGCCTGAAACGGGTAAATTACCAACCGCCCACCTGCTCCGCTACACAGTAAATCAGGTCCCCAAAATGACCTTTGATAAATTAGCAGAAAAAGGTGAGGGCATTAAACGCCTGGGCGTCCTGCGCATGGATGTGGATAATCTGGGCAACCTTTTCAAGAGTGGTTTTGGCAGTAAATCTTCTGAAAGTATTGCAACCGTAGCCAGGATTTCCACCTTGAGCTTCCAGATGTCCTTGTACTTTGAGGGCTGGGTGAAGAAAATTTGTGAAAAGCATGAAAATGTCTATGCTGTCTATTCCGGGGGCGATGATCTGTTCTTGATTGCTCCCTGGCACATTGTTCCTGAGCTGGCTTTAGAGGTTGCGCAGGAATTTGAAAAATACACTTCACAAAATCCTGACCTGCATCTTAGCGGCGGAATGGCCTTTATTCATGGGAAATACCCGGTGTATCAGGCGGCTGATGATGCCGGTGAAGCACTGGAAAGTGCCAAGAACAACCCCGGCAAGCGGTCCTTTACTTTTCTTGGGCAGGTCTGGACCTGGAAAGAGTTTGCGGATTTGACCAGCAAATACAACCGTTTGGTAAATATTTGTAAAAACGAAGGCGGCCCAAGCAGCCTGCTGCAGCTTTTGCAGCGGTTGGCCAACATGGAAGCCAAAAAAATCACCCAAAAAGGCACCCCGGTATGGGGACCCTGGATGTGGCTGGCGGCTTACCAATTTTCGCGCATGACCGATAACACAAAAAAACCGGAATTGAAAACCGAGCTTGAAAAAATCAATTTGGAGTTAACAGAATCCTATTATCAAAACTTGCGCACCTGGGGTACAGCAGCCCGCTGGGCGCAATTGTTTGTACGCAATTCCAATAAAGCACCAGAAAATAACTGATTCATACATTACGGTATAAGGAGGTTTTAGCATGTCAATCCAATCCATTATGACCGCAGACGAAAGCGGGAAAGAACTTGTAGAATATGCGCAGCAGGTTGCAGATGCATTAGTAAAAAACGGCCTTACGCGCAGCCAAATTCGCACAATTTTCACTGAAGTGCGCCAGATTGAAGCAATGTGGAGCGCATCTCACCAGAAAGAGGCGATGCGCCGGTTAATTATGTTAAAGCCGAAGCTGGCGTACCAGACGGCTCGCACCCAAAGCATGGAGCGGCTGCAAAAAGAACTGGCAGCCGCGATTGACGAGGTGGAAAAGGCAAAACCGGATCAAAAAGACGCTGCATTTCAGCGTTTCGTCGATTTCTTTGAAGCCATCCTGGCATATCACCGCGCCTTTGGCGGCCGCAACTAACCTGAAAGGAGTAAATCATGGCTATTAAATCTCACCTGTTGGGTCGTGTCATTTTCACCTGCAATATCAAAGCAGTTACCGGTCTTCACATCGGCGGTTCTTCAGCCGGAATGGAAATTGGCGGCGTGGACAATCCGGTGATCCGAGATGCCCTCACCAATGCGCCGTACATCCCAGGTTCCAGTCTGCGCGGCAAAATGCGCTCACAATTAGAGAAGACCCTGGGATTGAGCCAAAATAACCACATTGGTAAAGTCACCATTCACACCTGTAAAAAATCAGAAGAATATGATAAAGACGGCGGCTGCGCAGTCTGTCATATTTTTGGTGTGCCCGGTGAAGCAGAAGCCAGCGGCCCCACCTTGTTAATTGTTCGTGATGTGATGCTCACCCCGGAAAGTAAAACCAGCCTGGACAAGGCCCACACTGACCTGGCATATACCGAAATCAAGACTGAAGTAGCCATTGACCGGGTAACCAGTGCCGCCACCCCGCGCAACCAGGAACGCGTTCCCGCAGGAGCTGTTTTTGGCCCGGCCGAACTGGTTTTCTCAATCTATAATGCGGATGATATCAACCGGCTGCGCTATGTTGTGGACGGGCTGCAATTACTGGAAGATGATTATCTGGGCGGCCAGGGGTCGCGCGGCAGCGGCAAGATTCGCTTTGAGAACCTGGAAATTGCTGCGCGCAGCAGTAAACAATACAGCCAAAAACAAACCTACAAATCTTTTGCAACCTTGCAGGAGTTGGAAGCGGCCTACACGGACCTGGTTACCTGGGCCAAACAAATCATTCCGGTGGAGTAATCCCATGCGCCTGGATATTTGGAACATTTCTGGTTCCGGGTTTCACTTTGGCAGGCACGGGCTTGGTCAGGAAGAAAGCAGTATTCACTGGCCTTCCGACAGCCTATTTGCGGCCATCACTGCCCGCGTTGCCGCGCTGCAAGGTGCCAGCGGAGTGCAAACCTGGATGGATCATTTTTTGGATGATCCCCCTGTATTGGTGCTGACCTCCGCGTTTCCACGCGCTGGCAGCGTGCAATTTTACCCAGCCCCCCTGCGGACACGCAGACAGTCCGGCAGCGAAGAGCGCGTACCGCATAAGACCATCAAACGGTTAAAATTTGTTTCGGAGTCGGTTTTACACAAACTACTCGATGGTGCCCTGCTGGCCGAGCAATACGATGAAAAGTTAACCTTTCAGGGAGGGCAAGTATTGGTCGACCAAAAAGATCTGCCTGCTCTGCCGGAGGATATCCGCACAAGGAAGTTGTCTGTTTGGAAGGTTGAGCAGCAACCGCGGGTTGCCCTGGGCCGGGTGCAGGTAAATTCAAATTTGTACCATACCGGCCGGACCGTCTTTAGCCCGCAATGCGGGCTCTGGTTTGGGGTGCAGTGGTTAAAAACGGACGATACGGTAAAGGCATTCCTCGAGGAAATCCTGAATGACCTGGGGTATGCCGGGCTGGGCGGCGAACGATCCAGCGGATTTGGGTCTGCCGATCTGCAGCCTGCCGGTTCGATTGAATTCTCAGACTACCCCGGGCAGCCCTGGGTATCCCTCAGCCGTTATCTCCCAAGAAACGGGGAAAGTGCAGCCTTGCTGGACCCGCTTGCTGCCTATAATATGGAAAATGTGGGCGGATGGGCTCAATCTGCCAGCCAGAAAGCAGAGCGCAGACGAAACGTCCGGATGCTGGTTGAAGGCTCTGTATTTGGCGCAGTAGAAGGTACACCAGGCCGGGTGGTCGATGTTCAGCCAGACTACGGCGGCACGCAGCCCTTGGGTCACCCGGTTTGGCGCAACGGCGCAGCAGTCGCAGTCGGATTCAAACCCGGCGCACTGGAAGAGAGGTAAAACATGGCCGTTTATAATATTACCCTGACAACTCTTTCACCGCTGCATATTGGCGATGGCAATGAATTGCGCTTTGGTTTTGATTATATGGTCGATAATGACCACACCTACCGCCTCAATCTGGATGCCTTGCTGGAAGCACGCGGCGAGAGTTTAAGACCCGACCGCATGGGTAAATACCCGGAACCCGGGACTTTGCTCAAGCCAACGGATTTCCAAAATGTGGAATTATTCCGTTATATCATCCCCGGCACCCCCCGATCCGGTAAAGCCTACGCCAGCCTGCGCTCTTGCATCAAGGATGTGTATGACTGCCCCTATATCCCCGGCTCATCCTTAAAAGGCGCATTCCGCACCGCCCTGGCCTGGACAGGCTGGAAAGAAATCAATATCCGTTTAGATCGTACCGCGATCGGCCGTAACCGTTCCTGGGCAGCCCAACCGCTGGAAAAGAAAATTTTTGGCACGGATCCCAATCACGACCTGCTGCGCGCCTTACAGGTCTCCGACCTGGTTGGCAGCCGCAAACCCGGCGCGCGTATGGTAGTTGTCAACGCCCAGGTATTGACCAAAAAAGCCGCTGGTTCTCCGGTGGAACTGGAAGCCATTGCCGGTGACACCGTTTTTAAGGGATCGATCCACATCGATGAAACCCTCTTCAGCCAGATGGCCGAAAGGGAACTGGGATTTGGCAGCCGCCGCCACTGGCTGGATGAACTGCTGCCGCGTGTGCAAAAACGCAGCCTGGCACGTTTGCAAAACCTATCCACCTGGTTTGAAGAAGCCCAGGGCACAGCCAACGTCGCCAATTTCCTGCGCCAGTTGCAAAAGGCCAGCCTGAAACCCAACCAGGCGCTGCTCCAGCTCGGTTGGGGCACGGGCTGGGACGGCACAACCTTTGGTACGCATTTACAGCAAGACCCCCATTTGTTTGAACAGTTGGTGACGGATTTCAGAATGCACAAAGCCAATCGCAATGCCCCGCCGCGCCGCCCGGGTGACCCCTTCCCGCGTTCAAAACGAGCTGTCATGAAACTGGTCAAAGGCCAACCAGCAGCCGTTGCCCCGCTGGGATGGGTTTTACTGGATATGGAGAAGGTGAAATAATTACCTATGCATACCATTATTACATTTCTCGGCATATATCCTAAGGAAACTCATTACAATTGGGATGGGAAAATATACAAAGGCAAAGTCTTTGCAGAAGCAATTCACCAATTTATGGATTTTGATCGGATGCTGGTTTTCACAACAGAGAAAGCCCATCACTTGTCTTGGCCTGAATTGGAAAAATTGAATGATCCCCGCATTGAAGAAGTCTTAATTCCAGATGGAAAAAGCACCGAAGATTACTGGAATATTTTCGATCAGATTATTACTCGAGTGGATTTTGGAGAATATGTAACCTTTGACATCACCCATGGACTTCGCTCCATCCCTTTTTTGGTATTCCTTTTTGCAGCGTATCTAAAAACTGCCAAACAGGTGAAGATTAAAGGGATTTTATATGGAGCTTTTGAATTAGGTGATGAGAAGGCGGAAATTATTATTCCAGCGCCTGTGGTAAATTTATCTGATTTTGAAAAAATGTTGGATTGGATCACTGCCACGGATCAATTTGTCCAAACCGGAGATGCTCGCCGTTTGGCGGGTTTGCTTAACCGTCCAGGAGAAAAAAGAAAGGCATCCATCACCGCTGCCGAGATACTTACTCAGGTTTCTCAAGCTGCCTTTTTGTGCCAGCCATTTTCATTAATGAAATATTCCAACCAGCTGGCTGATGCATTAAAAAATGCGGAAACCGATTTTTCCCTGACCGCGAAACCTTTTGGAATTTTAAGCGAGCAAATTACATCAGCGTTTGATGAATTTGCTGCACCCGCTGACGAAGATGTACCCAAAAAGCTTGAGTCGGAATACAATTTAATCCAATGGTATTTCAGTCATGGTCAATTAATCCAGGCAATCACGCTGGCTCGCGAATGGCTCATTGATGCGGTAACTCACCGTCTTGGCTTCCCGTTGGATTACAGCCGTACAGCAAGATATACAATGGAACGAGCAGTTTCGGGTCAAAGCATGATTGGGCGTGAAATCTTAGATGAACAAACCGGTGATTATCATACATTTACGGTTCACGATCTCAATGAATATGGTCGAATTATTTACAACCAATGGGGAGAACGTGATCAAATTGCAAAACTTTGGAATACGCTTTCATCGATTCGAAATAGCTTAGATCATGCTGAACACCAGAAAAATTCAATTCCCTTAAATACAATAGCAAAGAAAGCATTAGAAATCCAAAATGGTTTGGAAAGTCTTGCCAAAAGTTTTGGAATTCTATCTAATTTCACAAATGAGGGATTGGCATGATCCTGCTCAACTTCTCCCATCCACTCACCGCGGAACAAATCCAGCAGGTTGAAAAACTTGCCCGCCAACCCGTGCAGCAAGTGATTGACCTGCCCGTGCAGTTTGATGCCGATGCGCCTTTCCTGCCCCAATTGGAAGCACTCACCAACCGCATCCCCCTCACCCCAACCCAATTGCAGACCGAGCCGCTGATCGTCAACCTGCCTTCGTTGAACTTCATCGCCGGGCTGCTGCTGGCCGAACTGCACGGCCGCATGGGCTACTTCCCGCCGGTGCTGCGCCTGCGCCCCGTGCCGGAAAGCCTGCCCCCCCGTTATGAGGTGGCAGAGGTGCTCAACCTGCAGGCTGTGCGCGACCGCTCGCGCACCATGCGGATGGGAGGTTGAAACGGTGACTGCCCAAGTTGAATTACTTTCTCTGGTGCTCACCCTCCGCCCGCTCAACGCGCCGCAGCCAGCCGCGCCCGCCGCAGAAACAGAACGGCATTGGTGGGGGCGCGCAGCCCACGCGCTGCTGCTGCAAACCGCGGCCGCCGCGGATGCAGACCTGGCCGCCCGCCTGCACGAGGCAAACGGCCTGCGCCCGTTTACCGCCTCAACCTTGTTGGGGAAGCATGCGTTTAAATACCCCGACCCAGCCCAAACCTACACCCTGCGTTTTACCGCGCTCACCGCGGAGTTAAGTTCTTTGTTGCTGCAAGCCGCCCAACCCGGCGGCCGCCTGGCCCCGGGCGCAGCGGTTGAGTTGGATTACCAGCCCTTCCAGGTGGAATTGGCCGCCAGCCAGCCTGAAGAACACCCCTGGGCAGCCGCCGCCACCTACCAGCAAATCTTCAGCCAGCACATGCTGAATTCCCAGCCGCCGCGGCGTATTCAACTCCACCTGGCCAGCCCCACCGCCTTCAGCTCCTCCGGACGCACGCAGCCGCTGCCCCTGCCAGAATTCCTCTTTGGCAGCCTGTTGGAACGCTGGAATGCTTTTGCACCGGCCGCCATGCCGGGTGAATTACGCCGTTTTGCCGCCGAATGCCTGAACATCTCCCGCTACCACCTGCGCAGTATGGCCGTGCCGCTCAAAGAAAACGGCCTGCGCATTGGCTCGGTCGGCATGGTTTCTTACACCACAGCCAATTATGACCGCTACTGGATGAGCCTGGCCAGTGCATTGGCAGCTTTTGCCCAGTTTTCCGGCGTTGGCGCCGGTGTATCGATGGGCTTAGGGCAGTGCCGCCAGGTTGCACCTGAAAAAGAGTAACCAGACCGTACGTCTTGGAACCTTAATAATTGAATAAAGCTTTCGTGACTACAGATAGGAGTGTGAACCATGCCGCCTCTTTATGTAATTCAGCAAGGGTCGAAAATTCGGATCCACAACCGCAATATTCAGGTAGAGCTTGAGGAGGATGGTCATCCGCAGGTACTGCTGCGCACCCCGCTGGGCCATGTTTCTCAGGTCGTTTTGTTTGGCAATATTGGACTGACCACACCGGCCATTGATACACTGCTGGGCGAAAATGTGGAAGTTGTTTTTCTCACCCAGGATGGTGATTTTCGCGGGCGGTTAAATGCCAGCCTGACCCCTCACGTACCTTTGCGCCGCGCGCAATACCGCAGCCTCGACCAGCCAGCCTTCTGCCTGGATATGGCCAAAGCCTTTGTGAATGCAAAATTACAGCACCAGCGCGCATTATTAATGCGCCACAACCGCGAACTTCAAGACCCCGAGATCAACAGCGCAATTGACCAGATGGCCGCAGCCATTCGCGAGGTGGAGCGCAAGACGGCACTTTCCAGCCTGCGCGGTCTGGAAGGCGCATCCTCGGCGGCTTTTTTTTCCGGTTATCGCCGCCTGTTTGACCCAATCTGGAAATTCAGCACACGCCAGCGCCGCCCCCCACCCGACCCGGTCAACGTAATGCTTTCTTTGGGCTACACCCTGCTGGCGCAGCTTGCCAACAGCGCCGTTCAAACCGTTGGCCTGGACCCCTATGCTGGCTTCTTGCATGAATATGTATATAACCGCCCAGCCCTGGCCCTGGACCTGATGGAAGAATTCCGGCCAGTGGTGGATGGCATTGTGCTGTGGTGCTGCCGCAGCGGCCAGCTTACCCCCGCAGATTTTGTCGATGGACCGCCAGAACGCCCGGTAGTGCTAAATGAACGCGGTCTCAAAGTGTTTATCCAGGCCTTTGAGCAGCGTTTTGACGGAAAATATACCCACCCGGCCAGCGAACAACGCCTTCCCATGCGCCAGTGCCTGGTTGAACAGGCCCGGCTGGCTGCAGGATGCGTGGCAAATGGCCAGGTCGAATTTACTGCAATGGGTTTTCACTGAAATGAATGACCGATCCTTCTATCTATTGGCCTATGATATTCACAGTGACCAGCGGCGGGCCAAAATTGCCCGCCTGATGGAATCATACAGCGGGCGGGTACAGGGCAGTGTGTTTGAGGGCTATCTGACCCCGGCAGAATTGGAAAAATTACTGCGCAAAGCCAAAAAAATCATGCAAGAAAAAGAAGACAGCCTGCGAATTTATAACCTGTGCCAATCTTGCCGGAATAAAGTTCGCCTGGTTGGCCAGGGAGAAGTGACCCAACCCCCAAGCGTGATGATTGTGTAAACAC
>JAJUJY010000177.1 GCA_029265085.1 Chloroflexota bacterium
ATCTCACGATAGTACATCAACTCGCTGTAGGTGCAAAGCGCTTCATCCAGCCAGGGATCAAGTGCCTGGTCATTGCCAACCAATCCATACCACCATTGGTGAGCGGTTTCGTGGGCTGTGAGGGCGGTGAGATAATTACGCCGCCCGCCAAAATAATTGGCATAGTAATCAATGCCCAAAAAATACATCCCATCGTATTCCATGCCGTCAAAAAAATCGGCTTCAACGGCGGATAAAGCCGGGTGGGGATAGGCAGAAAATTTATCTGAATAGATAACAACCGCTTGTTTCATAACCTGTAATGCTGCCTCGCCTGCGGCTTGATGTTCCGGAAAAACATACATCAGGAGTTTCGTGTTTTTAAATTGATCTTCCAGGATGATCAATTCACGGCTGGCTGACCAGGCAAAATTTCGCGCAGCGGTGTGATGATACAGATAAGTCTGTTCAGATTGCCTCGCTGGGGCACTGGCAGCAATTACCCAATCTTTAAGAACCGAATTAATTTGTATTTCGACCTGAAAATCATACTGGTCATATACAAGATGCTCACCGACTGGTGCAGGTGGGTGAACTAGCCATCCCTGGCCGGGCACGTATGGCGGCGGGTAGGGATACCAATCCCCGAAATTTGCCTGTCTTTGGCTGTAACCCAATGCACTGCCTTGTGGGGGAAGATTCAATTTGTATTTCAGTGTGAAAATGATTTGTCCGCCAGGGTTAATCTGGTTTTCCAAAGGTATTCTTAGTCCAATATCTTCTAGAAAATACTCGTTTTTAGCTCCAACATCATCATACAGTTCAATAAGCTGAAAAACTCCTTTTCGCCGGTTAGGCTCAACCACCAGCAACAAATCTTTTATTGGAACCCCGGTTTGATTGAGAAATATTATTTTTTCTTCCACTTCGGCAGTTTGTGATTCTGGAGAATACAACACGGTTAGTTTGATTTGAGTTCGCTGCGCAGGCTGCGCTGGTTCAGGTCCGGGCGTGCTGCTGGCAATTGTGGGCAGCTGAGGGGGTGGATAATCCGCTGCATCAGGTATGGGGGATTGAGTGGTCAAAACTAGTGAGGAGGTAGGAACCGCGGCAGTCTCTGGGGTGGATAACCAGGGTCCCATTTTCTGGCAGCCGGACAACACCACAATTCCCAAGCCAAACAAGATGATTTTATAAGATTTAGATAACCGGTGAAGGATCTTATTCTGCATGAAATAATTGTAGCCTGTGCTGAGATTTCAAAGGGGGAAATATCCTATAAAATATATTTATGCGGTTTGATTTCTTATTCCAGGTGCTCCGATGATGAAAATGACTTCACATTCGATCATTCGAGAATTTCACCCCGGATGGTTTGGGGCAGTGATGGGAACTTCCATCCTCAGTGTCATTTTGGCTGCCAATCCAGGAGGGTTATTGGGATTAAGTGCGCTGATGGCGCTGTTGGCAAAAATATTTTACATCCTGGCTGCCAGTTTTTTGCTGATTTTTACTGGAATGATGGTTGTGCGAATCATCCGTTTTCCCAAAAATCTATCAGCCGATTTGAAAAATCCAGCCATTGAAGCGGCGGCCGCTACTTTCCCCGGTGGATTACTGGTGTTTGCGTCTGCCACAGCACAAGTTGGGGGATTCGTGCTTGGCGAGCAAATTCGTTTGATTCTCCTTGTATGCCTGGGTGTGGCGGGGGTCGTTCTAACAGGAACTATTGGTTTGCACTTTATCTATAGCCTGTTGACCTCGGGGGAAATACAATATTCCCAGGTCAATGGAAGCTGGTTTTTACCACCGGTGATCAACATAATTATTCCTTTAGCGCTTTTACCCCTGACTTCGGATTTCTCCATAAGCTTCGCACGCGGGGTGATAGTATTAAGTTTTGCTGCTTGGGGAATCGGATTTTTCTTATTCTTATTAATGGCTGGTTTGTTGTTTACCCGAATGGTCTTGCATCCTTTGCCCGGTGCGCCGTTTGCTCCAGCTTTATGGATTGGTCTTGGTCCTGTTGGGGTGGGAAGCCTGTCTTTGATTCGCCTTGGACAGGCCTCCATATTGATTTTTCAAGATAATAGCCAGGCAGTTCTTGTTGGGAATGTGCTGAATATCTTCTCCACGGCATTTTGGGGCTTTGGGTTATTCTGGTTTGGCATGGTGCTGATGCTTACAATCCATTACTTAACCCGGGGCGGCATACCCTTTGGAATTGGTTGGTGGGCTTTTACATTTCCACTTGGCGCATTTACGATGGCTACTTTGGTCCTTAGCCGAATCTGGCAGGCATTCTGGATGGAAGGTCTGGCTGTTTTGCTAACTGTACTGCTCCTGGTCTTTTGGTTAGTAGTAACCTTTCGATCCATTCAAGGAATCCGCACAGGGGAGATCTGGTTAAGGAAATAGCAACTATTTGGCATAAATATTGCATGCTAAACTCAGACCACCTGTGGAATAGATGTATAATTTCAACAAGACGCAAGTCTGCTTTCCTGGAACTGTACCCTTTGATTACTTCACTACATAAGGTCATTGCCCGTGGTAGATCTTTCAATCTATACGTTTAATCTGATCGCTGGAAAAGAAAATCCTGATATGCCGGGATTGTACACTGCTCTTCCTCCACGCCATACTGCGCGAGGGCGAGAGCGTGATTTGTTGGTCCTATCGCTGCGCACGGATAATGGAGTGCAGTTAGGGGATTTGCTGCCAAAAGATATCATTGAAAAAGTAGTCAATGCATATTATGCCACCCGCGGAACCGTCACGGCTGCGATTAAGAGTATGGTTGAACAGCTCAATGATCGCATGTTGGCACGCAATTTACGCGGCGGCAGGGAAACTTCTCCTGTGATCGGGATTTTAAATGCTGCGGTTATCCATGATGAGATGGTGTACCTGGCTCATGTTGGTCCAACCCATTCTTTTGTCCTTTCCAGGGATAGTGTGCAGGATTATCATGACCCGTTCACTCCTACCAAGGGACTGGGGATTAGCCGATCTATTGCGATTCGTTATTATCGAAATCAATTCATACCAGGTGATCTGATTTTGTTTTGTTCTCAGCCTCCGCGCAGCTGGACTGCTGCCTCGCTTTCAGGCAGTCCGCAGGTCGGTTTCGATGGCTTGCGCAGGCGCCTGCTCAATCAAGTTGGTACAGACCTGCAGTTTTGTTTGTTAAGAGCTTCAGCCGGTAAAGGCGACATCCGGATGAGCCGCCTGTTGGCCAAGGAAGTGAGTGAAACCGGACGGCCGTCAGAAGTTCCTGCAAGGTCCACCGGAACGGAAGCCAGCCAGCCTGCCCAGCGGATTCCACCCAGTGAAGAAGTCAAGAAAGAAGGCGTGTTCTTAACCGGAGATCGGCTTGCCCAACCGAAACCGGTTGAACAGCGACGGCCTGAAAAAGCAGCAGATAAACCCGAAGAAAAAAGGCCGAATAAACCGGTTATTGAATTACCAATACGGGGTGTTGTTGCAGGGCTTTTTGCTCGCAAAGAGGCAGCCCCAAAAGATCAGCAGCCTTTACCGGCACAGGACGAAAAACCACCCGTGGTAGAGAACCAGCCAGAGCCGCAGCGCACTGATTTGCCTGTCGGGCCCCAGCAATTGAAAATCGACTCCCCAGCGGGTTCAAAACCCTGGCAGCCAGAAAACGGGCAGCCAATTTTTGAACCTGAGCCTGTTGAAGAAGATCCTGATCTGTCAGAAATTTCTGCTGAAGAAGAAAAAAGAATTCCACCACGGTCTAAAAGAATGAACCGGCCGCTGAATGCACCGGTCTGGTTGGCAACAGCTTATCAAACTGTTCAGCGTGTTACGGGAAAATGGTCGGATGCGTTGAAGCGATCCCTGCCTCGAATGCTGCCTGGGCAGGCAAAAGATGGTCAGGTGGTCACGCCGCAAATGATGGTATTTATTGCTGTGGCCGTACCGTTAATTGTTGTTGCCGTTGCTATGACAGTTTATTTCCGGAATGGTCGTGGGGAACAGCAATTAACATACCTCTCGCAAGCGCAGGCTGAAATAGCTCTGGCACAGCAGCAGGAAGATCCCACATTAAGGCGAATAAATTGGGAAAATGCCTTGACCTGGTTAGATAAAGCCAATCAATTTGGTCAGACGGAAGAAGTCCAACAATTACGTGCCCAGGTACGTAAAGAGATTGATACAATGGACGGCATTCGGCGCTTAGGTCTTCAATTGGGATTGGTGGGTGGTTTTGACCGGTCCGTCAATGTTACACAGGCTGTCTCAACCTTGAGTGAAGATGTCTATGTGTTGGATTCAAATCAAGGCCGAGTGATCCGGCTGGTTTACACCCGTCAGGGCTATGAAGTGGATACCCAATTTACTTGCGGTCCAGGACAAATGGGCGCAATGGTGGTTGGTAAACTGGTTGACCTATATCCCTTAACTCCGGGTAATCAGTTCGAAGCCTCTGTTATGGCTGTGGATGAATTCGGGAATTTGCTATTTTGCTCGCAATCAAAAGGTGTTTCAGCGCTTACATTGACCCCGCCAGATGCTGGTTGGGGGTCTATCACAGCGATTACCTATGATCAAAATGTTTTATATGTTTTGGATAAAGTGGGGAATGCGGTTTGGCGCTATGACGGTGTTGATTTCAATTTTTTCAATGCGCCCCATCTCTTTTTTGATAAAGACATCCCGAACCTGTCTAACGCGATTGATCTGGCGGTTTATCAAGATGATTTGTTTGTGCTTCACAGCGATGGGCATATGACCATGTGCTCTTTCAGTTCATTTGATTTCTCGCCAACTCGTTGTAATGATCCTTATCCGTATAAAAAATCAATGGGCAGCGACCAGGTGAATGAAATTGATCGGATTGACGGTGTATATTTTACCCATATGCAGGCGACACAACCTCCAGAACCTTCACTTTTCATGCTGGATGAAAATAGCAAGTCTATTTATCATTTCAGCCTGGTGTTGAACCTGCAAAAACGGATGCTGCCTGACCTGGAAAGTGTCAGTGGACTATCTGCCAACCAGCCGTTATCCGCCTATACGGTGACTCCAAACCGCAACCTGGTTTTGATTTTTGGCACTCAGGTTTACACTGCCGAGTTGCCAGCTCAATAAATTTCCAATGGCTTGAGAAGAGGTTGTCTGGGAATTGATCCCATGCCAACCTCTTTTTTTTATTGTCCCCGTGATTGCAAAAATGCCCTGATTTTTTCTTCTGGCCAGGTATTGAATACTTGCGCTGCATTGATCCAGGCGCGGCGGGCCACAGAAACACCGTATTCGGCCAGTTCAAAATCCAGCGGTGAATGTGCATCCGTGTTAATACTCAGAAGAATACCCATTTCGGCTGCTCTGCGAGCATAAATTTCATCCAGGTCAAGGCGAGTCGGGTTAGCATTGATTTCAAGGATAATATTGTGAAGCTGTGCTTCCCTTAATACGGTTTCCCAGTCCAGATCGGCACCTTCACGATTCGGTAATAATCGTCCGCTTGGGTGGCCAATAATGTCAACATGCGGATTGCGAATTGCATTGATTAATCGCCGCGTAACTTCTTCGCGCGGCTGGCGCAAAGAAACATGAAGTGAGGCAATCACCAGGTCTAATTCGGCCAACACTTCATCCGGATGGTCCAGGCTGCCATCTGCTTTAATTTCTACCTCTGCGCCTTGCAGAAGTGTGATTTGATCTCCCATTTCAGCCTGAACAAGCTGAATTTCTAAGCGTTGTTCACGCAAGCGGGCTGCGCTTAATCCGTTGGCAATTCCCAGGCTGACAGAATGATCTGTAATCGCCAGGACTTTAAGTCCACGCTGAACAGCAGCCTGAGCCATTTCACGAATGCTTACGGATCCATCACTCCAGGTGGAATGGGTATGGAAATCTGCTTGCAGATCTGCTGTTGTGATTAAATGAGGTAAATTTCCTGCTGCGGCTGCTTGAATCTCTCCTCGATCTTCGCGTAATTCTGGTGCGATCCAATCCAGGCCAAGTGCTTTATATAAACCTGATTCATCGGCAAATGTGATTTCTTGCCCAGCTTCATTGATTAAACCGCGTTCGGAAAGGGAAAGCCCTTTTTTTTGTGCCAATTCCCGCAGGCGCACATTATGTTCTTTCGAACCGCTGACAAACTGAAGTAAAGCGCCAAATTTCTCCGGCGGCTGAATCCATAATTGGATATTGATTCCGTTTGACAATTCAACGCTTGATTTATTCTCACCCTGGCCAAGAACTCGCTGTACTTCGGGGTGGGTAGTAAAAGCTTGCATGATTGATGCAGGTTGGTCAGATGCTGCCACAAGGTCTAAATCACCAATGGTTGAACGCCAGCGCCGCAAACTCCCGGCAAGTTCCGCCTGGACTACACCAGGTTGTTCTCGCAGCCAGTCCAACCAGCGCCGTCCGACCGGAACAGCCAAACCGAGGGTCATCCGTTTTGATCGGCGGCGGAGTGCGGCAATACCTTCCAAAATGCGCGTTTCCGATTTCTCACCCATCCCCGGCAGCCGGCGCAAATGGCCTTGTTGGGCAGCGGATTCCAGTTCGCTCAGGGTCGTGATCCCGGCTTGCTTCCAGAACAAAGCAACTTTTTTGGGTCCAATATCGGGAACTTGTAGGATTTCGATCAGGGTTGGAGGAACTTCGAGCTCCAGTTTTTCTAAAAACTCAAGTTTTCCCGTGTCCAACAGCTCTTCGATTTTTTCTGCAATTGCCTTACCAACACCGGGTATATCCGTCAACTGGCCTTGATTGCGCAAACTGCTGACTTCTTGTCCCAGCGTGCGCAGATTTTCGGCTGCTCGCCGGTACGCCAATGTTTTATAAATAATTTCGCCTTTGATCTCCATCAGATCAGCGATCCGCTCAAATATTGCCGCAAGTTCGTGATTATTCATAAAAGTATTATACTTATGGCGCTGGAATTATTAAAGCGCCAAACCATCTCATCTCCAATGGAGCCAACATGAATCTGTTTGATCATTTACAAAAGCCGAGCCTGATTATTAATCGTGAGATCGTGAAGAAAAATATTGATTTTATGGCCCAAAAAGCTGCTGCTCGAGGTGTGCGCTTTCGCCCTCATTTTAAGACTCACCAATCTGCTCAGGTGGGTGAGTGGTTTCGCAGGGTAGGTGTGGATGCAATTACGGTTTCATCGGTAGAAATGGCAGAATATTTTACTGCAGCCGGCTGGAAAGACATTCTGATTGCATTTCCAGTAAATATTCGAGAAATAGACTCAATTAACCGATTAGCTGAAAAAATCCATTTGGGTTTGCTGGTCGAATCAATGGAAAGTGCAGCTTATCTTGATGCTCACGGCCAGCAATCGGTTGATTTGTGGATCAAAATTGATAGCGGTACAGGCCGTACCGGTTTGAGTTGGGATGATCCAACCCCAATTATCAAACTCGCTCACCAGATAAAACGTTCTCGGATGACTTTGCGTGGTTTGCTTACCCATGCAGGCTTTACTTATGGGGCAGTGTCTCAAGATCAAATTATCGAGCGGTATCAGGTTACGGTTGCGCGGATGAATGATTTGCGCAATTTGCTTTCCCAGCAGGGAATCTCGCCTTTGGAACTTTCAGTGGGCGATACGCCTGGCTGTACGCTTTCACCAGATTTGGGGAATGTGGATGAAATTCGGCCTGGTAATTTTGTATTTCATGATGGACAAATGCTTCGTTTAGAAGTTGTTGACCCATCCAGCGTGGCTGCTGTGGTAGCCTGCCCGGTGGTTGCACGTCATCCTGAGCGTGAGGAAATGGTGATTTACGGCGGTGCAATCCATATTTCAAAAGATACAATGAGTTTGGATGGCAAGGCAGTCTTTGGATTGGTTTGTCTTCCCAATCAGAATGGATGGGGTGATCCAATCCCTGGCGCGTACCTGGCACGCATGTCTCAGGAGCACGGTATTATTCATGTGCCAGCTGAAATCATGGACAAGATTCAAATTGGCGATGTGGTTTGTATTATCCCGGCGCACATATGTCTGACCGTCAGCGCCATGCGAAAATATTTCGACCTGGATGGTGAAGAATTTACAACCCTAAATTAAACGAATTACATCATCACTTGCAATGGG
>JAJUJY010000253.1 GCA_029265085.1 Chloroflexota bacterium
ACAATTCATCTCGGCTTCACAGGCTCTTCATAAGTATTTTATACACTAGGGACTGTAAGACAATAACAAACTTTTAGGAGAAATTAAACATGTCAAAACAAACGTTAAAATATTTCGGCCTGATGGCTGTGGTGGGTATCCTTTCTTTGGCTTTATCGGCTTTTGCGCCGCTTCCTGGCGTATCTGCGGCTGGTCTCGATCGTTACGGCGGTCCCGGCGGGCGCGGCAGTGCGGGAGGTAACGGTGTTGGAACGCAGGGTACTGGCCTGGCACTTACCCCTCTCTCTGATGCGGAAGTCGATGCACTTCAAAAATCGATTTTGGAAGAATACGGTGCGCTCAATCTGTATCAGGGTGCGATCGATCAATTTGGCAGTGTTTACCCCTTCTCGGTCATTGTTCGTTCGGAACAGCAGCACGTCAAGGCTTTGGTGCGCCAGGCGGAAAAATATGGTGTAGAAGTGCCTGCCAATCCGGGGCTTGCCGTTGAACCTGCTTTTGCCTCTCTGGCGGAAGCCTGCCAGGCTGGTGTGGATGCTGAAATTGCGGATGCTGCGCTGTATGATGAACTCAAGCTGGTGGTACCGCATAGTGATATTGTCAGCGTATTTGATAAATTACAAAGCGCGTCTTTGAACAGCCATCTTCAGGCTTTTCAAACCTGCCAGTAAACCCGGTACCAGTCAATTTTCAAAGCGCCTCCCCCAGACCAGGGGAGGCGCTTATTATTTAATTCAAATGGGCTGGCCTTGCAGCTGGTTCTGCGGGTGTTAAAATGTCACGCTGTGCCGATGACATTCTTCTTAATCATCTGTTGGGTAATTGTAACTTACCTGTTTTCGTGCTAAACTATACATAAATCGGTAATTAAAAATTCCGAAACGGAACTAATCCAAAACCCCAAAAAAGGAGTTTGACCAGTGGAACTTCGTCATTTTATTGATACGCAAGACTTCACCAAGGCGGAATTGTTGGAGTTGATCGAGCTGACCCGCATGATCAAAGCTGCGGATAAACAGGGCTGCACGCCCCAGTTGTTGAAAGATGCCACCCTGGCGATGATTTTTGAAGAACCTTCCACCCGCACCCGCGTTTCCTTTGAGGTGGCGATGACCGAGTTGGGCGGCCATGCGCTCTATCTCAAGCCCGGTGAGATTCACCTCGGTGCGCGCGAATCGTTGGGCGACACCTCCAAGGTGCTTTCCCGCATGGTGGATGTGATCATGGCCCGCACGCTCAAGCATGCCACCATCACGGGGCTGGCCGATACCGCTACCGTGCCGGTGATCAACGGCCTGACCGATTACAATCACCCCACCCAGGTGGTCTGCGATGTGCTGACCATGCTGGAACACAAACCTGCCGATAAGAAGCTGGAAGACCTGCACGTAACCTTCATTGGCGATGCGACCAATGTGCTCTCTTCATTAATGCTGATCTGCACCCGCATGGGCATGCACTTCACCCACGCAGCCCCCAAGCGTTACCAGGCTCCGGCCGAATGGGTACGCATGGCGGAAGAAAACTGCAAAGTTTCCGGCGGCACCCTGCGCATCACCGAAGATCCCGTGGAAGCGGTCAAAGACGCTGATTACATCTACACCGATCTGTGGTGGTGGGTTGGCCAGGAAGCCGAAATCCCCGAACGGACCAAAGCCTTCATGCCCAAGTACCAGGTCAACATGGATCTGCTGAAGAAAGCCCCGGCGCACTGCAAGTTCATGCACTGTCTGCCCGCCTCTCGCGGTGTGGAAGCTACCGACGAGGTGATGGATTCCGACCAGTCGATCATCTACGATCAGTCCGAAAACCGCCTGCATACTGAAAAGGGTATTCTGGTCTGGTTAACCTACCCGCGCCTCAAGCGGCCTTCCGCCGAACTCAAGGCGTACCATGCCGGCAAAGTCCAGGACTATTTGGACAGCCGTATTAAGTAATCATTTGGTTTGTAACCTGGCGGTGCGAGGGCAGCCTCAAACCGCCAGGATGAGACGTTGACCCTTCCGAAAGGATTGGGTTGTTGGATGAGCAAAGGAAAGCGTGTCCGGAATTTTTGCAAAGGAAAAGGTGTTATAAACCAAAACACCTCACCCAAACCGGTAATGAAACCGACTGCCCTTAATTTTCACCCTGACCGGTTCCCGCAGCACTCACGCGGGAAGATGGTTGGGGTGTTAATTTTTCCCCAGGGCAGCCGGTCCTGAATCATTTTTTTACACAGGAGTAATTCACATGACTGCTCAATCCCTGTCTGAGAAACCGGCTGGCGGCTTCAAAAAAGCCTTTCGCGCGTTGGATATGACCCTGTTCACCATCGCGGCCATTCTGGTTGTCGATACCCTGGCCCCCTCGGCGGCCATCGGCGCATCCTCCATCTCCTGGTGGATCATCACCCTGGTGTTATTCTTCATTCCTTACGGTCTGATCACCGCCGAGTTGGGCACCACCTACCCGGAGCAGGGCGGCCTGTATGTATGGGTCAAACATGCTTTTGGTGAGCGTTGGGCTGCCCGCACTACCTGGCTCTACTGGATCAATGTTGCGCTCTGGATGCCCTCGGTTTACATCTTGTTCGCGGGCATGTTTGCGCAGCTCTTCTTCCCGGAGATGGGCCTGGTGCTGCAAATTGCCATCGCAATTGTGATGACCTGGGTGACCGTCTGGATTGGCATGTTGGCACTCGATACCGGCAAATGGGTTCCCAATGTCGGCGCATTCCTCAAGGCGTTGATCATGGTTGTGATCGGCGTGGGTGCGTTTGTCTATGCTGCCAAGAACGGTGTGGCCAATGACCTTTCCTTCCAGGCTATTTTGCCCAGTTGGGATGCCGGTTTGGCCTTCCTGCCGGTGATCGTCTATAACTTCATGGGCTTTGAGTTGATGTCCGGCGCGGCAGGGGAGATGAAGAATCCCAAGCGCGATATTCCCATTGCGATCATAGTTTCCGGTCTGCTGATCGCGGTCTTCTACCTGCTCGGCACGGTGGGTATGCTGATGGCTGTGCCCGCGGAAGACCTGGGCTTGATTTCCGGCATCATCGATACGCTGCGTATTTTGTTAGGCGATAGCGGTATTGGCGGTATCATGGTGACTGTGCTCGGTATTGGCGCGCTCTACACCTTCCTGACCAATATGGTCACCTGGACGATGGGCGCCAACCGCACCGCTGCTGAAGCTGCCAGCGAAGGCGAGCTGCCTGCTATTTTTGGCAAACTGCACCCCGTCAACCAGACCCCAACCGGTGCATTTATCATCACCGGCGTGGTTTCGACGGTTGTGTTGGTGATCTACGGTTTCATGGCTGGTTCTGCCGAAGACCTGTTCTGGACACTGTTCGCCTTCTCTTCGATGGTCTTTTTAATGCCCTACCTGGCGCTCTTCCCTGCCTTCCTCAAGCTGCGCAAGAAGGACGCCAATGTTGAACGCCCCTACCGCGTGCCGGGTGGTTCTGTGTTAGGTACCATCATGGCCGTGATTTGCGAACTCTTCATCATCCAGGCCGTGATCTTCTTTGTATGGGTTCCCGGCGAGCCAATCGACTGGGCATATGCCGCCCCAGTGCTGATCGGTGTGCTCATCACGCTGGTGGTCGGTGAGTTCTTGATCAAGCGAAAGTAGTGATCAGCTATCAGCCGTGAGCAATCAGCTTTCAGAAAATAACTAAGAAATCTCTGTGTCCTCTGTGTCTCTGTAGTGAAAATCAGGGAACAGGCGGCAGGCAGCAGCTTTGAGCTGTGCGCCTGGGTATCAGAAAGGAAATTTATCCATGTCTATGCTTATCGATAGTACCCCAAGAAAAGATGGTTTTCGTATGCCCGGCGAGTTTGAACCGCACGCCGGCTGCTGGATGCTCTGGCCGGAGCGCACCGATAACTGGCGACTGGGCGCTAAACCGGCGCAAAAAGCCTTTGCAGATGTTGCGGCTGCCATCAGCCAGTTTGAACCGCTGACGATGGGCGTCAATGCTGCCCAATGGCGCAATGCCCGCCAGATGCTGCCCGCTCATATCCGCGTGGTGGAGCTTTCCAACAACGATTCGTGGATGCGCGACTGCGGCCCGACCTTTGTCTCCAACGGCAAGGAAATCCGCGCTGTGGATTGGGATTTCAACGCCTGGGGCGGCCTGACTGGCGGCTTGTACTTCCCCTGGGATTTGGATGACCTGGTGGCGCGCAAAGTAGCCGACCTGGCGGGGGCGGACCGGTACAAGGCTCCGCTGGTGCTGGAAGGCGGCTCGATCCATGTGGACGGCCAGGGTACGCTGTTCACCACGGCGGAATGCCTGCTCAACGAAAACCGCAATCCGCAGCTTTCCAAGGGTGAAATCGAGTCGTATTTACAGGAATACCTGAATGTGAACCAGATCATCTGGCTGCCGCGCGGGGTGTATAACGACGAGACCAACGGCCATGTGGATAACATCATGTGCGTGATCCGCCCGGGGGTGGTGGCCTTGACCTGGACCGACGACAAAGACGACCCGCAGTAC
>JAJUJY010000305.1 GCA_029265085.1 Chloroflexota bacterium
ACGGGAGATTTATAAATGAAGGTTTTGGTTTTTTATTATTCGCAGTTCGGGAACACAAAAAAAATAGCTGAGGTGGTTGCTCAAAAAATGATGGGTTCCACTGAGGTGATTTTAAAGGATTTTAATGAAGTTTCTTTCTCGGATTTATCTCGGGCGGATTTGGTTGTTGGAGGCTGCCCAACTCACCGGATGAACTTACCCGGTGAGTTGAACGCCTGGTTGAAATCAATGCCGCGTAAAGTACTCCGCGGAAAGCGAGTGGCTGCTTTTGACACATCTTACCAGTTATCGCCCTTCCTGGCATTTTTCACTGCCCGGAAAAAGCTGGTCCAGCGGTTGAAGCGGCTGGGCGGGCGAATTGTAATCCCGACAGAAACATTTATCGTTGCCGGGCGGCAAGGTCCTTTGGCAGAATCTGAATTGAATAAAGCAGAGGAATGGGCTTCTGCCATTCAAAAACGGATGAGGATTACTTAAGCAAACTTCCCGCTATCAATCCAAAGTGCCAATTCATCAAAGGTTTCTGGTTCATTTAATTGAGCCCCACGATCAAGAATATATTTTCGTGCCATTTGATCAAAAGTCTTGGCTTGTTCGGCAATCTGAGGCAAGTTTTTCGAGGTAATTTGAGCAGCCAGATCAGGAAATTGAAGCCGTTTGTAGGCATCTTGATACGACCGGTAGGGTTCTTGTTCATAATGATGTAATTTATCTTCGAGAAGAGCCAGTGTCAAAGTCCACTCTGTTTGGATCTGGGCTGTGATGACACCGGCTTTGATCCAATTTCCCTTTTCGCAAGCCGAAATGATTTTATTGGTATATTCTTTGATGGCTGCATAGTATCCGGAAAGGATTTCTGCAGCGGATTGTTGGTTCGGTGAAACCGGTATATTTGCTACCAGGATTTTCCGAGTGCCTTCCATTAGTTGTTGGGCTGCTTGAAGAAGCCGCTCAACATCACCTGTTGTTGTAATGGTTTGGATCAGATCCAGAAGCCCTTCCGGACGCTGATTTAACTGATGGATTTGTTCAGGCTCGGATGCCCAGTCTTTCACAAAATATACCTGATTGATTAAAGCTAGACAATCCAGCACTGAATTGATTAATTGGCAAGCTGCCCACCTTGTGCCCGGCAGGTATCCGGTTTGATAATTGATAGTTACCTGCCCAAATTTCGATTGGATCGTACGAAATTCCTCCACCGCCTGCTGCATTGCCAGAGGCTTATTTTGCGGATTCTTTAAGCTGGCAATCTGTTTTTGTAGTTCTTGAAATCGGAGCAGGTCTTGTTCCGTGCGGGTGTAAAGAACCTTTGCATTGGCAATAATCGAAGGGGCAACAGACCAATGATGTTTTCCAGCTGCAATTTTTTGTGCAAACCCCCAGGAGACTCCCCAAAATTCAAAAGGTCGGCCTTCAAATACAAAGGATCGATATAATTGATCCGCTTGAGCACTTTCTGGAATGTAATAAAAATCTAAATCGGATGTGGCAGTTGCGGAGCCAGTCGCATACGATCCGTAATACACAACCAGGGCGACATCGTTGGGAAAATCCTTTTGAATTTTTTCTACAAATAGGTTCGCGATACGAAACACATCGATCATTTTGTCCCTCGAATTATCATTCTTAAAAAATAACAGCTTCTTATTCTAATTCATTCCCGCATACCGAACAAAAATGTTCAAAAGTGTTAACCTGGCGGTTGCCGCAATAAGGGCATTCAAGACTTCCGTCTGGATTATGGAGAATTTTTCTCCGACTGCGGTCATATTGGCGCACAATAATACGATCCTGGATTTGTTCCAGAATCAGCAGGCTTGCCAGAATCCCAGCCAGCGCTGCTCCAATAATGAGAGAGCCAGCCATCAAGGTGCGAAATCCTAGCAGTGCGTAACCAAAATAGCGCAGAATGAACCAGAGCAGCATCAAGACGGCTGGTAGGCCAATAAGGAACAGGCCAATGATTCG
>JAJUJY010000038.1 GCA_029265085.1 Chloroflexota bacterium
ATTACTGGAACATGGTCTGCTCCAGCCAGGTCAGCGGCTTTACTTTGAAGGGAAAGATCATACTACTGCGCTGGTGATGGCAGACGGCCGTTTAGAATTGAACGGCAAGCGCGGCTCAATCCATCAAATTGCGCGAATGATTCACCCTGGCCCGTGCAACGGTTGGACTTTATGGTATTATGACACTCAACCGGATGGCTTGCGCCGCCCGGTTGATGACCTGCGCAAGCAGCTTCGTTCAATGGTACATTCTCAAACTGAGGTGGAGTCACATGACAACGATTGATCAAAAATTTGTACAGTCTCGCTGGAGTCTGGTTGATTTGTTCCCCGGCGCAGACAGTTCGGAATTGGAAGCCGCTTTCAAACAATTAGATCAGGTTGTGGCGAAGTTTGAAGCTTTCCGCCCAAAACTGGCCGAAGACATTGCTGTTCCTGATTTTATGGATATCCTGCATGCTCAGGAAGAAATTTATGAGCTGGCGAACCGCCTGGGTGCTTTTTCAGCGCTCTATTTTAGCGAAGATACACAAAATCAGGCAGCGCAATCTTTGCAGGCACGGGTGGATCAGTTCTTTGCTGATTTGACCAACCGCACGTTATTCTTCACCCTTTGGTGGAAGGATCTGGCCAATGACCAGGCCGAGCGCTTAATGGCTGCATCGGGCGATTTGCGCTACTGGTTGGAAGCCCTGCGCCTGTTCAAGCCGCATACCCTGAGCGAGGCTGAAGAAAAAATCGTCAATATCAAAAATGTTACCGGTGTCAGCGCACTGCAAATGCTTTACTCTTCCATTACCAACCGCTATACCTTCAAAGTGAAGGTGGGTGAGGAAGAGAAAGAAATGACTCGCGGCGAGTTGATGGTTTATGTTCGCCAGGCGGACCCTGCATTGCGCGCGGCTGCCTACCAGGAGCTCTACCGGGTGTACGGCAACGATGGTCCCATCCTGGGGCAGATTTACCAGGCGTTGGTGCGCGATTGGCGCAACGAGCAGATCAATTTGCGTAAATACGCCAGCCCAATTTCGGCACGCAACTTGATTAACGATCTGCCGGATCAGGTTGTGGAAACCCTCCTGGACGTTGCGCAGCGCAACGTGGATGTGTTTCAGCGCTTCTTCCGTCTGAAAGCTCGCTGGCTGGGGGTTGAAAAACTTCGCCGTTATGATATCTATGCCCCGGTGGTGAAATCGGATAAACGCTATGACTTTGACGAAGCGGCTAATGTGGTGTTTGCCTCTTTCAATGAGTTTGATCCAAAATTTGCTGAAATGGCAGAGCGTGTATTTGCGCAGAAGCACCTGGATGGCGAAGTTCGCAAGGGAAAACGCGGCGGCGCATTCTGCCTGACAGCCAGCCCCAAACTAACGCCGTGGGTTTTGCTCAACTACCAGGGGCGCGCGGATGATGTGGCAACGATGGCGCACGAGTTAGGACATGCCATTCACTCAATGCTGGCAGATCAGCACAGCATTTTGACACAGCAATCCAATTTACCGCTGGCAGAGACCGCCTCGACCTTTGGCGAAATGATGTTGGTGGACCGCTTGCTGCGCGAGGAAACGGATGAATCGGTGCGCCGTGATTTGCTCTTCCGGCAGATGGACGATGCCTACGCAACCATTCAGCGCCAATCTTTCTTTGCGCTGTTTGAGCGCAAAGCACATGAAATGGTTCAACAAGGCGCATCCGTGGATGAGATTGCCGCAGCCTACCTGGAAAACTTGAAGAGCCAGTTTGGGGATGCGGTTGAGGTCAGTGATGAGTTCCGTTGGGAATGGGTGTCCATTCCGCATATTTATGATGTGCCCTTCTATGTGTACGCGTATGCCTTTGGCCAGCTTTTGGTGCTTTCGCTCTATAAACAGTTCAAGGCAGAAGGCGAGGCCTTTAAGCCACGCTATATCAAGATCTTATCGGCGGGCGGTTCGGTTGCCCCAGTCAAACTGCTGCAAGAAGCTGGCATTGATGTCAGTCAGGCTTCTTTCTGGCAGGGCGGCTATGATGTGTTGAAAGAATTGGTATCTCAATTAGAAGCGCTGCCAGTGGCATAATCTTTGATCGTGCCAGTTGGTTGAATATAACAGGAATATCGGGTTGGCTGCCAGGCCAACCCGATTTCCTTGTCTGCCCAACGGATATGACTATTCTTACCTGCACCTGGTGTGAAATGGCGTAAAATAGGAATACCCCTGTGATTGGGGAAAAGCTGGAGGAAACGATGGAAAATCAAAAGTCATTTGCAGGTTTCATGGGACGAATTCAAAAGGATGCCAATGTAAAAACCGCCTATGGTGATCCGATTGAAGTCAATGGCCGGACAATTATCCCCGTAGCCAAAGTGTTTTACGGCTTGGGCGGCGGGCAGGGCGGCCCGGAAATTGAAATCGAGGAACGTCCGGCAGAGGAAGAGCAAGACGCCAAGGTCGAAGCCGAAGATAACGAGTCGGCAAAGACGGAATATGGCGGCTATGGCGGTGGCGGCGGCCTGGGCGTTTTCCCAATGGGCTATGTGGAAATTCTTCCGGAGGGAACGCAATATGTCGATTTCCATGAGAAGACAAAATATCTCACGGCTTTGATCGGCGGCGTATTGGCCGGTATTTCGCTGGCTCTGCTCTTAAGGTCCCCCAGTTCTCGGAAAGGATAAGCACTCATGGCACTGGTCGGCTACATCCTGATAGGTTTGCTCATCATCATTGTCTTCCTGGTCGCCACATTGCTGATCCGTACAGCGATGTTTATCCGGCCTACACCGGTGGTTGAATCAATTGAACTGCCTGAGGTGGACGCTGACCTGGTTGCAGGCCACCTGGCTGAGGTAATTCGGTGTGAGACGATCTCACACGGCCTGGATAAGGAAGGCAATCCGGTTGAATTTTTAAAACTGCACCGTGTTTTGGAGCAGCAATATCCGCGTGTTCATGCCACCCTGCAGCGGGAAGTTGTGAACGAATACAGTTTGCTATACACCTGGGTAGGGTCAAATCCGGAGCTTGATCCGGTGCTGTTGGCTGCTCATCTGGATGTTGTTCCTGCAGACCCCAATTCGCTGGATCAATGGGAACACGGGCCGTACTCCGGGCAAATTGCTGATGGCTTTGTTTGGGGGCGCGGCGCATTGGATATTAAATGCCAGATGATTGCTGCATTGGATGCTGTGGAGCACCTGATCAAAGAGGGCGTGCAGCCAGAGCGCACAGTGTATCTGGCGTTTGGACATGACGAGGAGATTGGCGGGCAAAACGGGGCTGCCCAAATTGCTGCGTTGTTAAATGAACGCGGTGTGCGCCTGGAAAGCGTGCTTGATGAAGGCGGCGCTGTGATCAGCGGGGTATTACCTGGGCTGGACGGCGCGGCCGCAATGATTGGCGTGGCGGAAAAGGGTCACCTGACCTTAAAACTGCGCGCTAACGGCCAACCTGGACATTCCTCTGCGCCCCCTCCCAACACCTCGATCGGGATCATCGCCCGCGCGGTTGCACTTTTAGAGGCGCATCCGATGCCAGCTCGCCTGACATATTTTCAAGATACGTACCGGGCCTTGGGTGCTTCTGTTTCACCCTGGCTGCAAATGGTCTTTGCTAATTTGTGGCTATTTGGTGGAATTGTGCGCAAACGGATGGAAGGCGGTTTGCAGACCAATGCAGGCATCCGTACAACGACCGCGGTAACTATGATTCAGGGCGGTTTCAAGGACAATGTTCTCCCGCCGTTAACTGAAGCGGCTGTCAATTTCCGTCTGCTGCCAGGTGATACCATTGCAGCGGTATGCGAACGCGCTCGAAAAGTCATTGATGATGACCGCGTGGAAATTGAGGCATTTGCAAAAGGTGCCTGGGAGGCTTCGCCGGTTTCTGCAATTGATTCGAATGGCTACCTGGGTTTAGACCGGGTGGCCCGGCAGGTATTTGAAGGCGCTGAAGCCTGTCCATACCTGGTGCAGGGGGCAACGGATGCCCGGTACTATAATGCTCTTTCTGAACAGGTTTTTCGATTTACACCGGTGGTGTTGACGAAAGAAGATTTAAGCCGCATGCACGGCTTGAATGAGCGCATCAGTGTGGGTGCAATGGGAAAAATGACCCAGTTCTTTATCCTGCTCCTGCAAGAGTGGAGCGGTGCAGCTGCTGGTGAGGACAGCTAGTAGAGCGGAATTCTGATGCTTGATGATCCCCAACAAGCTTAACGGCTGGTTGGGGATTTTTAAACTCTCTCGGCGGGCACGTAATGTCCGTTTTCTGCTAAGATCGCCGGACTGATGGCCATAATATATTCCCAAAAGGCGACCTGGGTATTCCCAACCGGATGCAGCCGGTGGCGGCAGAAATAAATATCCTGGTGCGGGGTAAATCCGCGAATTTTTACTTCGGCAACTTTACCTACAACCATGTTTTGTACCACCATACTGGAAACAAAGCCTACCCCAACCCCTTGCTGGACGGCGATAGCAATCGCTTCAGAATTGCCTAAGGTCAGGATGGTTTGCAGGTCGGCAATGTTGAATCCGTTGCGCGCCAGTTCTTTGCGTACTTCGCGGTAGGTTCCGGCGGTATCTTCACGCATAACGAAGCGTGCAAATTTCAGGTCTTCGATTTCGATTTGGCCGCGTTCTGCCCACGGGTGGTCGAGGGGGACAATCAGCCGGATTGAGTCGGATATAAAGCGGCGAAATTCAATATTGTGATCAAATTCCTCAGCACTGCTGGAAAAGGCAAAGTGCACCTGACCCTGTTCCAGTAATTCCAGCGCGGATTTGCGCGATACAACCTGGCAGGCGGCCTGGACTTTGGGGTTTAAACGCATAAAGTCGGCCAATAAAACTGGCAAGACATATTTTCCTGGGGTTGTGCTGCAGGCAATCGCTAAGTGCCCGTGGACCTGTGCATTTAATGCGCTCATGATTTCTTCTGTGCGCAAGGTGACGGAAACCAGGTGGCGGGCCAGAGGCAGCAGGGTTTGCCCTGTTTCGGTTAATTCCAGTTTGCGTCCGGAGCGGACAAAGAGGGGGGCGCCAAAATGTGCTTCCAGAATCTGAATGTTTTGTGTAATGCTGGGCTGTGTCATATGTAAGCGTTCTGCGGCGCGGGAAAAGTTTAGCGTTTCAGCGGCCGCAAGAAAAACTTGCAATTGGCGCGTATCGAGCATTTATCCTCCGGGTATTCTCGCAATTCAGCAACTATAAGATTTTCTTATTGTAACCGATTAGATAATCGAATGATAGGTTGTGACAAATTGCACTAGGTTGATCCTTTTTCGCCGATAAAATTAAAGCAACCTTAATAACTTGGAGAGAGATATCTGATGAAAGGAGGTTTGATTATGCCTCGATTACGACGATGGTTTGGTTTGGCGGCTTTTGCCCTGATCCTGGCTGCTTGCAGCCAGGCGCCTGCGGCTGCCCCAACGGTTGAGCCTACGGCTTTAGAACCAGTTGCACCGACTGCGACAGTGCAGACGGTTGCGGCAAAGGACACCTGTGTGGAATGCCACACGGATAAAGAGCAGTTGATCCAGACCGCAAAACCAGAAGAAGTGAAGCCCAAAGAGTCAGAAGGCGTTGGCTGAGGGGGCGAAGTGGCTCCGTTGGAGCCTTGGGAGAAAGTTTTGGTCAATGCGGATTTTATGACCAGCACACACGGCCAGGCCAAATGTGTTGATTGTCACGGCGGACAGCTTGCCGAAGATAAAGATACGGCTCATACCGGTATGATTCCGGATCCGAGCGAAGATTTTGAGGGTACCTGCGCCATGTGCCACAATGAACAGTCTGCTGGATTTGATCAAAGTTTGCATTCCTCTTTGGAAGGCTACAAAACGATCATTTATTCGCGGACGGTGCCTGAAAATCATCCGGCCATTGAGGAAGCGTTTGCCAATCACTGCTCATCCTGCCACACGACCTGCGGTGACTGCCATATCAGCCAGCCTGATTCGGTGGGCGGTGGTCTATTAACCGGCCACCTCTTTGAAAAGACCCCGCCGATGACACGCACCTGTACTGCCTGCCACGGCAGCCGGGTGGGGAATGAATATCTTGGCAAGCATGAAGATATCCCCGGTGATGTGCATTTCCGCCAGGGGCGGATGAATTGTGTTTCCTGCCATACGGGTGCTTCGTTACATAACAGTGATGAGCAGTCCGCTGGTCACCGCTATTTTGGTGAGCAGCTTCCTGCCTGCACCGATTGTCACAGTAAGGTAGGCGCTTCCAGTGATCCCATTCCGCAGCATGTGCTGCACGGCGAAAAACTGGCCTGCCAGGTTTGCCACTCGGTGGAATACACCAGCTGTGATGGCTGCCATGTGGCGGTAAGCGAAGACACGGGGAATCCCTTCTTTAAAACGGAAGGTACGTATACCACCTTCTTTATTGGGAAGAACCCGCTGCAAAATGAATATCGCCCGTATGAATACGTGACTTTGCGGCACGTGCCGATTTCTCCGACGAACTTTGAGTTCTATGGGGAGAATCTCTTGCCTAATTTTGATTTGCTGCCAACCTGGGCGTATGCAACGCCGCATAACATCCAGCGGCAAACTCCGCAAAATCAATCTTGCAACAGTTGTCACGGTAATCCTTCGATCTTCTTAACTGCCGATAAGGTCAAACCTGAAGAATTGAATGCGAATGCTCCCGTGATTGTTGACGAAGTTCCACCGGCCGTTCCTGGCCAGTAAACGATTTTCACTTTTATCTTGAAGAGGATTGAGAATGAGTAAAAAAGTTACGATGCCCGTGATTTTGGTGGTGCTCTTCAGTATTTTACTGAGCGCCTGCGGCGGTGCGGCTACTCCGGCTGCCCCCGTTGTTGAGCCAACCGTTGCAGCAACTGCTGTGCCTACGGAAGCTCCTGTGGTCACTGAAGCGCCTGCTCTCGATGTGACTGCGCTGTGGAGCGCTTTGGTTGCTGACCTGCCCGCTGATAAGGGCTACGGCACAGTTGCTGCCACCAAGCTGAATGAAGAACTGGTTGAAAAACCTGTCTTTATGCTGGATGTGCGCGAAGCTGCTGAACTGGAAAAAGACGGCTTCATCGAGGGTGCTGTGAATATCCCGGTTCGCGACGTGTTGAATAACCTGGATAAACTGCCCGCGCAAGATCAACCGATTGTTATCTACTGTGCTTCCGGCCATCGCGGCGGCTTTGTCACCGCTGCGCTGAAATCGTTGGGCTATTCCAATGTCCGCAACCTGGCGGGTGGAATCGGTGCCTGGAAGAAAGCTGAACTGCCGGTTGTGACGGGTTCTATGCCTGCTGCTCCGGAAGTTGGTGCTGCTCCTGAGATGAAAGATCAGGCTCTTTACACCCTGCTGAACGACTATTTGACCAATTTGCCGGAAGGTTTCTATACCACCAAGGCCGATGTGTTGAATGCTGATCTGGCCGATGGCAAACAGCTCTTCCTGCTGGATGTCCGCCGCGCGGACGAATTTGAGAAGAACGGCCGTATCGCCGGTGCAACCAATGTTCCGTTCGAAGAACTCTTTGCCAGCCTGGATAAACTGCCCGCCGACAAGACCACCGCGATGGTGATCTACTGCGTTTCCGGGCACCGTGGTTCCATCGCTCTGATGGGCTTGCGCCTGTTGGGCTATGAAAATGTGGTTAACCTGGGCGGCGGCATCAATGCCTGGAAAGCCGCTGGCTTCCCCCTGGAAGGTTATGTGGATTGGAACGCGACCTGGGGTGAATTCCTGGCTGCGCTGCCTTCCGATATGTACGCAATTGGTGCTGCTGATTTGAATGCGGCGATGGCCGACAAAGCTCCTTTCCTGCTGGACGTCCGCGAAGCCGCGGAAGTGAAAGAGGGCTTTATTGCCGGTGCAGTGAATATTCCGGTGCGTGAGCTGCTCGACAATTTGGACAAACTGCCCGCTCAGGACCAACCGATTGTGATCTACTGCGCTTCTGGACACCGCGGTGGGCTGGCGATGTCTGCGCTGCGCCTGTTAGGCTACAGTGATGTGAAAAACCTCGGCGGCGGTATTGGCGCCTGGAAGAAAGCCGAATTTGCCCTGGTGACCGATGCCGAACCTGCTGCTCCGGTAGCTGGCACTGCCCCGGCTGTGGATGCTGCTCGTTTCGACCAGCTTAAGGCTTTCCTCTCCGGTCTGCCCGAAGGTTTCTTCACGATGAAGGCCGCAGATGTGAATGCTGCCCTGGGCGAAGCCGCCAAACCCTTTGTTTTGGATGTGCGCACTGCCGAAGAACTGACCAAAGACGGCTATATTGAAGGCTCTGTCAATATTCCGATTGTTGAGCTGTGGACCCGCCTGAGCGAACTGCCCGCTGATAAAGCTGCACCGATCATTGTGCTATGCAAATCCGGGCACCGCGGCGCGATTGCTATGATGGCATTGCGTATGAACGGTTACACCAATGTTTCAAATCTTGGCGGCGGTATCAACGCCTGGATTGCGGCTGAACTGCCGGTGGTTAAGTAAATCTTATTGAAGTTTCGTTACAGGGCGGTGGTTCGTTCAGGGATCCACCGCCCTGTATTTTTTTGTCAAAAAACCTGGAATGTGATTTAATGGGTAAGAATTGACAATATCCGACCTGCATGGAGCTGCTATGGAATCAACTCGCGCCACCCGTTTGCAAAAAGCCCAGCCCTGGGTGCTGCTGGCTACCCTTTTGGTGATTGGGCTGGTCACCGCATTTGGGCCAACAGAAAAGACCCTGGGGGAAAATTTGCGCCTGGTGGTGCTGCACGGTGCCTGGGTGTGGACGGGAAAAATTGCCTTTGGTCTGGCTGCGCTGGCTGGCTTGCTCGCGCTCGTTTTCCGCAAACCATTCTGGCAGCGCTGGACGTTAAGCCTGGGACGAACCGGCCTGATCTTTTGGCTGACCTATTTGCCAATGTCGCTGATTGTCCAGCAATTGAATTGGGGCGGTATTTTTTGGGATGAACCGCGCTGGCGGGTCCCCTTTACCTTTGGTGTGGTGGGGCTGCTGCTGCAAATTGGGCTGCTGCTGCTCAATCAGGCTGACTTGACTGCGCTGGGCAACCTGGCTTTTGGGGCGGCCTTGTGGTGGCAGTTAGGCGATATTGAAAATGTGCTGCACCCTGATTCGCCGATATTTGGGTCAAATTCCCTGTCGATCCAGGTGTTTTTTGTGAGTTTATTGCTGCTCAGCCTGTTTGCCGCGGCGCAGATTGGGTTGTGGTTGAAACAAGGACGGTCGCGATAAATTGATCAGTTTATAATGGATAGGAAAAAAACCGAAAAGTTTTGCCCTTTTCGGTGGTGTGATCCGATTTTCACTGGAACGATAAAGCGATTTGATGATGCCTGCAGCCAGCCCTTCTACGACCCCTCGCACGAAAAAACCATCCCTTGCGTTTCAGGTGATGTTGTTCACCCTCACCCGCCTGGTGTTGAACACCAGTTTGCGCATGGTATATCCCTTTCTCTCATTGTTTCAATCCGGTTTAGGCGTGGGACTGGCGGAATTTTCAGCCTTATTCACGGCGCGCTCCCTGGTGGGCGGGTTGGGCCCTTTGTTGGCTCCACTGGCAGACCGCCGCGGGCGGAAGGTCAGTATATTGCTGGGCATTGGTCTGTTTGTGGTGGGCGCGGTATTTATCTTGATCTGGCCGACCTTTCCGATGTTCTTCGCTTCCTCGCTGCTGATGGTGCTGGCATACCAGGTGTATTTACCGGCAATGCAGGCTTACCTGGGCGACCGGGTGGAATACACCCGACGCGGCCGGGTGATGGGAATTACAGAATTAAGCTGGTCAGCCAGTTTCATTTTGGGCGTTCCGTTGGTGGGGTGGCTGTTGAGCCGGACGGGAAACTGGCTGTCACCTTTTCCGCTGCTGGCAGGGTTGGGGTTGGTGGCTTTGGTTACCCTGGTGGTCTATATTCCCGCGGACGGTGCAGGCCGCGTTGAATCCAGTGCATCGGCTGCGAAGTTGAATTTTGGGAAATTATTTACCACACCGAATGTTGTGTTGGGCTTGTTGATGGGGTTGTGTATGACCACCGCCAATGAATCAGTCAACCTGGTGTTTGGATTGTGGATGGAAGATGCCTTTCAATTCAAGCTGGCTGCTTTGGGGGCGGCTGCGATTGTTTTAGGACTGGCTGAATTGGGCGGCGAAGGTGTTTCGGCGGGCTGGGTGGACCGGATGGGCAAAGAGAAAGCCGTTCGAATTGGTTTGTGGGTGAATATTTTGGCTGCGCTTGCCCTGGTTTTGCTCGGACGCAGTGTGACCGGTGCTTTGGCTGGATTATTTTTGTTTTATCTCAGCTTTGAATTTGCCCTGGTTTCCGCGCTGCCGATGATGAGTGAGGCGCTGCCGGAGCTGCGGGCTACCGTGATGGCATCTACAATTGCCAGTTTTGCGCTTGGGCGCGCAGTGGGTGCGCTAATGGGACCTTTCCTCTACACGACATTTGGTTTTCAAGCCAACGCTGGTTTTGCGTTGGGTATTAATATCCTGGCGTTATTTTTGCTCAGCCGGATCCGGCTGGTTCATGGTTCTTGAGTAAATATTTTTTGCCTGACGGAGCCTCTTCCCGGTATAATCAAAAGGTCTGTAGGTCTTCTGGCAGCTGTTCCCTATAATTATAATTTTTTTTGCGGGAGTATCCATGCTGATTCATTCTGCTTCTCAATTGCTCACCCTGGCTGGTGAGCCGCAGCGCGGTAAAGAATTGGGCCGTTTGGGAATTGTCCCAGATGGGGCGGTGTTGGTTCGAGGGGGGATTATCGAGCAGGTTGGCCCCAGCGAACAGATGCTTGCGGCATATCCGAATGAAGAGCGTTTTGATGCAGCCGGACGGGTGGTGATGCCGGGTTTTGTAGATCCGCATACCCATTTGATTTTTGCGGGTGACCGCGCTGCCGAATTTGAGATGCGACTGGAAGGCAAAACCTACCAGGAAATTGCCGCAGCTGGCGGCGGGATCCTTTCAACGGTACGCGCCACGCGCAGTGCCAGTGTGGAGGAATTAAAACGCCAGGCGCGCCCGCGCATGGCTGGTATCATGCGCCACGGCACAACCACCATTGAAGCCAAGACCGGCTATGGCTTACAGCACCCCAGCGAACTGGAACAATTGCAGGCTGTTCTGGAGTTGGACGCCGAAGGCCCGCTCGAATTGGTGCCAACGTACCTGGGAGCGCATGATATTGCGCCGGAATATAAGGGCAGAGCGGATGAATACACCGATTTGCTGTGCAGCCAGATGCTCCCGGAAGTGAAAAGCTGGTGGCAGGCGCATGCCAGCGGGCGGCAGCTGCCTTTTGTGGATATATTTTGCGAATCAATTGCGTTCAACCTGGAGCAGTCGCAGCGTGTTTTGCAGGCTGCGCGTGATCTGGGCTTCCCCTTAAAGATTCACGCCGATGAGTTTGATAACCTGGGCGGCGCCAGCCTGGCGGCTGCACTGGGGGCAGTCTCAGCCGACCACCTGGTTAAGACTTCGTTGGATGATATCGCAGCGATGGCGCAGAGTAACACGGTTGCGGTGGCGTTGCCCTGTACCCCCTTTGGACTGGCCGATCCGCATTACACGCCTGCCAAAGCCATCCTGTATGCAGGCGGGCTGCTGGCGATTGCCTCCGACCTCAACCCAGGCACAGCCTGGTGTGAGAATATGCAGTTTGTGATTGCGCTGGCCTGCCGCTACTTGCGCCTGACACCGTCTCAGGCGATTGCTGCGGCAACAATCAATGCGGCAGCAGCAATTGACCGGGCAAACCGGATTGGCTCTTTGGAACCGGGCAAACAGGCTGACTTGATTTTGTTATCTGTGGACGATTACCGCCACCTGGGGTATCGTTTTGGCGGCAACCTGGTGCAGCGCGTGATGAAACGCGGCCAGTGGATTAAGTTTTAGTGGTTTCGAGGTGAAAATTGATTACATTGGAGCAAGCCAGATCCTGGTATCCTGACGCGGATGCGGTGCACGGGTTTGATCATATTGAGCGTGTTTACGCAATGGCGGAGCGTTTAGCCCTGGCGGAAGGGGCTGACCTGGAAATTGTCCGGGCGGCCGCTTTGCTGCATGATATCGAAGGCAGCGCGCCGGGCGGTGAAAACCGCGCTAACCATCACCAGCAGTCAGCCGAAATTGCTGCAGAAATCCTGCAAAAAGAAGGCTGGGCAGAAGATAAGATCGAAGCGGTGCAGCATTGCATCCGTGCACACCGTTTCCGCGATGACCGCGAGCCGCCGGTTACGATTGAGGCGAAAGTGATTTTTGATGCCGATAAACTGGATGTGTTGGGCGCAATCGGCGCAGCCCGTACGATTGCCTATGCTGCGCTGGCCGGGCAGCCAATTTATGCTGAACCTTCTGCACAATTTGTTGCGACCGGTATAAAAGAAAGCGGTGAACCGCACAGCTCGTACCATGAGCATCTTTTTAAGCTTCGCAAAGTCAAAGACCGCTTGTTTACTGCGGCGGCAAAGGCGATTGCCGAAGAACGGCATGCCTACCTGGATGGCTTTTACGAGCGTATTATTCGCGAAAGCAAAGGGGAGTGGTAGGTCGGTTTGCAATCCTGTAATTGAAATAGGGTTGCCTTTTCGTTTTTATCTGCGTAGAATGAGGGATATGAGTATTCCATACGGCCCAATCCTGGTAGTTGAAGATAACCCAAATGTCCGCGAGCTGATTGAAGTGACCCTGCGTTTTAAAGGGTATCCCGTTGTTGCCGCTCAAAATGGGCAGGAAGCAATGGACATAATTACCCGTGAACGCCCGGCGCTGGTGATCACGGATATTCTGATGCCCAAAATGGACGGCTACAGCCTGGCCCATAATTTGCGGAAAGACCCGCTAACCAACGGCATCCCGTTCATTTTTGTCTCTGCGACCTACCTGACCCCGGAAGATAAGACCTTTGCACTCAGCCTGGGCGCAGCGCGTTTTATTGAAAAGCCGATCGATACCGAAGATTTCCTGCTGACGGTTGCGGAAATTTTGACACAGGGACCTGCGACCATGCCGCGGCCATTAAATGACCAGGCTTTTTACCAGGGTTACCGCCAACGGTTGGAAAGCAAGCTGCAGCACAAAGCCACTCAAATAGCGCGCACGGAGCGCCTGCTGCAATCCCTGCCGGATGACCAGCGGCCGGCCTTTGAGGCTTTGCTTGCAGAAGCCGTCTCTGACCGGGATGAAATTCAATTCGAATTAAATCAATTGGACGCGATTTTGAAAGAATTAGGTTTGTAATTCTTTTTTTATGTTGACCAAAGAAGCCTGCGCTGACGCGGGCTTTTTTTGATTGTGTTCCTTGTTGATCATCATAATTACCAGATAGGTCGATCCAATTATTTTTGCAAATCGGCGTACAATTAACCCACGGATACATCCTGCTGTGTTGTTGGGAAAAGAGTTCTTTCTCAGGAGGTCAAAGATGAGCCAACCGAAAGTCAGCCGTCCATATATTCCTGAATACGGCATTCCGGAGACGTTGGAAGGTGTGCTGCCCTGGTCGTATGTAGAAGAGCGCATGCGCCAATCGTTGAATTATTGGATTTCTACGGTTGACCCGCAGGGGCGCCCGCATGCCACTCCTGTTTGGGGCGTCTGGTTAGACGGTACGTTGTATTTTGACGGCAGTCCGCATACCCGCCGTGGGCGAAACTTGAGCGCGAACCCGGCTGTGGCGGTACACCTGGAAGATGGGATGAAGGTGGTCGTTTTACACGGCGATGCGCTGGAAATTAAGGGCATCGAACGCTCTCTGGCAGAGCGCCTGTCCGCAGCGTACACGGCCAAGTATCAAGAATTGGGCTATGCGCCTGAGCCAAACACCTGGGACAGCGGCGGCGTGTACCGCGTTCAATTAAAACGCGCTTTTGCGTGGACAAAATTTCCCCAAGATACTACCCGCTGGGAATTTGAATAAATCACCGGCCTGGTTATGATCACAAAGAGGCTTTCATGACAGTGAACGAAGTCACTCACCATACCCTGAGCATCCGCGAACGTCGTGTGCATTATATTACTGCCGGAGAAACGGGTCCGACGGTTTTATTGCTGCACGGTGGCGGAATCGATTCGGCTGGGCTTTCCTGGAAATATACCATACCATATTTAGCCAGCCATTGCCGGGTAATTGCCCCGGATTGGCCTGGGTACGGTGAGTCTGAACTGCCTGTTGATTCCTGGACGCTGGAGCATAATATCCGGTTCTTACAGGAATTCATGGATGCCCTTGGGCTGGAATCTGCGGCATTGGCCGGGGTTTCCTTGGGCGGCGGCACGGCATTGGGTTTTGCCCTGGCGCATCCGCGGCGGGTGAGCCGCCTGGTGCTGATTGACAGCTACGGCTTGCAGCGAAAGGTGGCTTTTCAATGGCTTTCTTATCAAATTACACGCTCTGAGGGCCTGACCCGGGTTACTTATGACTGGTTGGTACGCAGCCGGTCATTGGTGCGCTGGACTTTAGGCATGATTATGGCCAATAAAGCTTCGATTACGGAGGACCTGGTGGATGAAGTGCTGGAAATTTGCCGCAGGCCGCAAATTTACCTGCCTTTTTTGCAGTTACAGCAGAATGAAATCTTCCCTGATGGGCTGCGTTCGGTTTTTATTGACCGGATTGGTGAATTAGCTATGCCGGTTTGCCTGATTCACGGGGATAAAGACAACCTGGTTCCGCTGGCCTGTGCCCAAGAGGCGGCGCGCATCCAACCGGCGGCTGTACTGCATGTGCTGCCGAACTGCGGTCATTGGCCGCACCGCGACCAGGCGGATTTGTTCAATCAGACGCTGCTCGGCTGTTTGCTGGGACAATCGTAATATAATAAATCTATTGGGCGAAAAGTATTTTCCAACCCTCCCAGCCGCCCATTTTTCACGCGCTTTTTAAACCTCATATTCCGGAGATGACGCATGAAACTCAGCGGATTATTTTCAGCCGTGACGACGCCTTTGGACTCGGACGGCAAAATTGACTTTGCTAGTTTTGAACGGAATTTAACCGCCCTGGCTGAGCGCGGGGTGGATGGTTTTGTGGTGCCAGGTACCACCGGTGAGGCGGTTTATTTAGACCTGGTGGAACGAACCATGTTATGGCAGGCTGCCGCCCGTTTATGTAAAAAGCTGGAGAAAACATTTATTGCCGGCACAGGCACGGAATCGACTCGCGATACGATTCGTTTGACCCAAGCGGCCGCAGAAATGGGTGCAAAGGCTGCGTTGGTGGTTACGCCTTCTTTTTACAAGCCCGGGCCGGATGCGTTGATTGCGCATTTTCGTGCGGTGGCGGATGCCAGCCCAATCCCGGTTCTGCTGTATAACTACCCGGCTTTTACCGGACAGGACATCCCTTCGGCGGCGGTAATCACCCTGGCGGAGCATCCCAATATTACCGGCATGAAAGACAGCAGTGCCAACCTGGTTAAATTAGCCTCGGTGCTGGCAATGCGCCCAGATTTTGCCATATTCTCCGGTTTGGGCAGCGGTTTGCTGCCGTTCCTGGGGATGGGCGGCGCGGGGGCAATCCTGGCCTTGTGCAATGTGGCTTCCGCTCCGCTGAAACGAATGATGGAGGCAGAGCAGGCCGGGCAGCATGCGGAGGCAGTTCGCATCCAGCTCTCGCTGGCAGCACTTTCAGAAGCGCTGGAAGTCAAATACGGCATACCCGCGATTAAATATGCGATGGATTGCATTGGGTTATACGGCGGACCGGTTCGCCCGCCGCTGCAGCCGCTTGGTGAAGCTGGCCGCCTGGAAATTGACCGGCTGGTGGCCGATTTATTAGGCGCCCATCGTTTGAAATAGGCATACCGTGCCTGGCGATCTACAAATTTTTCTCCAAGGAATTTAAGCATGAAATTATCCAAACGCGTTCAGCATTTTCGCGCCGAAGGGGCATACGTTGTTCTGGCAAAGACTCAGCAATTAGAAGCACAAGGAAAAGATATTGTCCATTTTGAGATCGGCCAGCCTGATTTTGTTGCCCCTGCCAATGTGAACCTCGCAGGCATTCGCGCGGTTGCCAATGGACAAACCCGCTACACACCCCCACCGGGCATCCCCGCACTGCGTGAAGCGGTTGCCAGGGATGTCAGCCAGCGCCGCGGCATCGCTGTGGAACCGGAAATGGTGGTGGTGGGTCCCGGGTTAAAGCCCAATTTGTTTTATGCTGCGCTGGCCTTGCTGGAAGAAGGCGATGAAATGATCTATCCGGACCCTGGCTACCCCAGTTATGAAGCCCTGGCTCCGTACTGCGGGGCAAAAGGTGTGCCCCTGCCGCTGCTGGAGGAAAAAGGGTTCTCGTTTGATCTGGAGACCTTTGACCGTTTGATCAATCCGCGCACCAAAGTTATTTTGCTCAATTCGCCCAGCAACCCGACTGGCGGCGTCATTCCCCGGGCTGACCTGGAGCATATCGCTGCGGCAGCCCGAAAGTACGATGCCTGGGTGTTCTCGGATGAAATTTATTTCCGCCTGGCCTATGATCAAATACCGGTCACCTCGATCATTTCACTACCCGGCATGGCGGAACGCACGGTGCTGCTGGATGGTTTCTCCAAAACCTACGCCATGACTGGCTGGCGGTTGGGGTATGCGGTCATGCCCAAAGCTCTGGCCGAGATTGTCCAGCTCCAGCTCCAGCACATGATCGGCTGCACCGCCCAGGCCACTCAGCTTGCCGGCGTGGAAGCCCTGCTTGGCCCGCAGGAGTTTGTGGACGCCAATGTGTTGGAATTCCAACGCCGCCGTGACTTGCTGGTGGATGGTTTAAATTCGCTGCCGGGGGTTACCTGCCAGAAACCGCAGGGTGCGTTCTACGTCTTTCCCAATATCAAGCAGTTGGGCAAGTCATCGGATTGGATGACCGACTACCTGTTGGAAGAGGCGGGGGTGGCTGTTCTGCCCGGTACCTCGTTTGGTCAATACGGAGAAGGTTATATCCGCCTGTCGTACTGCACTTCACTGCAGCGCATCGAAGAGGGCGTAGAGCGCATCCGCAAAGCCCTGGCGAAGCTTTAACCTTACAATATTCTAATTTGATCGATTAAATCAAAAATTCCTACTTGACTCTTGTCTCTCAAAGTGCTAAACTCTTGCCAATTATGAGTTCTTTGATCGCAAATTGCTCCCCACGTTCTCGTCGTATTCCCCAACCCCCCATCTGGGAAGGTCGGGAGTTTGTGTATTCCGGGAGCTAATCCAGCGGTTCAGCACACTCTTTTATGGTAATCAGACCCTCCTTCCCAGGAGGGTCTTTTATTTTATACCGCTCCAAATATCGTTATCTATCAAAGAAAGGGAAAGTAAGAAAATGATGAAACCATCCGTAAAAAAAGTTGTTGTGGCCTACTCTGGCGGGCTGGATACCTCCGTGATCGTGCCCTGGCTGAAAGAAAATTATGGCTGTGAGGTGGTCTGCTTTACAGCCGATGTCGGTCAGGCCGAGGAACTGGACGGCCTGGAAGCCAAGGCTTTGGCCAGCGGTGCCAGCCAGCTCATTATCCACGATATGAAAGAAGAACTTGCCGAAGAGTATATATTCCCTGTCTTGCGTGCTGGAGCGGTTTACGAGCGTAAATATTTGTTGGGTACATCCCTGGCGCGGCCGTTGATTGCCAAGCATCTGGTGGAGGTGGCGCACCAGGTGGGGGCAGACGCTGTGGCGCACGGCGCAACCGGAAAAGGCAACGACCAGGTGCGCTTTGAACTGACCTTTACCGCCTTAGACCCGCGCCTGCACATCATTGCACCCTGGCGGGAATGGGATATCCGCTCGCGGGAGGATGCGATCAATTATGCCAAAAAACACAATGTGCCTGTGACGGCCACGATCAAATCAATTTACAGCCGCGACCGCAACCTCTGGCATCTTTCGCATGAGGGTGGGCTGCTGGAAGACCCCTGGACTGAACCGGAAGAAAGCATGTACCTGTTGAGCTGCTCGCCGGAAAATGCCCCGGATGAAGCCCAAATGGTTGAGATCACCTTTGAAGAAGGTACGCCAGTGGCAGTGAATGGCGAAAAGATGTCACCGGCCAAAATGATCGAGCATCTGAATGTGTTAGGCGGCGCGCACGGGATTGGCCGGGTGGACCTGGTGGAAAGCCGCCTGGTGGGGATGAAATCTCACGGTGTGTATGAGACCCCCGGCGGCACGATCTTAATGGCTGCGCACAAAGAACTGGAATCGCTGGTGCTGGATAAAGACACGATCCAGTATAAAGATTTTGTCGCACTGAAATATGCAGAGCTGGTGTACAACGGCATGTGGTTTTCGCCGCTGCGCGAGGCACTGGATGCCTTTGTCAACAGCACCCAGGGTCCGGTGACAGGCGCAGTGCGGCTCAAACTGTATAAAGGCAACATCATCACCGTAGGCCGCAAGAGTAAGTTCAGCCTCTACCGCGAAGACTTTGCCACATTTGGCCAGGAGGATGTGTACGACCAGTCGGACGCCGAGGGCTTTATCCGCTTATTTGGCCTGCCGCTCAAGGTACGCGCCATGAATGGTTTGCCGGTTTCCGGTATCAATATCCCCAAACCGGATTATTCGCGGTTCAAGCGAGACTAAGGAGAACCGAAATGACGTTGTGGGGCGGGCGGTTTAGCCAGAAATTAGACCAGGCAGCCTGGGCGCTAAATGCATCAATTGGGTTTGACCGGCGCATGGCAGACCAGGACATCCAGGGCAGCCTGGCCTGGGCGCAGGCTTTAGAAAAGGCCGGTATATTGACTGCGGAAGAATGCACAACGCTCTGCTATGGGCTGCAGGCTGTGCAGGAAGAGTTCAGCGCGGGTGTGTTTGAATATGCGGAGAGTGACGAGGATATTCACACAGCGGTTGAACGGCGGCTGGGCGAACTGGCCGGGCCGCTGGCCGGCAAATTGCACACCGGGCGCAGCCGCAATGACCAGGTTGCCACCGATTTTCGCCTGTGGCTGCTCCAAAATATCCTACACCTGGATGCTGCCCTGCTGGAATTGCAGTCTGCGTTGGTGGAACAGGCACAGCTTGGGCTGGAGACCGTTCTGCCCGGTTATACCCATCTACAGCGCGCGCAGCCGCTGCTGCTGGCGCATTGGTGGCTGGCGCACTTCTGGCCGCTGCAGCGCGACCGCGAACGCCTGGCGCAGTGCGCGGCGCGAACGGCAGTGCTGCCCCTGGGCAGCGGCGCGCTGGCTGGAACGCCTTTTGCGATTGACCGGGAAGCCCTGGCCGTTTCGCTGGGATTTACACATCCCGCGCCCAACAGTATCGATGCGGTCTCTGATCGCGATTTTGCCGCCGAGTTTCTCTTTTGTGCCGCGCTGGCAGGCTCCCATCTCAGCCGCCTTGCCGAATCCGTGATCCTCTATACCAGTGCCGAATTTGGCTATTTTGAACTGTCCGATGCCTTTTCGACCGGCTCCAGCCTGATGCCGCAAAAGAAAAACCCGGATGTGTTTGAACTGGCACGCGGAAAAGCCGGGACATTAATCGGTCTGCTCAGCGGGCTGTTGGCGACCCTGAAAGGACTGCCCTCTGCGTATGATAAAGATTTGCAGGAAGACAAGCAGCCCGTATTTCAGGCCTTTGACACACTGTCTGCGCTGCTGATGGTGCTGGCTGGCGCGCTGCGCACCCTGACTGTCCATCCCGAGCGGATGCAGGCTGGCCTGGATGCCGCCCTGATGGCTACCGACCTGGCCGACTACCTGGTGGAGCGCGGTGAGCCGTTTCGCTCTGCGCATATGCTGACCGGACAGGTGGTGCGGGCTGCCGCTCAAAAAAGCGTGGCGTTAAGTCAGCTCAGCCTGGCTGAATTTCAATCCATTTCTCCGCTGTTTGACGAACAGGTCTTCAGCGTTTTTGATCCGTTTCAAAGTGTTGACCGGCGTAAGTCGTTGGGTGGAACAGCCCGCGCCGCGGTGGAAATCCAGTTGCAGCAAGCCCAACAAATTCTGGCGGGTACGCTGGCACACCCTTAATATCGTTTATTTTTATTTTTCGCTAAAGGAGTTTAATCATGTCTGCTACAAGTTGTCCTGAATGTGAAGCTGAAATCACCTTGCAAAAAGGTACTGAAACTGGTGAGATTATCGTTTGCCCGGATTGCGGCGTTGATCTGGAAGTTTTATCGGTGAACCCTGCCCAGGTTGATTTAGCCCCGATGGAAGAAGAAGACTGGGGCGAATAAGCCCGGGAGGCCGTGATGATCAACCGCTTGCGCATTGGCGTACTTTACTCGCGCGTTCGCGTGGAAGAAAAGTGGATTTTTGCCGCACTGGAACAGCGCGGCGTCGATTATGACCGCCTGGACGACCGGCGTGCTTACTTTGATTTGCAGGACCCGTCGCCCTGGCTGCAGTACGACGCTGTGCTGGAGCGCAGTATCAGCTATTCCAGTGGTTTGAACGCGCTGCGCCTGTTGAACGCCTGGGGAATACCCACGGTGAATACGGCCGTGGTCGCTGAAGCCTGCGGTGATAAACTGGCAACCAGTACCGCCCTGCAGAAAGCCGGACTGCCCCAGCCGCGCACGCGGGTGGCTTTTTCGGAGGAATCAGCGCTGGAAGCCATTGAAGCGATGGGTTACCCGGTGGTGATTAAGCCGGTGGTTGGCTCCTGGGGGCGGCTGCTGGCCAAGATCAACGACCGGGATGCTGCAGAGGCTATCCTGGAGCACAAGCTGGTCTTGGGTTCGGTCTCACATTCGATTGTCTATATTCAGGAGTTTATTGAAAAACCCGGGCGCGATATTCGTGCTTACGTGGTTGGTGGAAAAGCCGTTGCAGCCATTTACCGCAAGTCGCCGCATTGGATCACCAATACCGCGCGCGGAGGAGAGGGCGAGGTCTGCCCGCTCACACCTGAATTGGAAGAATTGTGCGTCAATGCGGCCAATGCAGTGGGCGGCGGCGCGTTGGCGATTGACGTGCTGGAACATCCCGATCGCGGCTACTTGATTAACGAAATTAACCACACGATGGAGTTTCATACCAGCATGCCGACCACTGGCGTAGATATTGCCGGAATCATTGTCGATTATTTGCTGTCGGTGGCGCGGCATGAAGTGGAGGTGTTGAAATGATCCAGGCGGCAATTATTGGTGGTTCCGGATATACCGGCGGTGAACTGCTGCGCATCCTGGATGGACATCCCCAGGTCGAAGTGACCCAGGTCACTTCACGCTCGCACCTGGGCGAATATGTGTACCAGGTGCATCCCAACCTACGCAAGCGCAGCAGCTTAAAGTTTATCGACCCGGAAACGGTCGAAGCCTGTGATGTGCTTTTCCTGGCGCTCCCGCATGGGCAGGCACAGCACAAAATCGAGCACTATGCCGGTCTGGCGAACTATATCGTGGATCTTTCGGCTGATTTTCGCCTGCGTTCGGCGGCAGATTATGCCAGATGGTACGGCACACCGCATGCTGCGCCTGCCTGGCTGGACCGCTTTGTGTACGGGCTGCCTGAACTGCACCGCACGGAAATCCAATCGGCAAAATATGTCAGCGGGGTGGGCTGTAATGCCACAGCCAGTAACCTGGCGCTGCTGCCGCTGGTTAAAGCCGGGCTGCTGGACGAAAGCCAGGGGGTAATTATCGAGATCAAGGTTGGTTCGTCTGAAAGCGGCGCGGAAGGCAACGCAGGCACGCACCATCCCGAACGCAGCAGCGTGGTGCGCACCTTTTCTAGTTTTGGCCACCGCCACACCGCTGAGGTGATCCAGGAAATGGGCTTGAACTCCGTTTCTTTGACGATGACCTCGGTGGACCTGGTGCGCGGCGCATTGGCCACAGCGCACGGAAAGGTAAAGCCCGGCGTAGGCAATAAAGATTTGTGGAAGGCCTTCCGCGCAGCTGCCAATGAAAATCCGTTTATCCGGGTGGTGAAAGAGCAGCGCGGAATTTACCGCGTGCCGGAACCAAAAATCCTGGCCGGTTCCAATTATGCGGACCTGGGATTTGAGCTGGACGAGACAACAGGCCATGTTGTCTCTATCTGTGCCATCGACAACCTGATGAAAGGCGCATCCGGTTCGGCGGTGCAGTGCCTGAACTTGATGCTTGGCCTGGATGAAACCACCGGCCTGGAATTCTCCGGGCTGCACCCGGTATAGGAGGCAAATCATGACATCCCATACACCTGTACTGGTGGTTAAGTTGGGCGGCACCGAGGGCGTGGATTTTTCCGCGATCAGTGCGGATGCGGCCGAGCGGATTGCGAGCGGACAGAAACTGGTGCTGGTTCACGGCGGTTCGGCTGAGGCCAACAGCCTGGGTGAACAGCTTGGCCAGCCGCCGCGCTTTATTACCTCGCCGTCCGGATTCACTTCGCGCTACACCGACCGTAAAACGTTGGAAATTTTTGCAATGGCGGTGAACGGTAAGGTCAACACCTTGTTGGTGGAACAGCTCCAGACACTGGGAGTGAATGCGTTTGGGTTGAGCGGTCTGGATGGGCGGCTCATCAAAGCCACGCGGAAAGATGCCGTGCAAAGCGTTGAAAACGGCAAGCGCAAGATGATTCGGGACGACTACACCGGCAAAATTGATCAGGTCGATGCCGGACTGCTGCACAGTTTGCTGGATCAGGGCTGCACGCCGGTGATTGCGCCGCTGGCGGCAGGGCAAAACGGGGAAGCGCTCAATGTAGATGCCGACCGGGCAGCCGCGATGGTGGCGGCTGCGCTTCAGGCGGAGACGCTGCTGCTGCTGACCGCGGTGCCGGGGTTGATGCGCTCCTTTCCGGATGAATCGACCCTGATCCGCAGCCTGTCCCAGGCGCAGCTAGAAAGTGCGTTGAACTATGCCGAAGGGCGGATGAAGAAAAAGGTCCTCGGCGCGCAAGAGGCGCTGCAAGCCGGGGTTGGCCGGGTCATCATCGCGGATGGGCGGGTGGCTGCACCAATCTCCAATGCGCTGGCAGGTAATGGAACAGAGATCAAATAACGAGGCTGCTATGAAGATCATGGAAATCGAAGATCGCTACACTTCGGGCGTATATGCCAAGCGCAGCCTGGCGATTGTGCGCGGGCAAGGCGCGCTGCTTTATGACGCGCAAGGAAAAGCCTATATTGACTGTGTGGGCGGTCAGGGCGCGGCCAACCTGGGGCATGCTCACCCGGCAGTGGCCGCTGCAATTGCTGCCCAGGCCAATACGCTGATCTCTTGCCCGGAGATGTTTTATAACGACCGCCGTGCAGAGCTGATGGAAAAATTGATTCACCTGGCGCCGCCGGGAATGGAGCGGCTCTTTTTCTGCAATTCCGGTACGGAGGCGGTAGAAGCGGCGATTAAATTTGCGCGCGCCAGCACCGGGCGGCAGAAGATTGTCGCTGCTCAGCGCGGTTTTCACGGCCGCACGCTCGGCGCACTCTCCGCTACCTGGAATAAAAAGTACCGCGATCCCTTTTTGCCGCTGGTGCCCGGTTTCAGCCATGCGGCCTACAATAACCTGGAACAGCTTGCTGCCGCAGTGGATGCGGAAACGGCAGCGGTGATCCTGGAAGTGGTGCAGGGTGAAGGCGGAGTTTACCCCGGTACGTCCGAATTTTTACTTGGCGCGCAGGAGCTTTGCCGCCAACGGGGTGCTTTGTTGGTGATTGACGAAGTCCAGACCGGTTTTGGCCGCACGGCAAAATGGTTTGCCCTGGAGCACCACGGCCTGCAGCCGGACCTGGTTTGCGCGGCCAAGTCGATGGCGGGCGGCCTGCCGATGGGTGTGGTCATGATCGGAGCGCGGGTGGGAAAACTGGCCACCGGTATTCACGGCTCAACCTTTGGCGGAAATCCGCTAGCCTGTGCTGCTTCACTGGCTGCGCTGAACGCAATTGAACAGGACGGCCTGTTACAGCACGCGCAGGAACTCAGCGACTGGATGTTTGACCGTCTGCGCGCCATTCCCTCTCCGCTGATCCGTGAGGTGCGCGGACTGGGATTGATGATCGGCATCGAAATCAAGCAAAAGGTCGCACCCTATTTGCAGGCATTGACGGAGGAAGGGGTATTGGCGCTTTCTGCCGGGTTGACAGTGATTCGCTTACTGCCGCCGCTGGTGATTACCCAGGCGCAGTTGGCGCAGGCAGCGAACGCCTTGGAAACGGTCTTGAGCCGCGAACTGGTGGAGAAAGAATGAGCCAGCTCGATGCACCCGAAACGCTGCTTGGGCTGGTGGAGCGTTACAGCCCTTCCGGCACGGAACTGGAAGCGGTGGAGTGGCTGACCGGGCACATGCTCGCATCGGGTTTTACCCAGGCCTATCGCGATCCGGTTGGCAACGCGGTGGGCGTGCTGGGCAGCGGTCCGCGCCAACTGGTCTTGTTGGGGCATATTGATACAGTTCCCGGTGAGATTCCGCTGCGCGTGGAAGAGGGACGGCTGTATGGCCGCGGCAGTGTGGATGCCAAAGGTCCACTGGCGGCATTTGTGGATGCGGCTGCCCGGTTGGGCGAAATTCCTGGCTGGCAGTTGGTGGTGATTGGCGCGGTGGATGAGGAGCGCGATTCAACCGGTGCGCGCTACCTGGTGGACCAGTACCACCCGGAATTTGCCGTGATCGGTGAACCAAGCCAGTGGGACCGGGTGACATTGGGGTATAAGGGGGCAGCCTGGGCGGAATTAAACTTCCGCCAGCCGCTTGCGCACACGGCTGGCCCGGGGTTGTCGGCTAGTGATCAGGTATTTGCTTCCTGGCAGGCAGTTTTGGCCTGGTGCGCGGAATTTAATCAGGGGCGCGAGCGTGTTTTTGAGCAGGTCCAACCCAGCCTGCGCGGGCTTTCCTCTGGTGAGGACGGTTTTCAAGAATGGGCCAGCCTGCGGGTGGGGACGCGCCTGCCACTGGATCTGCCGCCGGAAAACTGGTTCAACCGCCTGGCGGAACTGGCTGCGCCGTGCAGCCTGCGTCCGTTGGGGTATCCGATCCCGGCGTACCAGGCGGATAAAAATTCAAAACTGGCGCGCGCATTTTTGAGCGGCATCCGCGCCTGCGGCGGCCGGCCGGGGTATTTGCTTAAAACCGGCACGGCAGATATGAATATTGTGGCTCCGCAGTGGGGCTGTCCGGTGTTGGCCTACGGTCCTGGCGATTCGGCTCTGGATCACACCCCCGCGGAGCATATCGTGTTGGAAGATTATGCGCGCGCGGTAGATGTGCTGGCGCACGTGCTGCGCGAGGTGATGGGGAAGTAGCCGTAGGTTGACTTGGTTTGGCACAGTCGTTGGTCTTTTGACCGGCGGCTGTTTTTTTTATAGGAAAAGAGCAATGCTCCCCATCCCGCGCCGGGAAGGAGCCGGGGGTTAGGTCAAAAAGACGATTTTCAAGCATCAACCGCCAAAGGACCTACTCTGACCCTCCCTGAAGGAAGGGAAAAGAGCCAAGCTCCCCTTCCCGCGCCGGGAAGGGGCCGGGGGTTAGGTCGAATTACCGCTGCTAACCTCACCGGTGTGTGCTGACCAACATTTTCAGGAGAGAACAGAAAAGCCAGGCGTGATAAGACCGTCCAGTTGTACCTCTTAAGAGGTACATCGAATTTTGGACGAAATATTGTATGATGTAACCATCGCCAATACATCCACTAAATTGAATCGTTTGTCTTAAGCCACTTAACAGGAGGTCATCAAAATGAAATCAAAATATGTACTACCTCTCTTCATTGCTGCAGCACTGTTTCTTCTGACGATACAGTTTTCCCTCGTTTATGCAGCAACTTGTTCAGGCACAGCTTGTAATGGATTATCGCCCAATTCTACAGGGTGTGACCAAAGCGCCGTTCCGGTATCTGCTACAACTAGTAATGGTGCTTATATCGAGTTACGAAAATCAACAGAGTGTTCCACCTATTGGGCAAGAACAAAAAACGTGAGTGGATCAAGCAAATATACGAATGCCACTTTAAAATATTATTACTACACTGCTTCACCAGCGCCAATTGCTAATGGCCTGGCAGTCTATTCACCTCAACGATATAGTACAAGCAGTTCTGGGATGGCAGCTTGTGGTATGGTTAGCAGTTCCCCAGTGGGTGCGATGGTTTATTCACCTTGTGTACCTTAATCTTTTGCTCACCAATTGAAGAATCTGCTTTCAAAGAGGTAAATATGGAAACCAAAAAAGTAAATAAAATATCAACATCTATACTGGTGGTTGTATGTTTGGTGGTCATTCTCGTCATTGGCATCAGCATCAATCGCCTGGCGACCGCGGAATCCGACTTAACACCCCCCGTCATCGACCAGCCCTTCATCGAGGAAGATGAGGACGCGATTAAAATTACCCAAACCATGAGCGCGTTTGCCGGTGACCAAAAAGTGGATATCCCCTGGATGAGCATTTCACCCAGCCAGATCGCTTTTCAACTCTGCCTCGACACACCTTTTCCAAGCGATTGGGGCCCCAAAAATTTAACCCTGCAAATTGGCGGCAAGGTGTACACTGATTTTTCCACCTTATACGATGAAAATCCAAAGGCGCCGGATGCTCCCCCGTACCAATGCACATTAAACAAAATTCCGCTCTTTGGGGATGAGCCAATTTCTGAGTTTACCCTCACCATTGAGCAGATATCCGACTCAATCCCTGAACAACCCGATTGCGACGCTGCCCAAGAAAAGCTCGACCAGGCCGGTTACGCAATCAAATTCACCTGCGACCATCAAGAATTTTTCTTTGGGTATGAGGTCGTTGAAAAGCCAGCCGAAATGAGCGATTTAGAAGCCCAGCAAATCGTTGATGACTCTTTCCATCATGTGATCCGGGGTCCCTGGGTATTTGAGATCAAGCCCTGATGCGGGTTGATTGAAGCAAATCCAAAAAGCGTTGGATTGGCGTTGACATTCGAATCAGCCCAGCATAATCCGCACAAAAATCATTGGTCGGCGATCAATGATTTTTGTTGTTTTGTTCCCGGCGGATAGGCACAACAATTTATTGATATAATTTATAAACATTTGTCACAGCACCCCTTTTGCTGATGCCTGTTCTGATGCCTGCCATGCGCTATGCTTAGAATGGATTGAAATTCGTTACGTGAGGAAGGTTTCACGGAAGGAAAGCGCGTATGTTTAAAAATCTGACCGGCCGCCAGATCGAGATTCTGGCGCGGATCGCCGAGGGGGCAAGCGATAAGGACATTGCAGCGGTGTTAAATCTCAGCCCCCATACCATCAAAACCCAGGTAAAACGCATCCTCAAAAAGCTCGGCGTGAACTGCCGCACCGAAGCCGCGGCTTTGTATTGGAAAGAGAATAATCCAGAGATGGCGCAGCAAGCGGCGGACCCACCCTGACCAAAGGACTCACCAGCAGTTCTGAGGCCGAAGGGATTCGAATGGGGGTAAGCCAGGATAATGGTTTAAAAAACAATAAACCGGTCAGCCAATTTAACCTGTCGTATATTTACCCAGATGGACTTTCCGAAAAAATCGGTTATAGCAAAGAAGTCACCGGCATAATGAATACTGCCACCATCAACCCGGAAAACGGCGCTTTATTAAGTATCCAAAACTACTTTATCGATCACAACAACACGCCCCGCTTATATCATGAAATCGATGGCATTCTAGCCGAAACCATACCAGTGCTGCCTGAAGAGATTCAGTGGTATTTTGATCATTACGATAGCCTGGATTGGAAATTGTACACTGTTGAAATTGAGGGGTTAAAATGAAAAAAAATTCTCGCTATTTGCTCACGAGTATCTTACTTCTCATGCTGCTTGCAACATCATATTCAATTGCTTTTGCTGCTTACACTACTTTGACTGGTTACACAATTTATAATGGAAATACTTACACCAAATATCACAACTACGAGAAAGGGACAAGCACCTGGAATGCCTTTGTGCAAAGTAGAACTCCAGGTTCGGTAAATTATTCTTATTTAGGAGGAACAACTTGGGCGCAAAGGAGAATCTGTGCTGGAACCATTGTAGCTTCCCAAAATAATGGAGGATGGGCAGCCTATAATACTTACATTGCAAATTCTACTGTAAAAAGCTTTGCTTTTGCCACTGGAGGCTGTTCAAACGAGCGAATGGGGCTTGCCTCAACACACCAATGGCAAAATTATGGTTGGAGTAGCCCAATTACTGACAATTACGAAACAAGTCTGGCTCGATGATCCCCTAAATAAAAGCTTTCTATTTTGAGCTATAACACCGATCATGTTTCAACTTAAAATATTCAACCTGATCCTATCCACCTTTTTATTAGCCTGTTTATCCGCTTGTACCTATCTGGAGACCCAGGCGGATAAGCAGGCTGCCATCCCTGCTCCTTCCCCAATCGCATCCTCCGCTGAGACCTGGCCGGAGATTTCCCCATACACTGGCAACACAACGGTTGGCATTCTGCTGGAACAGATCAACTCTCCGGGATGGAAGACCGTGTGGCTGCGCGGGCACTACCAAAATCAGTAAACCGGCGACGGTATTTATTTCAGCACCTGGCTGGACCGGGAAGGTCACGGGGTTTTGTCAGTATCCCCGCCCATCCCTGGCGCTTCAGAAGTGGCTTTTCCTGCTTCGGTTACCGCTGCCTACGCAGTCCTCAGCGATGGCAGCAAAATGTTCCGCAATGATAACAACCAGTTTATTGAAGCCGGGAAGGAGTGGAATATTCATTCTTTTGAGCAGGCCGACCCGCTCATGGCGTTTTACTTTGGTCATGACCTCGCCAATAAACCGGGACTGGAAATCGCCGGAGAAAGCAGCCTGGCAGGGGAAAAGGTGCTTGTTTTGAAGGGAGAAAATGTCAGGGCCTGGATTTCGATGGATTCCGGCGCTGTGCTTGGGATCGAAGATGATTTGCAGTCAATTCGCGTACTGGATATCCAATATGACACCCCGCTCCCGGGCCAGGCTTTTCAAGTCATTCCATCAGGTGATCTGCGCCCCAACCTGGATGATCGTCCAGCACCCGCAGGTTTTGACCCCGCCGGCCTGGCTCTTCAATTTAATTGGATTTCGCTGGATCTTTACGACCTCTCAAAAGGAAACCTGATTGACATCTATCAAGGTCCGTATTACCTGGGCAGCCTGGAAATCGGGTCGGCTGGTTTTTATTGCGACCGGGCAACAGACGGGGATCACTTTGCTTACCTGTATCAGGGGACAGGTTTACAACCAGTTATCCATTGGGTTGACTTGAAAAACATCAACGAAATTCATGAAGTATCCGGTTACGATAATATATCCACCCCGATCTGGTCGCCGGATAACACTAAACTGGCTTTTACCGCGAATTCTAAAGACAGCAATCCCACTACCCGCAAAGTTTATCTATTGGAAATCCAAACCGGCACAATCCGCGAACTTGGCGAAGGTTCCCACATGCCGCCTGCCTGGACAGACGACGGGAAGTATGTTTTTAGCCTGGATGGATATTACTCGCACCTACAGGTATATAGCCTCGATGAAAACGGGGAAAATTACGTTAAAGACTTCGATGGAGACAACTGGCAGCTTTCGGATAACAGTTTCTTCATCAGCAATCAAGAAATCGCGCAAAAACTACCAAGAAACAGCTTCGATTTCCTGGCAACATGCGCAGAAGCAACGCCGTAGGTTGAAAGCACAGGCAGTATTACCATAAATTTCACACATATATGTTGTACTAGCGATAACTTTTGTCTAAAAATCTGAGACCGGTAGTGCCGCGGGCTTAGGGAAAATCTGTCCGGGCACTGGCGGCATCGGGTTATACACCCAGTTGACCTTTAAACTGCCGACCTGCATCCCGCCGCCGTGATGATCCTTCACCGTTTGAGGCACTGTTGGTTGCGGAGCGGCTTGAGCCTGTGCTGACCAAAGGTGGTTTGCGCGTCTTGCCGGATACAACCCTGGAGGATTGCCCTGCGCTGGATTGGCTGCTTGTGCCGGGCGGGTGGGGTGTGCGGGCTGAAATTAATAATTCGCGCCTGATC
>JAJUJY010000207.1 GCA_029265085.1 Chloroflexota bacterium
ACAACTAGTTGATGAATATATTTATTTCTACAACTATGAACGGATACAATTGAAAACAAAACAGACACCCTACCAGGTAAGGTGTCTGTCCAGTTAGTGAGGCAGCTTTCTTTTTCTGTCTACCCGTTGGGGTGCACTTCAAAAAACAGGCCGTTTTGATTTAAGTCTTTCGATGAATTGATTATTTACGAAGAAATAAAATACCAATGGTGTTGGGTCCGCAATGACTGCCAATTGTAGCACCTGCATAGGTAATTAAAACATTCTCAATGGGCGCAATTTTAAGTAATTCGGTCTTTAAGTACTCGGCATCATCGTCACAACCGGTATGTGTGATAAATACCCGGTGGAAATCAATGTCGGGAAGATGATTCTTAAAATCTTCCAGCATGGAATTTAATGCCTTGAGCCTGTTTCCACGAACTTTTTCTTTAACGCCCATTGTGCCGTCTTGCCGTACTTCGATGACAGGCCGGATGCGTAACATGGAACCAAATATGGCTTGTAAAGCATTACAACGGCCTCCTTTGTAGAGATATTCCATTGTATCAATTACAAACGAGGTGCACACTTTCGACTTCGTTTCCAAAATATCTTTCTCGATTTGTTCAGCAGATCGTCCCTGGTCGCGTAAATCTACAGCCTTGAGCGTCAGCAGGCCAATACCGGTGGATAAATTTAAGGAATCAACGATATGGATCTTCTTATCAGAGAAATGGCTGGCTGCCAGACAGGCATTTTGATGGGTGGCTGAAAGGCGAGAAGAAATCCCGATATAAATGGTTTCGTCTGCTTTTTCAAAAAGTTTGATAAATTCTCCAACGGCTGGCGCCGATGTTTTGGGCAGCTGTCCAGTCGCCTCTACCAGGCTGAACAATTCCTTTAATGTGAGATCGCCATCCAAAATATTTTTATTGTCAATAAATACCTGAAGGGGGATGACAGAAATACCATGTTGAGAAATTAATTCAGGGCTGAGATCTGCACAGCTGTCCGTTGCTATTTGGATCATAATTACCCCTTTCAAAATAAAAAAATAATAGGGATATTATAGTATGAATTCTTAGACTGAAATATTCTAATCTTAAAGAGGTTCGATGTAGAAAAATTCTGCTCAAGTTTCAGTCAGATTTCTAATTGTCCGTTAGAATTGGAAGACAGAAATCACATCATTCATGCGAGCCAATCATCATGCCTGAACCATCAGTAATCTTATTTGATTTAGACGGTGTTCTTGTTTCACCGGGAGGATACCGAAAAGCCGTTTTAGAGACCATTCAACGGGTTTGTAAAACGAAAATATCTGTTTCTTATAATCTCCCAACCGAGCAGGATCTGCAATTTTTAGAAGCTCACGGCATTACTGGTGAATGGGATATGATCCCACTCTGCCTGGCGGCAATTATTGACCATGATGATGCAGCGAATCGCAATGCTCTTATTGGGCAAACACCGAAAGAAGTCTGTGTTAATTATCAGCAAATATTTCGCCGATTAACCCGCTATTTTGGAAATGGTGTTCCTATCCTGGAGAACATATATCAAGCAATTCAAAACGGCGAAGATCCCGAATTGTTTCCAAATTTTCGCAAAATGAAGTTGTTGGGTGAAACATTCTGTAATTCCCGCCGGGTTGATAAACACCAGGTAACCCAAATATTCCAAACATTGGTGATGGGGAGTAATTTGTTTTCTGAAGTATATGGTTTTAAACCACCCTTTGAGACCATTTCGTTTTTAAAACAATATGACCGCCCCAATATTACGAACAATACGGTTCAACTTCTCAGGCAAAGACAGGAATCACAAGATTGGCATATTTGTGCGATGACTGCGCGCCCCTCAAGCCCGCCTGTACCTATGCGGGTGGTCGAAGCAGGATACAGCCCGGAAGCAGAATCGGCATTGTCAACGGCAGGTTTGGCTGATCTCCCAAAAATTGGATATGGAGATTTACTTTATGTGGAACAACAAACGGGGTTCCCGGCTGAAAAGTTAATGAAACCAGATCCATTTCAGGCTTTGGCTGCCGTAATGACAGCCTTTGGAATGGAGCCGCAAATTGCTTTGCGCCGGGCGATGTTAATGCGGTTTCCTGATCGCAAAATTTATTGGAAAGACGATATAAACCTAGAAGATTGTTCTCCATTTTTTCTAAACCAATGCAGTATAAAAATATTTGAGGATTCACCCATCGGAATCCAGGCTGTTCAAGCGGCTGCTCAAATATTAGCGGACCAAAATGCGCAAATATCTGTTGATGCGTATGGAATCGCCAGTGATTCCATGAAAACCACTGCTTTAAGCAAGGTTGGTGCAAAAATATTTTGCGATGTTAATCAAGCCATCCAGGCCGCGAGTCAATAAGATATTTGAGATTATGAAAAAAGCTATCTGGAAATATTATCCAAATAGCTTTTTTTGAAAAAGTATTGAATGGTTAAAATTGACGTGTTTGTTGGTTGTTTGAATTTGTCCGTCCAGATAGGCTGTGGTAGGCGGGCTGTGCTGTGCTAAATGACGGGTCAGATACATACTCGGGTTCAGGACGAGCGGATGGCCTGGGAGCAGGGCGCTGAAGTGTAGAGACTGGGGTGGAAGCCTGCGCTAACGAAGACGCTGCAACTGGCTGATATGCAGTGCGTGGGCGTGGATTGGCCGAAATGGCTGGGCGAGTAACAGCCTGGACTGGCTGATCTTGGGTAAACAAGCGCGGCCCAGCAACTGAAAACGTGCCGATTAACAATATTCTGGTTACCCATACTAACAAAGCAACGAAGATAGGCACAATTTCTACCAGAGTTTCCGCTTGAATGAAGGCTGAACTTTGTAATGTGCGGTTTGCCATTCCCAGGGATACTCCCCACCAGGTTAATAAGGCATTCATTGTTGCTGCCAGCAGCCAGGCGCCAAACAAATACCAGGTTTCTTTGGTGTCATTTACCTGGCTTTCCGGGATAAATAAGCGTGCGATCCCGGCAAAGTCAATTCCGCAAAATGCAATTGAAAGGATCGTTGCCCAGGTAATTCCGACAAACTTCAGATCTCCTAATAAGTCATGCAAGGCTACCTGGGTGGTGCTGAAATTAAACATTTCAAAGCCGATTAGAGCGGTGACTAGAATGGTACCCAGAACCCAACCGCGGTTTGATAAGATGGTGCTTGGCAAACGATTGATTGATGTGTTGATTTGAAATTTTGTACCGGACATATTTACCTCCAGCACTGTACATAATCCAGTGTCTAATTTGCATTAATAATAGAACAATAATTCTAAAATGTCAAGAATGATTTATTAACCTCCTGAAAACAAAAAATAAGTCCCGTCTTTCGACAGGACCAATCAAAATATCTCGTATTTTGCTTGTTGGAAAAATTAAAACCATCCCCGCTTTTTGAAAAAAACCAACATTCCGATCACGATTGAAATAAAGATCAGCCATACAAAAGGATATCCCCAAATCCATTGAATTTCCGGCATGTAAGTGAAGTTCATTCCATAGACGCCAGCGACAAAGGAAAGCGGCAGGAATATGGTTGATACGATGGTTAGTGCCTTCATTACCTCATTTAATCGCATCGATGTTGCGTTGAGATATACTTCCAGTGCACTGGAAATCATATCGCGAATATTTTCGCTCATTTCTTGGATGCGCACGAGATGGTCGTAAATATCTCGAAAATATATCCTGGATTGGCGGTCAACCATCGCAAATTCATCACGGCTCAACCGGTTCATCATTTCACGTTGAGGTGATACAACCCGGCGTAAAGAGGTGGTGATATGCTTTAAGTCCAAAATTTGCGACATGTATTCTGTTTTTGGTTTTTCCAGAATCCGGTCTTCCAGCAGTTCTATCTCGTCTTCTAAATGATCTAAATACGGCAGGTATTCATCGACCAACATATCCAGCAAAGAATGGCAGAGAAAGTCAGGGCCATTATTTTGTAAACGCTCATCCCGTTCCAGCTTTCGCCATACTTTTACAACCGGTGTCATTATTTCACAATGATCAACGCTGACTAAAAAATTCTTTCCCAGGAACAGATCCAACTCGTTGGTCTCGATTTCTGTTTTCCCGTGATTGTTTGATAAGACATGGGCAACAATAAAGATATAACTGTTGTAATCATCAATTTTTGGGGTTTGGTAACCAGCACTTAAACAATCTTCAATGGCCAGAGGATGGAAATGGAATAATTGGTTTAAATATTCATTAATTTCGGCTTCATTCGCATTTTCAAGTGAAACCCAAACCCAACCATCTGGATGAGACAATTTCTGTCGAATGTCATCTCGTGAAAGATCTTTCTGAGGGGTGCCGGTTGCCGGAAAATATATCGTCCTGATCATGCTGTACCTCAAAGTGGAAATCTCTATTCGATTATAAATCGAACATGATCTACTTGGATGATTTCAGTCTGGTTGAATTGATGCAGCGTAAGAGTAACCGGAATGGGGAAGGTTTGAATTTTTGGAGAGTTGCTATAATAAAGATGGATCATTTTTCAAGAACGAAAGCTCAGAAAACAGGTGAAGGAGAAAATTATGGTTGATAAAAAAGAATCCTGTGTCCAACCTGCAAAAGGGCCGGTAATTGCTGAATCTATCGAATCAAAATCTATGCCAGTCTCTGAATATAAGGGAAAGGAGAAGACAAAAATGATTGCGCGTGTTGGGAAGCCTGCTCCTGATTTTGAGCTAAGTGCTTTTGTGGATGGTGGATTTAAGAATATCCGTCTCTCCGATTTTAAAGAGAAGTGGATTGTCATTTGTTTTTATCCAGGTGATTTTACTTTTGTCTGACCGACTGAATTGTCGGCAGTTGCCGTCAAACATCCTGAATTACAATCTCTTGGTGTCCAGATTCTTGCCATTAGCACAGACAGCCGGTTTAGTCATAAGGTCTGGCAAGAAGAAGAATTATCGAAAATGGTCGAAGGCGGCGTACCTTTCCCGCTGCTCTCCGATGCGGGCGGCCGCGTGGGGGAAGTGTATGGTGTATATGATGAAGAAGCTGGTGTAGATATTCGAGGTCGTTTTATTATTGACCCTGATTTTAATATCCGTGCAATGGAGGTTTTAACCCCAGAGGTTGGCCGGAATGTATCTGAATTAATTCGCCAGGTGAAAGCATTCCAACATGTGGTTAAAACAGGTGAAGTGACGCCTTCTGGATGGCAGCCAGGGAAACCAACCTTACAACCCGGACCACAATTGGTTGGGAAAGTTTGGAAGGTTTGGAAACCTGATAGTGCCTTCTAGCTTATATTTTCCTGAGCTTTCGGAGAGACAGGCGGTTTATGGACCGCCTGTTTTTTTTGTCAATGTAACTCCTCAATTAATTTAATGGTAATATTGTCAAAGTATAACTTCGAGGATTTCAATGAATCTAGATATTGTCGGGCCAGAGTTCAATTGCTCAAAAGTCTGTGAACCAATTTTGAGAGATTTGCCCGAATGGTTTGGGATTGAATCTGCTATCGTCCAATTTCTACATGAAATTGACAACTCACCAACTTTTTTGGCCAGTCAAAATGGTGAAACGGTCGGATTTATTAGCCTTAAACAATATTTTTCCCAAACAGCTGAAATTTCTGTTATGGGAGTGAAAAAAACTTGCCGCGGTAATGGGATTGGCCACCATTTGATGCAGGCGGCAGAAACATATTTGACCTCGCAAGGAGTAAAAATCCTACAAGTTAAGACGCTTGGTCCATCGGACAGTGATCCAAACTACGCACAAACACGTGCGTTTTATACCAGGGTTGGTTTTCTTCCGCTAGAAGAGTTTAAACAGATTTGGGATGAAAATAATCCCTGCCTGATTATGGTTAAGGCGATATAAAAATTGGTATAGATTGTATGTGTCATCCCAAGAATTGGAGTTATCCGGTAAAATAAATGCGGAGGTAATCTTGAGCAATACGGTTTTTCAAGAATTGATGGATTTATTGCCATCCGCATTTCGGCCAGAACGAGCTGCGGGAATGGATGCTGTGATCCAATTTTTGCTCAGCGGCGAGAATAGCGGGAACTGGTATGTTACGATCCATAACCAAACATGCCATGTTCAACAAGGAGAGGTGGTCAATCCGTCCTTGACACTTTCTGCTGACAGCAAAGATGCATTGGATATCATGACCGGTAAATTAGACGGCATGCGTGCCTATATGCAGGGTAAGGTCAGCTTGAAAGGTAATTTTGGACTGGCATTAAAATTTTCGGATCTATTTGATCTGACGGATGAAATTGTCCAAAAAATTAAAGGACTATCCAATTAAAATCAAAACGGGACCCAGCGGTCCCGTTGATTTTTTATATTAATAAAGACCCCAATCCATATCAACCCCCTCTTCCATCATGGAGAAATCCCAAACCTCCATACCTAACTCAATGGCAGCTGGTAAACCTGTTGATTCTTCTGCTTTTTGGCGGGTCATTTCAATCAAAGCAGGGCCGTATGGACAAAACGGGGTGGTTAAGATCATTCGTACCAAAACCTGGTCAGGGTCCGCTTTGACATTCCGAATGAGCCCTAATTGAATCACGCTTAAACCAATTTCCGGATCCAAAACTTCGTTTAAACCATCACGAATTTTTTTGCAAAGATCGGGGTGGGTTGATTCCGCTTCCCAAACCGGGCGATTGGTACCGGGAGTTTCACTCATTTGCTTTCTCCTTGGTTTTAATCGGGATAATATAGGTGCAGTGATTATCGCC
>JAJUJY010000269.1 GCA_029265085.1 Chloroflexota bacterium
AAATCTGATCAGCCTGCAAAAGGGTGCCCTGGAACTGGCCTGCAGCCGTGTCACCGGGGAAACCCTGGCTGATCGGTTGGATCGTTAATCGGGCTTCATCCAGTAAATTACTGCCTGCCGGATCAACCGAAATGGCTATGCGCAATTCTGCGGCCCCTTCTAAACCAACCACATGCGGGACAAGAACCTGTTTTAATAATCCCGCCCTCTCCACCCGGAAAGGGACACTGTAAGGCTGCCCTGACTGGATCTGCAGCCCGTCAGGAGCCCCCACCGGCTGCGCAAAGCTGCCCTGTTCGCCACTCAATCCAAGATGGAACGGCGCAGGAATGGTTTGATAAATCCACTTAACCGCCTGAACGCGGGTATGATCCTGGCGGTACACTGCCGCAGTAAAAGCATTGGCATACGCAAACGTGCCCCCAATGACCAGCACCAGCAGCAAACCGGGAATACTCTTTTTCTTCCCATTGGCTACACGAAATATTTCCACCAACCCCCACGCTGCCAGTAGAGCCAAAAATGGATAGATCGGCAAGAAATACCGCACCGATTTTACCCAGCGCGTCCCCATAAACAGGAAATAACCGCCCACCCAGACCCAGGGCAGCAAATGTGCCTGCCAGCGGCGCCCCCAGCGGAAGATTTGCCAGCCAATCCAGCCAAAAGCAGCCCAGGCAGCCAATCCCAACGGCAGACCCATGCCCCACATCACCATATTGACGAGCGGAAAAATAATCGCCGGACGACTGGCCCACTGCTCGGAAGGCGGTCCGCCGCCAATTCCTTTCGATTCCATCGAAGCCACCTGCATCGAATCCAACCAATCCTGGTTAAAATGCAGGGTCAACAGGCTGGTATTGCCGGTGGCCGCGCGAAATGTCATGGGCGAGGTCAGCCGGAATGTCACTAATGAAACCGATCCGGCAATCACCAACAGCATGAGCGTGGTCAGAATAATTTTCTGCAAATCCTGGCGCGTACCAAGTTTCAGGTCAGCCACACTGATAAAGGCAGCCACGATCACCATGCCCGCCAGCGGCAGCAGATTGATTCGCGAAGCCATGGCCATACCAAACGCCGCCCCAAAGGCAGCGTACCAGACCCAGCCGTTCCGGCGCAAGGTATAGGACCGTTGGCGGCCAGGAACCGCCCAGCGCACCAACGCAGGCTGCTGAGCAATCCGCACCGCACTATACAGCGAAAGGACGGTAAAAAAGACCGCGAAATTATCCGCCGTCATAAAATGAGACTGCTGTATTTGCATCACGGCAAGTGAGGAGAGTGCCGCTGCCAGCAGTCCAACCCGGTGGCCGTACAGCCGCCTTCCAATCAAATAAAGCAATCCAATCGAAAGGAGATCCAGGCAGGCTGAAATCGTCCGCCCCATCAGGCGAATCTGATCATAACCGGTGTTGCCGGTGGCCTCCCCCATCCAGCGCAGCAAAATTATCGGCCATTGGCCCCAGCGCATGCGGTTGTCCGGTCCATTCGCCAGGAAATTACCCTGTTCATCATATTTGTTATACGGACTGATTGGCGAAATGCGGGTATTAAAATAGCCGTCCAGGTTTTTCGGAATTTGCAGCGCAGTCAGCGTGGAGGTCAGACCGTATTCGTCTGGGTGCAGGTTAGCGCCCTGGCTCCAATTGACCCAGGAAAGCCGGAAAATTGCCCCCACCAGAATCAGTGCCAGGAGAATCACATCCACCGCCCGGAAAAGCAACTCGGAACGCATGGAAGCTTGCGGTTGTGGTGCAGCAGGGTTGGTTTGGTGCATCATGTTTCCCAATCATCGGATTTTATCCGAAATTGAGAATCAAGGATAGGGAATTAACAACGAAAATGAGAGACTGTTTCCAATCTCTCACTTTGGCGATGGTCCGGAGGGGAAAATTCGGACCGGAGATATAGCAAAGAAATTATTTTACCGGGTGCGGCAGTGCGGCTGCATTGAATACCCGCTCGGGCTGCTTACCGTCCATCCAGGCCAGCACATCATCCACAATCATCTTGGAATGGCGCACGGGCACATCCTCGGTAGCACCGCCCAGGTGCGGGGTGAAGGTCACATTATCCAGGCTGAGCAGCGGGTGGTTGCTTGGCAGCGGTTCGTACCAGTACACATCCATTGCAGCCCCGGCAATCTTATGGTTCTGCAGCGCATCGATCAAGGCTTCCTGGTCAACAATCACCGCCCGGGCCGTGTTGATCACGTACGCTGTCGGCTTCATCAACGAGAAGGCACGCTTATCCAACAGACCCTTTGTCTCATCCGAGACTTTGCAATGCACCGAGATAAAATCGGATTGGCGCAGCAACTCATCCAGGCTGACCAGTTCCACACCCATTTCCTGAGCGCGTTCCGGGCTGAGATAAGGATCAAACGCAATCACGCGCATATCAAAGCCTTGAGCGAATTTCGCCACACGCGCGCCGATATGCCCCAGGCCAATCAAGCCCAGCGTACGCTCGCACAACTCCACTCCGCGATAAATCTTATATGGAGAAAGGCCGTCCAGTGTCCATGTGACATCTTCTTTCGTGTCTGCGCCGGAAAAATGATCCATCGGTTGGCCTAAATAAAGCCCGGTCTTGAGCGCATGATAGGAACGGCAGATATGGCGCGATTCGGCCAGCATTAACCCCATCGTGAATTCAGCCGCAGTGTTCGCGTTGCGTCCCGGCGTGTAAAGGATCGGGATTCCCCGGCTGTTGGCCGCGGCGCTATCAATATTGACTGGATTTGCCCGCGAGCAGCCGAGCAGTTTCAGGTGCGGTGCTTTCAAAATAACCGAGGCTGGAACCCGTTCGTATCCAACGAGCAGCGCATCAGCATCAACCAGCACCTCGTCTAATTCCGCTTCGGTTAATTTGTTACCGGTGACTGCCCAACCCGTTTGCACGACTTCAGCCCGCTCACGCAGCCTTGCCAATTGCTCTTCAACCATGTGCATTGTTACAATAATTTTCATCATTCATTCCCTCAATATTTTTTATATTGGGCGAGAGCGGAACAGCGCTTCGCGAGAACTCCAATAATTTCCCAATGAATTTCTTAATTCGACAAAAAGTTTGTACTGTGCTTGATAAAAATTATGCCGGGCAGTATCTGGTTGGAACCAGCGCACATCCGCCTGTTCCCCTGCCTGCATCTGTCCATTCAGCAGTAAAAACGCCCCTTGTAATCCCAACTCCGGCAGCGCCAGCCGTCCGGTTGGCAGCCCCAGGCCGTCCGCCATCATCTGGCACAAAGCACCGCTGTTCGCACCGCCCCCCGCCAGGATGACATGCCGAACCGCGGGAAGTACCTGATAGCAATCCACCAGCGACATCGCCAATCCTTCGTACACCGCCCGCATCAGGTGCATAGGCGTATGCCGGGCAGAAAGTCCGTAAAAGCCGCCGGTTGCAGCGGCATCGCGGAACGGAGCGCGTTCGCCGTACAAATACGGTTGGAACATCACCCCTTCGCAGCCAGCCGGAATTTCGGAAATACCCTGCTCAATCTCGGCAAAGGAAAGACCCGCGGCAAAAGTACGCCGCGCCCAATCAATGCTGCTGGTGCCGCTGGAAGTTGCCATCACCCGCAGGAAGCTGTCCGGGCTGACGTGCCGCAATGTCGAGCCGCGCGTTTCGCGAGGATCGTACCTCTCTTCATTTAATACAACTTCATTGCAGAGTGTAGTACCAATAATGGTCAGGGCGTCTCCTGGCTGCACCACACCGGCTCCGGCGGCCACTACGGCCACATCAATGCCGCCCATCACCACCGGCAGTCCCTGGGGCAGCCTGCTTTGTTGTGCTGCTGCGCTTGTGACTTCACCAACTTTTTGACCAGAACGGTACACCGGCGGGAACCAATCTTTGCTTTCCGGGATGCCCAACAAATCCAACAGGCCAGTTTCGTATTCGTAAGTACGCACGTTCAACAGCGAGGTGGAAGAATCCGAGGGGTCCGTGGCTGCGACACCCGTCAGG
>JAJUJY010000083.1 GCA_029265085.1 Chloroflexota bacterium
GCCACCACCATGGCAGTCGTCAAGAAAGTCCTGGACGGCACCTTCGCTGGTGGTGTGGAAGTTGGTTCATTGGCCAATGGTGGTGTAGGCATCGCCCCCTACCACGACTTCGAGAAGACCGTTCCGGCTGAACTTGCTGCTGAGATCGAAAAACTCAAAGCTGACATCATCGCCGGCACCGTCAAAGTCAAACCCTAATCACTAAAACGCCAAACAAAGAAACCGTCACCAGTAATGGTGGCGGTTTTTTATTCAAATGAATGAATATTAATATTTTTTCACCCGGAGAGCGTCTGATTTTAGCTCTCCTATGGTAGAATATTTTAATTAATATTTTCTACATTTTTTATAAGGAGTAATTATGGCTCCTGTTTTGCAGCTAAAGGGCATTACAAAACAATTTCCAGGTGTGCTCGCCAATGACCACATCGATCTCACCCTAAATGAGGGTGAGATTTTGGCCTTATTAGGCGAAAACGGCGCTGGAAAAACAACCTTGATGAACATCCTCTACGGTCTATACCAACCAGACGAGGGTGAAATCCTGGTACGGGAGAAAAAGATCACTGTGCATTCCCCCACCGATGCAATTCACGCCGGGGTCGGCATGGTCCACCAGCATTTCATGCTGATTCCCGTATTTACGGTAACCGACAATGTGATGCTGGGGGATGAAGCGCTCAAGGCCGCTGGATTCCTTGACCGGCCAAAAGCAGCCGCTCGGATCACAGAAATCTCTCACACCTATAATCTCGAAGTGGATCCCTGGGCGTATGTGAGGGATTTGCCGGTGGGCGTGCAGCAGCGTGTTGAAATCATCAAGTTATTGTATCGTGAAGCGGATATTCTCATCTTTGATGAACCAACCGCTGTGTTAACCCCCCAAGAAGCCGATGAATTATTTGAAATCATGCGTTCCCTCGTCAAGCAGGGAAAATCAATCATCTTCATCACACACAAACTGCGTGAAGTGTTGGATGTTGCCGATCGAATCATGGTTATTCGCCGCGGCAAAGTGATTGGCGAAACCAAACCCGCCGATGCTGACCGAAACACACTCGCCGCGATGATGGTTGGCCGTGCCGTCAACCTGGAAGTAGAAAAAACTCCGGCAAAACCGGGCGATGTTGTCCTTGATATTAACAAACTAACCGTGACCGATGAGCTGAATCAGGTCATGGTAGATGAGGTTGATCTAACGGTGCGCGCTGGCGAGGTCGTTGGCCTTGCAGGTGTTCAAGGAAATGGTCAAACTGAATTTGTTGAGGCACTTACCGGTTTACGGAAACCCGCCGGGGGGGCCATCAAAATCCTTGGTGAAGATATCACCTATGCAAACCCGCGGAAAATTACCGAACTTGGCTGCGCCCACGTTCCAGAAGATCGGCAAAAGGTTGGCCTGGTTCTCCCCTTCCCCATTCATGACAATATGGTGTTAAACACCTATTATCTTGAACCGTATGCCAAAGGGGTTCAACTACAGGATAAAGTGATCAAAGCAAACGCCGACAAATTAATTAAACAATTTGATGTGCGTACACCTGGCGCAGACATTTCTGTGGGTTCGCTCTCGGGTGGCAACCAGCAAAAAGTGATCATTGCCCGCGAATTATCCCGCCCGATTCGCTTTTTGGTGGCCAGCCAGCCAACCCGCGGCCTGGATGTTGGCTCAATCGAATATATTCACAGCCAAATCATCAAGAAGCGTGATGATGGCTGTGCAGTATTAGTGGTTTCTTCCGAACTGGATGAAATCATGGAATTGTCCGACCGGATTGCGGTCATGTTCCGGGGCAAGATCATCGCAATCGTGGACGCCAAAAAAGTTACCAAATCGCAGGTTGGTTTGTTAATGGCGGGGGTTTCCATTGATGTGGATGAATCGGGGGAAGCTCCTTCACAAGTAGTTGAAACCAGTCTTTAGCGGGGGTGTTCTGTGAATAAAGAACCTGAAAAGAAAGACGTTAGCAAAATTTTGATTGAGGAACTTGTAAACAGCCCCTCCAAGAAAAAGAAAAAGCGCGGAGGCCAGACTGTCATCATTGCAGTTTTGGCAGTGGTTACAGGGCTGATTTTAGGCGCGTTATTAATTGGCGCAACTACCGAAAGTGTTTGGGCTGCTTTCCAGGTATCTATCGGAGCTGGTTTGGCAGCAGCCTGGAAGGCAATCGCAACCGCATATGGAGCTCTCTTCATTGGTGCCTTTGGAGATCCTGCTCGAATTATTGCTGCTCTGCAAGCAGGCCCTCAGGCTGACGGCGGGTTGGAAATTCGCCGCGCTTTAAATCCGGCATTAGAAAGCCTGGTCGTGGCTGTTCCGTATATTTTCACCGGCTTAGGCGTTGCCCTTGGTTTTCGGGCTGGCTTGTTCAATATTGGTGCCGAAGGCCAAATCTTCATCGGGGCAACCGCGGCAACATTTCTCGGTTATGCCATCAAAGGTTTACCGCCATACATCCACATGCCGCTGGCTTTTCTCGGCGGTGCTGCCGCTGGTGCACTTTGGGGTTTGATCCCTGGCTGGTTAAGAGCAAGAACAGGCGGCAGTGAAGTGATTAACACGATCATGATGAACTGGATCACCTTCCGCCTGACAGAATGGCTGTTGACGGGTCCTATGTCGCGGCCTAATTCTGGTGGTGTGCCGTTAAGTCCATTTATTGAAAAAAGTGCTGAAATTCCCCAGTTCTTTGATAAACCAATCCGTTTCCACCTTGGATTCTTCATTGCGCTGGGTGTGGCTGTCTTCGTTTACTGGCTGCTCTTTAAAACAACCTGGGGCTTCAATTTACGAACGGTTGGCGCAAACCCCAATGCCGCCCGATACGCCGGTATGAGCATCGTCACAACGACGATTGTCGGCATGTCACTTTCAGGTGCGCTTTGCGGTATGGCTGGCGCAAATGAAATCCTCGCTGTAAACCGGTCACTCGCCTTGGGCTTTTCACCTGGCTTTGGCTTTGATTCGATTGCCCTGGCTTTATTAGGCAATAACAATCCAATCGGTGTTGTCCTTTCTGCCTTGCTGTTTGGCTTCTTGCGCAACGGCGCAACCAAAATGCAATTAGCCACAGCCATCCCCATCGACATCATCTCCATTCTGCAAGCTTTCATCATCATCTTTATTGCAGCACCTGCAATTATCCGCACCATCTACCGGCTGCGCGCTCCCAAACCGGAACATGAGGTAATTGCTGCCGCTGCTGCGCAGGGAGGTAAGTGATCATGGCAACATCAACAGTGATCACCCATCGTAAGATTGAAGTTGTATCAAAGAAACGGCAGTATATCCTGGGCTCAATTTTTGTGTTAGCTGCTGTGTTAAATATATTACTGTTTGCAACCCAGGTGGATGCGGGTCTAACCACTACCTTTGGTTTAACTCCGGGTGGAATTACCCGTGGTGTGGCTGGATCTGTTGTTCTACCAACGCAAATTACCCTCTGGGTTTTAGCGATCTTCTGTGGACTGGCAGGTATTTACCAGCTTGTCCGAGGTTTTGGTAAACGAGCCAACATGGTGTTAGCCTTTGTCCTGTTTGGCTTCATCATGGCACTGCTCATTTGGACGGCAGCTGGCAAGTCATTCAACCTGGGTGGTTTACTTTACGGGTCAATTGTGCTTGCGGTTCCGATTGCGCTGGCAGCCTTTGCAGGCGTGTTATCTGAGCGCTCTGGCGTGGTGAATATCGCCGTCGAAGGCATGATGCTTCAAGCAGCAATGTCTGGAGCATTGGTTGGCAGTATCACCAAGAGCATTTGGTGGGGGCTGCTGGCTGCTATCCTTTCAGGGGTTTTACTCGCCCTGGTGCATGGCATTCTATCGATTAAATACAAGGTAAACCAAATTATTTCTGGTACGGTGATCAATATTTTTGCTACGGGGATGAGTTCGTTTATCTCATCGAAATTCATGCAAACCTACCAGAACTTAAACAATGCCCCGTTGGCTCCCCGTCTGCCCATTCCTCTGCTGGCTGATATCCCCTTCATTGGACCGTTGTTTTTTAACTCCAACATCTTTGTTTACGCGATGTTCATCTTGCTGATTGTGTTGCAAATCGCTCTCTTCCGCACTCGTTGGGGACTGCGTTTGCGCTCGGTCGGCGAACATCCCAAAGCGGCCGATACGCTGGGTATCAATGTCATTCGCACACGTTATATGGCTGTATTGCTCAGCGGCGCAGTGGCTGGTTTTGCTGGCGCTTACTTCACGATCGGGTCGATTGGCCGGTTCGAAGAATTGATGACGGCCGGTAAAGGCTTCATCGGCATGGCTGCGATGGTTTTTGGTAACTGGACACCGGTTGGCGCATTTAGTTCCAGCCTCTTATTCGGTTTCTTTGAATCATTTGGTCCATCCTTATCGCTGGTCGGCAGCCGGATTCCCAACCAGTTTACCGCCATGCTGCCCTACGTCGCCACCATGGTGATCCTGGCTGGAGTGGTTGGTAAAGGCCAGATGCCTGCTGCAGACGGCGAACCCTACGAAAAAGAATAGCAAGATACCATTCGTTATATTGACACCTCCCTGGTCATGTGGACAGGGAGGTATTTTTATGGTTTTGCTATAATTACCTCGACGATAATAAATTAAAGGATTGAGCAAATGAGTACTATTCAGGTTGAAGACATTGTTAAAAACTTTGGAACACAGCGCGCGGTCGATCATGTCTCATTTTCCGTAGAACCAGGGGAAATTTTTGGCCTGCTTGGACCGAACGGAGCTGGTAAAACCACAACCATTCGAACCATTTTGGATATCTTTAAACCCGATTCCGGAAGTGTCAGTATCTTGGGCGGCAAAATGTCAGAAGAAAAGAAAAACCGGATTGGATATCTCCCGGAAGAAAGAGGTTTATATCAGGATATCCAATTAGAGCAGTGCCTGGTTTATTTGACTACGTTAAAAGGTATTCCGGCTGCAGAGGCAAAACGCCGTGTCGAAACGGGGATGCAGCGATTTGATCTGATTCCTCACCGCAAAAAGAAGGTCAAAGAATTAAGCAAAGGCATGCAGCAAAAGGCTCAGTTGATCGTCACACTCATCCATAACCCGGAGTTAATCATCATTGACGAACCTTTCAGTGCATTAGATCCAGTCAATACACAAATGGTGAAAGATATTCTTCGGGAAGAACGCCAAAACGGCAAAACGGTCGTCATGTGTACTCATCAGATGCATCAGGTGGAAGAGTTATGCGACCGGTTAGTGCTTATCAACCACGGGCGAACGGTTTTGTACGGTCCATTGGATGAAATTCGCCGTGGTTATGCCGGAACGGATGTAACGATCCATCCATTATCCCCCTTGCCAGAGACAATCCCTGGGGTTCTCAGCCGAGAAGCTTTTAACAGCAGCTTCCGCCTACGGTTGGACAGCACCACATCTCCACAAGAACTGCTGCGGTGGTTTGTGGCTCAGAATATATTACTTGACCAGTTTGAAGTGGCCATGCCAACCTTGGATGAAATTTTTATCCAGGTTGTCACCTCACGCGGAGAAGCGCAAGCATGAATAAGACCTGGCTGGTAATAAAACATGAATATTTACGGCATGTCCTACGAAAGCGCTTTATTTTGGCTTTACTAAGTGTGCCGCTTTTTGTGGCCGCAATGGTTGTTTTTGGGATTCTGGCCGCTGTGTTGAGCAACGATTCTCGTCCTGCCGCGATCATCGATCAGGCTGGCTTTATCCAACAAGAGTCCATTGCACAACTACAAGAACCCGGCAGCTTATTCCCCAACATCAAATTTAATATAATGGCGGATGAAACTGCTGCCAAAGAATCTTTATCCCGAAAAAAAATTCAGGCATATTTCTTAATTCCACAGAATTATGCTGAAACCGGTCAGGTGATGCTGTATGTCATCGACACGCCTTCAAATGACGTCATTGAAGATTTTCAGAAGCTGCTGCAGTTAAATATTTTAAGTGATCAGTCGCCCAAAATTACAGAACGAATTTTGGAAGGGCCTAACCTGATTGTTCGATCATCCGTTGAAGAGAAAGAATTCAGCGAACGAAATTTCCTTGGTCTTTTGGTTCCAATACTCTCAGGTGTTCTTTTTATCGTTGCCATTAATACCAGTGGTGGGTATCTTCTGCAGGCTGTAGTGGAAGAAAAAGAAAACCGAACCATGGAAATTGTTATAACTTCCCTCTCGCCAGAAGAATTAATGGCTGGAAAGATTATCGGTAATTTAAGTGTTGGGTTAACGCAATTAATCGCCTGGGTCCTCACCGGTTTTCTAGGGATAGCAGTAATGGGCCGATTTACCCCAGAAATGGCCAGCTTGGGACTTAATTTCAATTTCATGTGGATTATGCTGGTCACCTTCTTACCTGCATTTATCATGGTAGCAGCCTTGATGGCCATGGTAGGGGCAACAGCCACCGAAGCACGTGAGGCACAGCAAATCGCCGGATTGTTTACCCTGCCAATTGTGGCACCATTCTACTTTATTGGTGCAATCATGAATAATCCGAACAGTCCCCTTGCAATTGGATTGAGCCTCTTCCCACTTACTGCGCCGATGACCCTGCCCATGCGGACGGTTTTTACCACGGTACCCACCTGGCAGTTGATTGTTTCCATCGGTTTACTGGTCTTTTTTGCTGTATTTTCTGTTTGGCTTGCTGCCCGCGCATTTCGAATTGGGATGCTGCGTTATGGCAAACGGCTCAAACTGCGTGAACTCTTCCGGAAAACTCAACAGGCTTAGCTGCCATAAAGGATGATTTTTGATGAACAAAATGAGCCTGATTCTAAAATACGAATTTTTATCGGTTGTAAACCGGCGGTCATATATTTTGACTCTGATTCTGGTTCCATTGATTACCTTTATCGTGCTGATGGTCATCAACGTAATCAAGCAGAGCAATTCTGGTCCAGATATTGTCCAAACCATCTTTGCTCCCCCACAAGAAGAAGTTCAGGGAGTTGTAGATCAAAGTGGGATTATTAAAATGATCCCTGACGAATACCAAAACAAATTACTGTTTTACGAGAATACCGCATTAGCAAATCAAGCGATGCTGGATCAGGAAATCTCCAGCTACTTTGTAATCTTACCGGATTATCTTGAAACAGGAGATATTGAATATTACCGGCAGGATTTCAACCCCATTGGCGGCGCTTCCCTTTCGAATGACCTGAATACGTTATTGGAGATTAATTTACTTAACGGGGATCAAAGCCTTGCGGGAAAAGTTGCTGCTCCAATGGATTTGGAAACCATTTATTTATCTGATCAGCCAGAACGCTCTCCAGACGATGTGATGACATTTATGCTGCCCTACATGGTTACCATGTTGTTTTACATGTTTATCATGGGCGCTTCATCGTTAATGCTGAACAGTATTTCAAATGAGAAACAAAATCGAATTTTGGAGATTCTGCTCACTTCCGCAAAGCCAATAGAGTTGATGACAGGCAAAATCATTGCGCTTGCCCTGGTTGGTTTGCTGCAAACCGTATTTTGGAGTATTTCGGGATATCTCTTACTTCAATTAGCCGGACAGACTTTTGTTTTACCTTCTGCTGCCAGTTTGTCACCAACCATTTTAATCTGGGGTGTGATCTTTTTCTTACTGGGGTATTTTATTTATGCCAGTTTATTGGCTGGAATTGGAGCGCTCATTCCCAACATCCGAGAAAATTCTCAGCTTACCACACTGGTGTTTATCCCTCAAATCATACCTTTGTTATTTATTTCTGTGCTCATCACAAGACCAAACTCAACGATCTCCTTGATTTTAAGTTTGTTCCCTTTTACTGCACCCGTCAGCATGATGACCCGCCTTTCCGCAACGGTTGTTCCTGCATGGCAAATCATTGTATCCATCGCATTGATGGTTGCTACAGCCTATCTGGTCATCCAGGGGTCAGCACGTTTATTCAATGCACAGCATATGCTCTCTGGTCAGCAGGTAAAAGTTAAAACCTACTTTAAGCTGTTGTTTCAGCGGGAAAGATAACCAGTCGCTTTGATCAAGAAAATTTTCCTGCTCACTTTATGGGTCATCGGAATACTTTTTCCGATGACCTGGCTGGCAAAAGCCATCCCAGATTTTGGGATTTGGTTTCATACCACCTTTGCACCAGATTGGGTGCATGTTGTAATGCATGCAAGTTTATACGCAATATTAGGAATCGGATTGGCCTGGATATTTGATTGCCCAGGCCAGCCGCTCCCTTTGCGAAAAATATTTAGCATCGGGATTCTGATTGGTATTTTCCAGGAATTTTTTCAATTGGCAGTCACCCCGCATGCACCAGGAATTGGGGAAATCAATGATTTGCTCGTTGACTTAACCGGAATCAGCCTCGGCTTATTGATTTGGACAGTATTCCGATGGATACGAGTAAATTCATCAAAAAACTTGTATCATTAAGTACCTTGTAAACTTGCATCCCAACTATCTGCATGTTATAATTTTTTTATTCCTGCGGAAGTCTCAATTTCATATGAGAAGCAAGACCGCTTGTAAAGGGTGGGGGCCCTTTCACTTCCCAATTTATTTGCATGTTCATAGTTCATGACGACCCTGCCGACGGCAGGATTGATTGCTGTCGTCTAAACACTACACATTTTAAAATCACGGATAAATACAATGAAATTTTCAGATTTTGAAAAAGCCAGCTTGAGTGATTTGCGTCAGGTTGCCAAAGACCTTAATATCCCAAACGCAAACCGTCTGAAAAAAGAGAATTTGATCTTACGAATTCGGCAGGCGGAAGCAGAAAAAGAAGGTCTTGAAATTCGCGGCGGTATATTGGAGATCATGCAAGAAGGCATTGGCTTTTTGCGAACCAATTACCAGGTAGGCCCGGAAGATGTCTATGTATCCCAGGCACAACTGCGCCGCTACGACCTGCGTAACGGAGACATGGTGATCGGCGTAGTCCGCCCACCCCGCGAGTCCGAACGTCATTATGGATTATTAAAGGTTGAATCGATTAATTTACAAAATCCAGAAGACGCTCGCAGCCGGCCAGTATATGAGAAATTGACCCCCATATTTCCCGACAAACGATATGACCTGGAAACCGAGAGAGGGATAACCTCGACACGGTTAATCAACCTGATTGCGCCGATTGGCCGCGGCCAGCGCGGTATGATCGTTTCCCCGCCGAAGGCTGGTAAAACAACGATCATGAAACAAATTGCGAACTCAATTTCCACCAAATATCCGGAAGTCCATCTGATTATCGCCTTGATTGGTGAGCGCCCTGAAGAAGTTACCGATATGGATCGTTCCGTAGAGGCGGAAGTAATCGCCTCAACCTTTGATGAACCCGTTCAATCTCATGTGCGGACCGCAGAAATCACCCTGGAAAGGGCCAAACGCCTAGTCGAAATTGGCAGAGATGTAGTAATATTATTAGACTCGCTGACAAGATTGGCCCGAGCATACAACTTGGTGGTCAATCCTTCCGGAAGAACCTTATCCGGTGGTATGGACCCCTCTGCGTTGTATCCGCCCAAACGATTTTTCGGCGCAGCCCGTAACATTGAAGAAGGTGGCTCTTTAACGATTATTGCCACCGCCCTGGTTGACACGGGTTCACGTCTCGATGATGTGGTATACGAAGAGTTTAAAGGTACCGGCAACATGGAATTACATCTTTCTCGTCGTTTGCAAGAACGGCGGATATTCCCGGCGATCGATATGGAACGCTCTTCCACTCGTCGTGAAGACCTCCTCTTAGGGCCAGACATGTTACAGCGAGCCTGGTTGATGCGGCGGATGTACCTGCAAATGACTGCCCAACAACCACAAGGTGCAGGAATGGATCCTTCTGTGGCTACTGAGGCAATTTTGCAGCGAATTCTGAAATCTAAGAACAATCAGGAGTTCCTGGAGAACCTGATGGAGGATATGTGAAAAGTTTTTCCACTCAACCCGAACCAGCTTCTAAAGGGAGGGGCTCATTAGAAGGTTGGCTTTCGAAGTTGTCGTGGGGGGTGGCTGTCTTGATGATAGCCTTAATGGGATATGTGATTTTCCAACGAGTCAGCAGTGTCTCATCACAGGCTGAACCTGGATCGCAGGCAGAAGCAGCCGTCATCCCTGCTCAATCAGCAGCTGCTGCGCTGCCAGTATTCCAGCCTGCCACTGGGATTGATGCTATTCTTCGTGACACAACCTTACGCACCATCATTCCCACCCGCCCTCGTGAGGAAGTGATCACCTATAAAGTTGACAAGGGCGATTCAGTTTTTGGGATTGCGCAAAAATTCAACCTAAAACCAGAGACTGTTCTCTGGGCAAATTATGATACGTTAAACGATGATCCGCATACCATTGAGGTAGGCCTGGATCTGTTAATTCCAGCAACCAATGGGGTGCTTTATAAGTGGAATGAAGGCGATACGATTGAAAATGTCGCTTCGTCCCTCAAAGCAGAATCGCAAGATATTCTACTTTGGCCTGGAAATCATCTAGACATGATAAATCCTGTGATCGAGCCAGGTACCCTTGTGATGGTTCCCGATGGACAGCGTGAATTCCGCACCTGGGTTGTACCAACCATTCCGCGTGGAAAAGCAGGTGTTAACAAAAGTATTTATGGTCCTGGCGCATGCGAAACGGGTGATTCAGGAGCATATGGCACAGGCACTTTTGTTTGGCCTGCGCCTACCCACGCCCTTTCTGGAAATGATTACTGGCCTGGTCATCTGGCAATTGATATCGCCACAGCTTCCGGCGACCCAATCTATGCAACGGATAGCGGTCTCGTTGTTTACGCTGGCCCAATCGGCGGTGGCTATGGGAACATGGTAATGATCGACCATGGCAATGGTTACCAGTCTCTGTATGCCCACTTAACCACCTGGAAGGCCAACTGTGGTCAAAGCGTTTATCAAGGACAATTGATTGGTTTGGCAGGCAGCACAGGCAATTCAACCGGACCCCACCTTCACTTTGAAGTCCGTTACCTGGGCGGTTTTATCAATCCCTGGTACGTTCTACCGTAATACAACAATAATCACAAAAATCCCCACGGTTATTTGCCAGTGGGGATTTTTTTTATAGCAAACTGGCTGGGTCCACTTCAACCCGCCAATCACCAAGCTTTCGTCCGCGAAGCACGTTAACCGGATCTGGCCCTTTTAAAATAATCTGCCACCGGTAAATGCTGTTAACCCGCGCGAAATAACAGGGAGCTGGGCCAATGATTTCGGTCGCACGAAATCCCCCCTCCGTAATCCAAAGCTGCAGGTATTGCAGCATTTTCTCTGCTGCAATTTTGGCCTGTTCCTCGTTCAAATGGCGGTATTCTAATCGAACCAGGCGGTTAAATGGAGGATAATTGATTTTCTTGCGGTTAGTTATCTCCTGCTGATAAAACCCTGTGTAATCATGGTTTGCCGCAGCCTGAATCGCATAATCTTGCGGTCGGAAGGTTTGAAAAATCACCTTCCCGCCCAATGGGCTTCGCCCCGCCCGCCCGGCAACCTGGGTCAGCAATTGAAAGGTTCGTTCATTTGCCCGATAATCTGGCAAGGTCAAACCAACATCAGCCAGGATCACACCGACCAGGGTCACGCGTGGTAAATCCAGGCCTTTCGCCAACATTTGCGTACCAATCAAGATATCACCATGATGCTGGCTAAAGTGCGCCATCAAAATTTCATGCGCACCTTTATTTCGGGTGGATTCCGAGTCCCAACGCAGGGTACGAGCCTCTGGGATTAACTTTAACACTTCTTGTTCTACCCGTTCCGTGCCAGCTCCGTACTGGCGAATTTGGTTAGAACCACAATGAGAGCAGCGAGTTGGCATCTGCCGTTGATAATTGCAGCGATGGCAGATTAGCCCTCCACGGCCGGCATGATATGTCAATGGTATTGAACAGCGCGGGCAAACCACGGCTTCACCGCAATCCCGGCAAAATACAAAGGTCGCACTGCCCAGGCGATTAAGAAACAATATCGCCTGTTCTTGAGAGTGTAAACAATTCCGCAGAGCACTTTCCAGTTCCCGGCTGAACATGGAACGATTTCCAGCTTTCAACTCCTGGCGCATATCAACGATTTCTACTGGAGGAAGCGGTAAACTGGCTGCTTCAGCTTCTGCCGGTAGTTCCTTTTCTCTGCCAATCGATTCTAATTGTGCCTGAACCGCTCGCCGGTGGGCCAGGACACGCACGGGTAAAGTTAATATCTTCCAGCCTGAATGTTGTGCCCGAAACATCTGCTCAATTCCAGGTGTTGCTGAACCCAGCATAACCAGGCTGTTCGAAATTTTGCCATAGGCCAGTGCGGCTGCAATTGAATTGTAAAATGGCTGGGTATCTGCTTGATGATAAGAAGGATCATGACACTCATCAATCACAATCAAACCCAAATCATTGAATGGGGCAAACAATGCACTGCGCGGACCAACCACTAATGGTAATTTTCCCGATCGAATACGCCGCCAGGTATCAAACCGTTCTCCAGGAGATAGTTTTGAATGGATTAATCCAACCCGCCCAGGAAAGCGTGCCAAAAATCGCCGAACAGTCTGGGGTGTTAATGCAATTTCCGGGACAAGAACCACAGCCTGCCGCCCCTGCCTTAATGTCTCGGCAACAGCTTGCAGGTAGATTTCCGTTTTTCCGGAACCGGTAACGCCGTGCAATAAGATAGGAGGAACAATCTGCCCTGGTAAACGACTTATGGCGGATTTGACTTCTTCCCACACTGACATTTGATCAATGGTCAATTCGGGCGGCTCTTGCAATACCACTTCAATCTTTTGCAAGGGATCACGAATGGCTTCTGCCTCAGACAGCTGGATTAAACCCATTTCAGCCAATCGCTCCAAATCGGCAGCATTACCACCACTTACGGCATATACCCAGGTCACATCCACCGGCCAGGGTTCCTCGATTAAAAATCGGATTATTGCCTGCCGGCGCGCAAAAGCAGCACTGCCTTGCCGGGATACTTTATCCAAACTGGCTTCTGCTTCCGCTGGAGGGCAAGATAACTGTGCAGTACGAATAATTTTGGGACGAACACTGGGCGTGGGTAATACCGGCTTCGTATCGAGTATTCCCCGCCGGGATAACTCCTGGGCAGCCGCTTTCCAACCGACTCGAGGAAAGGCCGAATCCAACTGGCGGCCTCTTAATGGTCCGCGCTGCAGGAGCTGTTCAACGATCTTTCTCTGAAGCGGGCTAAAGTTCAATTCGGCTATGCGCAAATCATCGGCCACAGAATACAATGTGTCCGCGTGCTGACTCAATCCAGGCGGCAGCATTAATTCGATCATATCGGCTAAAGACCCCAAATTGTCATCCGCCATTTGCCTTGCCAGGTCAATTTGCGCCTTTGTCACCACTGGAATTGGATCCAGTACAGCTTCTACTGGCCGGGTTTCGGGAACCGAAGGTTCCGTAATTTCATTTAACACAATGCCCTGAACCCGCTGTGACCCAAACGGAACGACAACAAGGCTGCCGGTCTGAACCTGACCTTCTTGTTCAGCTGTTAAATGGTAATCGAACACACCGGAAATACCAGGTATATTGACTGCAATTTGAATATATTTTGGCAATGTCAGGCCTGTTTGGTAATGACTGCTGCACCATACCCAACGACCGAGTGTGGGTCGCCCGTCTCGGATGCAGACGTTGAATAATGAACAATATCCACGTGGTTTCCACCTAATAACCTGGCCGCATGCAAAACAGCAGCGACCGCACCAGCACCGCAGGCAAATCCAGATTTTTGCTCCTCCGCTGCCAGCACACCTTCTGGTGAAAACGCCTCAATTTGCCGGAGCATCGCCGAATCAAATTGCTGTGCATGTGTTAATGGATAAAAATGAGACAAGTCGGTGCTGGCGACCAGGAGATAAGACCGTCCTGATAATATTTTTGCCAGTGCACGCCCTAAATCTCGGATGATTCGTTCATCTTTACGGCGAACCATTACAGGCAATAGCTTAAATGTACCTTCCAAGGCACGCTGCAAAAACGGGAGTTCGATTTCTAAAGAGTGCTCATCATCATTGCTGATTTCTGTCAGAGTCAACTGCGATTCTGCTTGTAAAATATGGTTAAGTTGGCGAACGGCATCCTTATCGATGTCCACCGCCCCTAATGGAGTTGCATATGCCTGGTGTGCGCTGGTTAACAAGGTTGCAGGATGGTATGAGTGCAGCGGTGAAATGACAACCACCAGGTCTCTTTTTTGCCCCAGCACACTTTTATATGCATGAGCAGCCGTCCTGCCAGAATAACGATACCCTGCGTGCGGGGCAATCAACCCAATAATTTCCCCGGCAAGTTCTGGCAAGATCACTGCCGCGAAATAATCTTCGATCTCTAACGTTAACGCTCTCTGGTTGTTGGTATACCATAAGCCAGCAATCGGCGAGGGTCGGATTTCTGATATTTTTTCCATTCGTCCCCTCCTTCTAACCTTTTATCAAATTATAAGGCATACACACCAGAATTTATCGCTATCATTTAGCGATCATTCCAATGTGTCCACAGTACAGAATCTAATTCCACTGCAACGGCGCCAGCCTGCCGCAACACCTGTACCTGAGAACGGCTGTAAGCTCCTCCCCCTGCCAGGATAGGCAGGGGTGTTTCATGCATTTCACGGACTGCCTGTACCATTAATGGAAATATTGCCTGTCCAAACAAGCGCCCAGTGACCAATTGGCCATCGAAACGAGGCAGCGTACCTCGTGGCGGACTCAGGCTAATGGCACTCACGCCATGAGCAGCCAGCTTGCGCACCCAGGATTCACGGAAGCGTTGAATAGAAACGCAAACTACCAGGGGAATTTCTCCCACTGCTGCAGATACGAGCTCTAGGATTTCATTTTCGCCAGCCAGCGGCGGCAGGCTAAGTTGGACTGCTGCGACACCTTCAATTTCTTCCAACTGCTGCACCATGCGTTGGGTTTCACTCGCTTCTCCGCCCAAAAGATTCACCCAAACAGGCACCTGGCTGCGCCCCCAACGAACTGCATATTGCTTCATTACGGCACGAAAACCTGGATTAGGCCACCCTGTATGAAGTAAAAAGCCGCCCGGAAATTCGATCAAGGCTCGGTCGTCAGCCGCCTGCCTTGGCCGATAACTGATGGGATTCGTCACAAAAGCAGCCGGAGGATCGGGCAGAGGCCAAATTGATGGGGGCGCAAACCCGAAACTTCCAGCAGCATTCAGCCACCAACCCTGAATAACCAAATCCTGGCGAATGACCATTTCCATCGGTTAATCCTCTATGATACAGCCTGAACGCTGCAGTTCAGCCGCAAGCATATCAGTTTTTCCATTTTTCGAAACAGGCCAGACACGATGAAAACTTTCTTCCATCATGACCACCTCAGAAACAGACAGATTCCTTCCAGATTCCTCTGAAGCACGCCGGACAAATAAGGCATGCTGTGTCACGTGGCAAAGAGCTGCGCTGCTCTTTTGTTCAAACACCGGCTGGATATTTAAAATCATATCGGCAGGATCATCACGGTTCATCAGTCGGGGTTTTGGATGATTGGCATAACTTGCCTGCACGGTATACCAAATGGGTGAGTCAGAACCTAACATTGCCAAACACAATTGCGCAGCAGAGTACACAGTTTTATGGGCTGGATGCCCATATTCGCCATTTGAACCGTGGGTAATTAATACATCAGCTTTCACCAGACGCAGCGTGTCCAGCAATTCTTCTGCCAACCGGCAAATGTCATCCGTAAATGAATACAGCGTATCGCCGGGTCCAACCAGGGGATCGACATAATTTAAGAACACCAGGCTTTTGCCGCCCAATTTCTGGACTGCACAGGCCAGCTCATGCGCGCGGACCTCTCCTAATACCTCTCGATCACAAACCGGCGGTTCACCAACCTCCCCTCCTTCACCACGAGTGGCGCAGAGATAATGTACAGAATGACCTTTGGCTGCTAATAAGGCCAATGTACCTCCGCATAACATCGTTTCATCATCCGGGTGTGCGAAAAATGCCAGTATGTTCATTTTATCTCCAGGTGATTAAGATCAAATACAGGCCCATCTTTACAAGCGAATTGATATCCCTGATGCGTTAACACACTGCACACACCACATTCCGCTGTTCCACCGCAGGGCATGGGTGTTCTGAGCAAAATTTCCGCTGTAAAGGGAACACGCTGCCGTTCCAAGCCCAGGCCAAGAAGCTGACGGATCACTCTTAAATCCTCCAGGCGGATATCCGCAGCCAGATAATCTGCCCATTCCGCCACTCCAACCAGTTGATCCAATGGAAACACCTCAATTTCAGGCGTAAGTCCTTCTGGAAATTGATCCGTATATAAAACAATATTTGCTTTTTGTTGTAGAGCCAGAGGAATTAAAGGGCTTAAACGATTGATATCGACCTGTTTCACAACCAGGGCAATCCGTCGAGCCAGCCCGGGCAAATGAAAGCCATGTCCCATCGGGCCGCGCAAGTGGATCTTCATACCAGCTGTCCAATGGTCAGGAAAATCTCCACAAAACAAAACCCCCTCGTCTTTATCCTGCAATCCCAGAAACAAAGCCGTTGGCAGGATTTCAATCGAATCAACCGAATTAGCTAACAGGTATTGCCCTGGACCAGGACGCATTGAAACTGGACAGGAAATCAATCCCCCTGATGCTCCCCAGATTGTTCGTATTTCAAGAAGTTCACCAACTGTTTCTGCCATGAATCGAATCCAATTTGATGTGTAAGTATGGTGGACAACCTTGTCCAATCAATCCATATTATGGATTAAACCTTAGTATAATACATCCTATCACGATCATATGTACCTAAACAGGAGGGTTACGTGAACATCGCAAGTGTTTTTCAAGGAATAGCAACACTGGCCTGGCTGGCAGTTATCGGCATATTTATTTTGGCGGTTGTGCGCTCAGCCCGTAACCGCCCAATGCGCAGTGCAGTTACGGTCGTTCTAGCCACGGTTGCTGTGGCATTGGTCTTCACCGTTGTTGCAGCCGGCCTGGTCTTTATCGAACCACAGGAACGCGGCGTAGTCATCTCAGCAGTAGCCCCTTTGGGTTACCGTGAACAGGCTCTTGAACCGGGTCTTCGCTGGATTATTCCATTTATGGAGCGGGTTGTGACCTACCCGGTGTCTCGCCAGACATACACCATGTCTATCGCTCCTTCCGAAGGCCAGGTTTATGGTGATGATTCCATTGCAGCGCGTACTTCGGACGGGCAGGAAATCTTTGTAGATGCCTCGGTAATCTATCAAATTAATCCAACCCAGGTGGTTGACGTGCATATCAAATGGCAGAACCGTTACAATGACGAATTGGTTCGTGCCCAATCCCGCGGTATTATTCGTGATGCTGTCTCGCAATTTGGCGTTGAAGAAGTTTACAGCACCCGGCGCAGCGAACTGGTTACCATGATTTCCGAAGCAATGGCAAAGAAATTGGAAGACAACGGTTTAGTTTTGGTGGACTTTGTTCTTCGTAATATCACATTCTCCCCAGAATACGCCGCCTCTATTGAACAAAAACAAATTGCTGAACAAACCGCGCAACAGGCAAAGTTTGTGGTTGAACAACGTAAGCAAGAAGCCGAACAGGCCCGCCAGGTTGCCCAGGGTAAAGCGGATGCAGCCGTGATCGAAGCCAAAGGTGCTGCCGAAGCCCAGATTATTTCGGCAGAAGCTGAAGCCAAAGCACTTGGTCTGATTGCATCGGCGATTAAAGATAATCCCGATCTGTTGACTTACCAGTACATATCTAAACTGGCGCCGTCAATTCAAACCATGCTGCTGCCCAGTAATGCCCCCTTTATCTTCCCATTCCCTGAAGTTGGCCCGGCCCAAACTTCCACGCAAGTGAGCCCTGAGCCAGCCCCAGCGCCATAAGCGGTTTCTTATTGCGTTGAATTACATCCCGTGTTAAAAATAAACAGGGTGCAGTGATGTTGAAAGACGACCCGCACCCTGTTTTATTATTTTTCGTTTTAGGAAGGACC
>JAJUJY010000240.1 GCA_029265085.1 Chloroflexota bacterium
CACGTTTGGGTTTGTGATGGATTTGACCCTGAGAAAAATCCCATCGCCATTGAATCAATCGAGATATTAGCGCACGATTGACCTATGAGCTATTGACTCGCTGAATTCGGCCACCTATAATTTAAATATACAAGGTAAAAAAACCGAATCCACCGATGAGGTTCCAGGGAAGGCAATTCACCCCAAATCATCACCAACACATCGTCCAACCGTTCACAATTATTGTGAGCGGTTTTTTGCTCCCCGGACCAATCTCTGAAAGGAGGAGATAATGGTACAGATCGAATTAACCCAAAACGAGATCCAGGTATTGACCGATCTTTTGGAAAACTGCATATCTGATTTGCGAGTAGAAATTTCCAACACGGATAATATCGGCTACAAAGACATGCTGCATGATAGAAAAATGACCTTAATGAAGCTGCTAACTGCCCTTCAAAAATCGAAAGAATTGCCGGTTGTAGAATAGTTGCGAAAAAAGGGCAAGTACTCAATAACCAAAACAGGCGACCTGATCTAAAAGTCGGCGAAAAATGCGAGTGATCAAACTGGCGGCTTAAACACAAAAAAGCCGTGCAATACGGCTTTTTTGTGTGGGGCGGGTGGGGGTCGAACCCACACGATGTCTCCATCGACGGATTTTAAGTCCGTTGCGTCTGCCTATTCCGCCACCGCCCCGAATGGTATAATTTTATCCTAACCTGCGGTGGCGTCAAGTATCTTGGCTGGATGAAATTAAAATTCGATTCAAAAAAGAAGCCTTTACCTATTTTTGGGATCGTGTTATAATCTGCCCTCGCGCTAAACACCGCGTGTGCCTGTCATTATAGAGAAAAATTTCTTGCAAGGATTGGATCGATGGAAGAACTGCTCAAATCCATAGAAGCGCCCGCCAACCCCAACATTCCTGTTCTACGGACCGGGGATACGGTTAGCGTGCATGTAAAAATCAAGGAAGGCAACCGCGAACGTATCCAGGAATTTAAGGGTACAGTTCTGTATATTCACAACAATGGTGCCAATTCCACATTTACCGTTCGACGTATCGCTAGCAACAATATTGGTGTCGAACGCTCCTTCTTGTTCCGCTCACCGCGCATTGATAAAGTGGTCGTTGAACGGCACAACCAGGTTCGCCGCGCCCGGCTTTACTTCCTGCGCAGCCGCACAGGTAAGAGCGCGCGACTTAAGCAAAAATTCAACTAAATTTTTGCGGATTTTCAATGTTGAAGATAGGGTGCAGCCATTGTTTGGCATGCGCCCTTTTTTCCGTATCCCCTATCAGGAGCCAGTCCGATCATGTCTTCTCCACTCATTGCCATTACAACTAACCGCGGCTTAAACAGCAGCCAGATGGTCACCATTTCAATCTCGGAGGCGTATACCAAAGCTGTCCAGCGTGCTGGGGGCATTCCGGTCCTGCTTCCAATCGGTTTGTCTGTGGATGAGATCCCAGAACTTCGCCAAAAATTCGATGGGGTATTGTTTACCGGCGGGGGAGATATTCAGCCTGCGCTCTATAATGGCAAAAAACATCCCCGTGTATATGACGTGGACGAGGGACGCGATACATTAGAAATCAACCTGGTGCGGCTTGCCGCGGAAACCAACTGGCCGTTTTTCGGAATTTGTCGCGGTATTCAAATCATCAATGTTGCCTTAGGCGGTACCTTATACTCGGATATCCAGGACCAGGTTCCGCAAGCCTTGCGCCATGATTGTTATCCCGGTCTGCCCCGCGACTATATTGCCCATGAAGTAGAAATTGAATCGGGCAGCCAGCTTGCCCAATGGACAGGTGGAACTCTTTTGGAAACAAACAGCCTGCACCATCAGGCTATTGAAAAAGTAGCCCCTGACTTACATGCGGTCGCCTTTGCTCAGGACGGCATCACAGAAGCTGTCGTTCTGGAAGGGCACAAATTCGGTCATGCCGTTCAATGGCATCCGGAATGGCTGGTTGGATCACCATCTCACCAGGCACTCTTTGCAGAATTTATTCGGGCGGCCGCCGCAAAATAATGAAAACACCGTCCTTTTCTGCACCGGTTGGCATTTTTGATTCAGGTGTTGGCGGATTATCTGTTTTAAAAGCCATCCGGCAGATCCTGCCTCGCCAATCGGTTATCTATTTTGGCGATCAAGCCCACGTTCCCTACGGCCCGCGCCCATTAGAAGAAGTGCGTGGATTTGCCAGAGAAATTACCCATTTTTTGGTGGGACAAGGGGCTCGCTTGATCGTCGTAGCCTGCAATGCTGCTTCAGCGGCTTCCCTGCATTACCTGCGTGAAACGTTTCCTCACGTATCATTTGTTGGTATGGAACCAGCCGTTAAACCTGCTGCTGAGACATCTGCATCTGGGAGGGTGGGCGTTTTAGCCACCCCAGCCACCTTTCAAGGTGCTTTGTACGCCAGTGTTGTGGAACGATTTGCCAACGGTGTGCAATTGTATCAAGATACCTGTCCCGGATTAGTGGCGCAGATTGAACAAGGCAATTTGGCAGGCGAAGAAACCCGCCAGATTTTAACGCGTGCCTTAAACCCTATGCTGGCCAATGGAATAGATACGGTTGTTTTAGGATGCACACACTATCCATTCGTGATCCCGCTGATCCAGCAAATTACTGGTCCGGAAGTGCGGGTGATAGATCCGGCCCCCGCTGTGGCGCGCCAGACTGCCCGCCTGTTGGAACAGACCGGGCTGCTCGCACAGGATCATCAGAATGCCGCGATCACCTATTACACCAGCGGTCCGGCAAAAGATCTGGAAAACTTGCTGCCCCTGTTGATGAACGAAACCGGTGCTGTCCGCCATATCGACTGGCAAGCGAAAGAACAGTCTCCAAGGCTGTTTCGCTGATATCTGCTGGCAATAGAGCACAACCTTTGAAAGACCTGGATTCACTATACAATCCAGGTCTCTTTGTTGATCTTTCTGGTATACTAATCGAAGGTCAAGGAGGCCAATTACCTGTATGCCACGCTTTGAACTTGAACTCGATCCCGTATCACACATCACAACAGATGCGATCGGAAAACCCGGTCAGCGTGTTTTCTATATCCAGGGTTGGAAAGATAATCAGATTGTCACCTTGATTTTGGAAAAGGTGCAGATTCAAAGTCTGGCGGTCGGGGTGGAACAATTCCTCAACGAATTAACCGAGCGATATCCCAATATCCCCCCCGCCTCCAGTGATTACACTGAAGAGAAAATGCACATTCAACCTCCAGTAGATCCTACCTTTCGGGTTGGTGAATTGGGGCTGGCTTATGACCAGGATCGTGACCTGGCTTGCCTGGTGGCGAATGAGGTCATCACTGATCAAGTAGAAGAAGATGGTCCAAGTGTGGTTCGCTTTTGGTGCACACGCTCACAGCTTCTGGCAATGTGCCGCTGGGGATTGGAAGTTGCCAGCCGCGGACGGCCAACCTGTCCGCAGTGCGGAGAACCGATGGACCCCGAAGGTCATTTTTGTCCTAAGAAAAACGGGCATAAACATTAAGGCAGATGGACGAGCCGGGCAGAATGTCTGCTACCCTGGACCATGCCGCTGTACTAACGGCCTTGCAACAAGGAGAAATCCAACTGCAAGGCCAGTTTGTTCACGGCTCCAATTACACGTTTTTAGGCACGCTCCAATACGAAGAAAACAGCTTCCAGGTAGTATACAAACCCACGCGTGGAGAGCAGCCCCTGTGGGATTTCCCCACCGGCTCACTCTCACGGAGAGAGGTCGCCGCTTACACCGTCAGCCAATCATTAGGATGGAACCTGGTCCCCCCCACCATTTATCGCCGCCGCGGACCGCTTGGCCCTGGATCATTGCAGCAGTTTATTGACCATGATCCACAGATCCATTTTTTCACCTTCAGCCAGGAAGACCGCCAGCGGCTGCGTCCGGTGGTGCTGTTTGACATTTTGATTAATAATGCCGACCGCAAAGGGGGCCATATTCTCAAAGACGATCAAAATCATATCTGGCTGATTGATCACGGGATTTGTTTCCATGTCGATGACAAACTACGAACGGTTGTCTGGGATTTTGCGGGGCAGCCCATTCCGGGGGATCATCTTCAAGAGATGAGAGCATTCCTGGAAAAGCTTGAATCAGCGGATGCCGGTCTTACCGAGCAATTACGCAAACTGCTCATGCCATCTGAAATCCGTGCAATTGCCGCCCGCACCCGCAGCCTGCTGGAACAAGGAATTTTTCCATTACCGGCTGAAAACCGCTGCCAATACCCCTGGCCGCCAGTATAGGCTATTTCACAGCCCGAAAAACCAGGATACAATAAGAATAGCAAGCCAATCCGCTGGCATAAAAGCCCGCGCTTTTTTTGCCTGAACAAAGCCAAAAATATAAATGGCCGTGAATCAACAGGTATCTTTACGAATAAACAAGAATTATTTCTAGAATTTATCCACAAAATCGAAACGTTCCAAGCAAAAAGGAGAAATAAAGATGAAGCAGGTGAACCTGGTGTTAATCGGATTTGGAAATGTTGGGCAGGCATTTGCCAGACTACTGTTAAAAAAGCAGGCCGAACTGGCAGAAAAAGCAGGTCTGAATCTGGTTGTTACCGGTATTGCCACCGGCCGCCACGGCGCAGCCATCAATTCAGGCGGCATCAACCTGAATCGCGCGCTGGAGCTGATGGCACGCGGGGATTCGCTCAACATTTTATCTGAGCAGCCTGCCCCAGCTCAAATGACCGATTTTATCTTCTCCAGTGCAGCAGACGTATTAATTGAGACAACGCCAGTAAATCATCACACCGGCCAACCGGCCATTGACCATATCAAGGCCGCCTTGCAAAAAGGAATGCACGCGGTAACCGCCAACAAAGGACCGGTCGTCCACGGCTACAAAGAATTAACCAGCCTGGCTGCAACCCGTGGAAAGCGATTTTTGTTTGAATCCGCTGTCATGGACGGCGCACCCATTTTTTCACTTTTCCGCGGCCCATTACCATTGGTGGATTTGCAAGGATTTCAAGGCATTCTCAATTCCTGCACCAACTTTTTAATTGGTTTAATGGAACAAGGTAAGTCCTTTGACGAAGCGGTAGAAGAAGCCAAAGCCATTGGAATTGCTGAAACTGACCCCAGCGCTGACATTGATGGGTGGGATGCTTCGATCAAAGTCGCCGCATTGGTATCGGTATTAATGGGATTACCGCTCAAGCC
>JAJUJY010000012.1 GCA_029265085.1 Chloroflexota bacterium
GGCTATCCCATCACCGATGAGTTTGAGGCTATGCTCCCGACTGGCATGACGCGCGTACAGTACTTCCAAAAAGCCCGCTTTGACCTGGTGCGTACCGAAAACGGCACGGAAAAGATTGTCATTGCTGAGCTTGGTTCGTTGATTTATCCTGGACCGGGACCTCTGGCTCCGGTGCCGTCGGATGGGCCAACCTGCCGCAAGTTTGCAACGGGAAAAAGCGTTTGCTTTGCCTTCTTGCAATTCTTTGATGCCAATAACGGCGCGGCGAATTTTGGTAATCCCATTTCTGATTTGGAGATTGCCGAAGGTCGCTATGTGCAGTACTTTGAACGGGCGCGTATGGAATGGCGCATTGATAACCCGGACGGGCAGCATGTGGTGTTGACCGATTTGGGACGGCGTTATTTTGACCTGGTGGTGGATAATGACTCGCTGCTGGCGGCCGTTTTGCCGGTGAGCGGGATTAGCGCGATTGAACCTGCTGCGAAAGCCTTTGTCGCCAAGGCCTTGATCCCGGCCAACAGCCAGCAAACCTTGTTTGTGATTGTGCATGACCAATATATGAAGCCCGTGCCCAATGCGCAGGTCACAGTGTTTGTGGTTACGCCAGATGGCAAACGCGAACCTTACCGCGCACCTGAAACCAATCAAGACGGCATCTCAAAGATGTCCTTCTCGGTGGGGAATTATGCACCCCAGCAGGTGATTGAGGTGGATGTGGAAATTTCCGCCTATGGCGCTACCGCAACCGCAGAGTCCTGGTTCCGGGTCTGGTATTAGAAACAAATCATCGCATCGCTAAAAAGCGCTCCTGTTATGGGGCGCTTTTTTATTGCTGGTCTGCCAGGGTGTAAAAAAACTACACGAAAAATAAATTAAGCCTTCTGGCGTTTTGTTAAGATTTCAATATTTAAGAAACCTGCTTGCGAAAATATTTTAAGCTAGTTCGGGTGTGCCCCGCCGCCTCACCATGCTATAATTTGAATGAATCGCTGACGAAAACACTCCATTTTAGAGGCTACTGGTTATTCTTATGTCCTTTGCGCATCTTCACGTTCATACCCAATATTCGCTGCTGGACGGATTTAGCAATATCAAGAAATTGGTTCAGCGCGTTAAAGAGATGAACATGCCTGCTGTGGCGATCACCGATCATGGAACGATGTACGGGGTGATCGAATTTTTTAACGCGGCTAAAGGCGCAGGGGTCAAACCGATTATTGGTTTAGAAGCCTACCTCTCGCCCCGGCGTATGTCGGATAAAGATTCCCGCCTGGATAAGCAGGCTTCGCACCTGTTGCTGTTGGCGGAAAATGATACCGGTTATAAAAACCTGCTGAAGATTGCTTCGAAGGCTCAATTAGAGGGCTTTTATTACAACCCGCGTATTGATCATGATTTCCTGGCTGCCCATGCCGAAGGGCTGATTGCTACTTCTGGCTGTATGGCGGCTGAAATTCCGCGCATCATCATGGATAAAGGCGCGGATGCTGCCCGCGAGAAGCTGGATTGGTATTATGACGTGTTCGGCGCGGATAATTTCTTCCTGGAGCTGCAGGAACACGATATTAAAGAGCTGGGGACGATTAATAAAGCCCTGATGGAGCTGGGACCGCGTTACCAGGCGCGCTATATTGCCACCAATGATGTGCATTATATTGATCCAGGCGATGCGCGCTACCAGGATATTTTGCTGGCGATCCAGACCGGTGCATTGATTTCAGATCAAAACCGCTTCCGGATGAGCGATAAATCGTATTATTTACGCACCCCGGAAGAAATGGCCCGTCTTTTTGCTGAAGTGCCTGAGGCGTTAAGCAATACGCTTTTGATTGCTGAACGTGCCAACGTGGACCTTTCCACCAAGGGGTATCACCTGCCGCTCTTCCCGGTGCCAGACGGGCATACTGCCCAAACGTATCTGCGCCAACTTTGCGAAGAGGGGCTGATCCGGCGTTACGGCCCGCGGGTTAATGAACCTGCGGTGCGCCAGCGGCTGGAATATGAACTGCAAGTAATCCATGATATGGGCTTTGACGCCTATTTCTTGATCGTCTGGGACCTGTGCCGCCATGCTCGCCAGGAGGGCATCTGGTATAACGCCCGCGGTTCGGCGGCTGGTTCAATGGTGGCATTCACGCTGGATATTACGAATGTGGAGCCGCTGGAACACGGCCTGATTTTTGAACGGTTCTTGAACCCTGGCCGTATTTCGATGCCGGATATCGACCTGGATTTCCAGGATGATCTGCGTCCCAAATTAATGGAGTACTGCGCACACAAATACGGTGATGATAAGGTGGCTCAAATTATCACCTTTGGCACCCTGGGCGCGCGTGCAGCCATCCGTGATGTTGGCCGGGTAATGGATATCCCGCTGAACGAGGTGGATCGGGTCAGTAAATTGATTCCGAATGTGCCTGGAAAATCGGTCTCGGTCAATGAAGCCCTGGAATTGGTGCCCGACCTGAAAAAGGTTACGGAAGAGACGGACTATATCAAAGAATTGGTCCAGACTGCTTCCAATATGGAAGGTTCAGTGCGTAATGCGGGCACGCATGCGGCGGGGGTGATCATCACCGACCGCCCGATTATTGAGTATGTACCGCTGCACCGCCCGACCAGCGGCTCGGAAGACAGCCCGATCAAAACGGTTACCCAGTTTGAAATGTCGATTGTCGAGTCGCTGGGGCTGCTCAAGGTGGACTTCCTCGGGCTGGCTACGCTGACGATCATGCAGCGTGCCTGCGACTTGATCGAGGCGCGCACTGGCAGAAAATTAAACCTGAATAATATCCCGATTGACGATCCGGAAACCTACGAGTTTATGGGCAAGGGGCATACGGCTGGCGTCTTCCAGCTGGAAGGTACGGGTATGACCCGCTACCTGATGCAGATGAAGCCCAAAAACCTGGCCAACGTGATCGCGATGGTCGCTTTATACCGGCCTGGCCCGCTGGATTTCATTCCTTCTTATATCCGGCGTATGCACGGTGAGGAAGAAGTGACGTACCGGCACCCTTCTATGGAGCCGATTTTCAAGGAAACTTTCGGTATTCCGATTTACCAGGAACAGATCATGCGTGCGGCTGTGGATTTGGCCGGGTACAGCATGTCAGAATCGGATGACCTGCGGAAGGCGATTGCCAAAAAGCAGAAGGACAAGCTGGAGAAGCACCGCCTCAAATTTATCAAGGGCGCGTGCGAACACGGCATTGACGAAGAAACCGCCACCGCGATTTTTGCTGATTGGGAAGAGTTTGCCCGTTACGGTTTTAACAAATCGCATGCAGCAGATTACGGCATTATTGCGGTGCAAACGGCTTATCTCAAAACCCACTATCCGGTGGAATATATGACGGCACTGCTCTCGGCCTCGAAAAACGAGTCCGAAAAAGTGGCGCTGTATGCGGCGGACTGCCGCAGCATGGGAATTGATGTGCTGCCGCCGGATATCAACACCAGCGGATGGGATTTCACCATCGAAGACCGGCCTGAGAAAACTCCTGCGATCCGTTTTGGCATGGGAGCAGTCAAAAATGTCGGGCAGAGCCCGGTAGAATTTATCATGACAGCCCGCAAAGAGGGTGAATTTAGCGATTTGAATGACTTTGCCCGCCGCTGCGATCTGCAAAAAGTTGGCAAACGCGCATTGGAATGCCTGGTAAAGGTCGGCGCATTAGACCGCTTTGGCGAGCGCAAAGCCCTGCTGGAAGGTCTGGATACCGTTATTTCGGTCAGTTCCAGCCACTTCCGTGCGTTGAACAGCGGGCAGATGAGCTTCTTTGGAACGATTGCCGGGGTGGAGGAAGAGATTATTTTGCCAAATACTCCCGCATTGGACCAGCGCGAGCAGCTTCAATGGGAACGGGACCTGATTGGCCTGTATGTGTCTGACCATCCGCTCACCCCGTATATGGCGATGCTGCAGCGGAAAGTTTCTCATTTTTCCGGCCAGCTTGGTGATGCGGCCCATAATGACCGCGTGACGGTGGCAGGATTGGTGACCCGTTTCCGCAACCACCAGACCAAGACCGGTAAATCGATGGGCTTTGTGACCCTGGAAGATGTGCAGGGAACCATTGATCTGGTGATTTTCCCGAAAACCTGGGAAAAGTATGCCATGCTAGTAACAATGGATGTGGTGCTGCTGGCGGAAGGACGCATTGATGCAGAGGGCGGTGATCCAAAGGTTCTGGTGGACCGCCTGGCAGAATTGACCCCGGCGGGTGTGCTCGGCGAGAACGGTATGCTGATCATCAGCGAGCAGGAATTATACGAGGCGGAAAAAGCCGGTTTGATGGCGGATGAGCTGGAAGCTGTAGTAGAAGAAGCGCCTATGCCAGTTCCCGCGGCGCCTGCCCGGCAGGCTGCGCGTGTTTCTCGTCCGGCAGATGGTGAATTCCCCCCGCCGCCGGAAGAACCGGATGACTGGCATTTGATGGAACCGCCAGGGCATTATGCTTTTCAACCGGCAGAACCGGAAACTCCGCCGTTGGATCTGCCTGCCCGGGTGGAAAAGCCTGCCAGCGTTCCGGAAAAGCAGCCGTCTGTTCCGGCTGGACGAACCAATCCAACACCCGTAGAGCCGCGCCCGGCAGCCGTTGAACCGGTCTTGCCGGCTGTGCAGTACCTGGTTTCGCCATTAGCTTCGGTGGACCAAACCGAAGACAGCGGCGAACTGCGCATGCTGACTGTGATTATGCGGGCAACTGGCAACAAACAGCGGGATAATAACCATTTACGCCGCGTTCATGGGAGGATAAAATCAACTCCTGGCAAAGATAAATTTGCATTTATGGTGTTTGAAGGCGGGCGGCGTTACCTGCTCGAATTTCCGAATGAAACCACGGGGATCTGTCCCGACTTGCTGCGCGAATTAGGTCGTATAGTCGGTGAGGAAAATTGCCGTGTAGAAAAAATAAAAATTCAATAGTGAACGGATGTAGAAGTTTATGATCAGCAAGAAAGTGATTAAGACAATCGGCGTAATGACTTCAGGGGGGGATGCGCCGGGGATGAACCCGTGTATTCGCGCCGTCGTGCGCACCGCTCTGGGGCATGATATAAAGGTCCTCGGCATTGATAATGGTTTTGAAGGTTTAATTAACGGCACTTTTCGTCCTTTAGGTCCTCGCGATGTGGGCGGCATCATCCAGCGCGGCGGGACCATATTGCAAACTGCCCGCAGCAAAGAGTTCCGCGAGGCGCGCGGACAGCTAGAGGCGGTGCGCCAGATCAATGATGCCGGTATGGATGCGGTGGTGGTCATTGGCGGTGACGGCAGCCTGAACGGCGCACAAAAACTGGCCAGCCGCGGAATCCTTGTGGTGGGTGTTCCGGCCAGTATCGATAATGATATTTACGGCACCGATATGTGCATCGGTGTGGATACTGCCTTAAATACGATTGTGGATGCGATTGACAAACTGCGCGATACCGCTTCTTCGCACAACCGGGCTTTCCTGGTGGAGACGATGGGGCGCGAATCTGGCTACCTGGCGATGCAGGCAGGCATTATTACCGGCGCGGAACTGGTACTGGTGCCGGAAATCGAAACTCCGGTAGAACGGGTTGCCCATACAATCGAGGACGCCTACCGGCGCGGGAAAACCCACGCGATTGTGGTCGTGGCTGAAGGTGCGCATCCCAACACAACCGAACTGGCCGAAATGATCGACAGCATGGATGTGGGCTTCACTACCCGCGTGACCATCCTGGGGCACATTCAGCGCGGCGGCAAACCAACCGCCTTTGACCGGTTATTGGCCTCTCGCTTTGGCACCAAAGCGGTGGAATTCCTGCTTTCCGGTATGACCAATGTGATGACCGGGTTAAATGGCAGCGAAATTACACCGGTGCCGATTGAAGAGGTCGTCTCAAACAAAAAAGTGATGCCGATGGAATACTACCAGATGGCAATGCAGTTGGCACGATAATAACACCCAATATGCTCAAACTTTTCCAGGTGGATGCATTTACAGATACCGCGTTCCGGGGCAACCCGGCCGCGGTATGTTTTTTAGACCGCGCCCGGCCGGACGACTGGATGAAAGACCTGGCGCGCGAGATGAACCTTTCAGAGACGGCATTCTTGCTGCCGGAAGGTCCGGGCTACCGGCTGCGCTGGTTTACACCCAAAAAAGAGGTCAGTCTGTGCGGGCATGCCACGCTGGCCAGTGCGCATGTCCTGTTTGAGCGGGGTTTTGTTGCAATAGATGAAACCGCTGTGTTTGAAACGCTCAGCGGCAGGTTGACGGCTGCCCAGAAGGCCGGCTGGATTACGCTTGACTTCCCGGCGCGGGCGGTTGAGGCGGAAAATCCGCCGGAGGGGCTGCTGGATGCGCTTGGTCTGAAAAATCCGCCGGTCTTTGTTGGACGGCACAAGCAGATTTACCTGCTGGAATTGGAGAGCGAAGACGCGGTGCTTGCCGCCCAGCCGGATTTTGCAGCCCTGGCTGTGCTGCCGGTGCGTTCGGTGATCATCACCACGCGGGCGCAGCGCCCAGGGTTTGACCTGATCTCGCGCTATTTTGCCCCAGCCATTGGCGTGAATGAGGATCCGGTCACCGGGGCGGCGCACTGCGCGCTGGCCTGGTACTGGCATCACCAGACCGGGCAGACCGATTGGAACGCTTTCCAGGCTTCGGAACGCGGCGGGGTGCTGCGCGTGCATTTGCGCGGCGAGCGCGTGCTGTTAGAAGGCCAGGCGGTGACGGTGTTTGCCGGGGATTTGCTGGTGGAGTAGTTTGCAGTAGTTAGTTGACAGTTTTTAGTTTCCGGTTGGCCGTTGACAGTAAACAGTGCATTTAAAGAATCTAGACTATGAAGAGGGGGTAGAACTATGAAGAAGAATGTTCAGTCTATTGTGATTTTAATGATCATGGCAGTTATGCTGATCACTTCATGTTCCACAGGAGGCGGCACCTGGTCTTCAGACCCATCCGCGGAAATAACCTGCGAAGAGGGTGTTTGTGCAGAAATAAATGTTTCACAGCCCATTGTCCTCAATCAACCGGCGAATGTCACAATTACGATCAGTTCTACGGTGGATAAGCCTGGGCTCTCGATCAAATTGCAAGCTTCACCTACAAATGTGACCTTTGGCCCAAACACGCTTTGGCAATATGATGCGGTCGCTAATCAAAGCAAAACGTTTACATCAACGATCACCTTTACATCGTCTGGCGGATACCTTGTTGGTGCTGAAGTATTTTGGGAAGAGAGACCTTTATTGGTAAATCAAGATCGAGTGGTGATCAGCGATACTGGTGGCGTTGTAAATCCTACAATCGACCCAAACCCGACTTCGGATTTGTTCCTTCCAAGTACCCCTCAACCCGAAGCGATGACAGCCACAGCGCAGGCTGAGGTCACCCCTACCCCGCTGCCCCCGGTAGAAGGGTTCACCCCACAGGAATGGCTGGAGAAATGCGGGTGGAGTGTGGAACAGTTGCAAACACTGAAAGAATGGACCGGTATTTCGGGTTGGTTAAAAATCTCCGAGACTTCAGTGATTGGAGAACAATCGAATGGAACGCTTTCTGTTGGGTTCAAAGATGAAGCGAATCCAGATGTTATGATCCAGGCTCGCATTGGATTATGTACAGTCGGGCAAGGGTGGACAACGGATGGTGTGTATGAATGGAATGCCACCCTGCGTTCGGGAACGCTTTTTGAAGCGCCCGTTTCGGTGAGTTTTACCCAGACGGGCGATATACCCATCTTTATTGTGTTGTTGGATACCCAAAACAACCGGATTGCCGGGATTGGCCGTCTGATTGCAGTTTTACCGTAGGTATATTATTTTTACCGTTCGTGCCGTTTTTTTTGTTACCACCGCAGAGGCAGACCGAGCACGCAAAGGTTGTTGGTCAGGCGACTATCAATAAAGGGACCAATGGCAAATTACTAGCCACTACCTGCTCACCACTTCCCGATTAGCTTTTCCGTGTTGTCCGTCGGGGTTTGCTGGATGCGGCTGTGCTGGCCCGGTACGGCGGGACCAGGATGGCATAGATAGTACACAGGCGGTTATCCAGCATGCGCGCGCGGATGCGCGGGTCTAATTCGTCCAGTTTGCTGGATGTGGTAATCACGGTAGGCAGCTTGGCATTATAGCGGTAATTGAAGAGCTGGTAGAGTTTCTCGCGCGCCCAGGGGGTAGCGGATTGGGTGCCCAGGTCATCTAGGATCAACAGCGGAGCGGTGCGCACTTCTTCAAAGCGCCGGTCATACGAAACCTGGCTGCTGGGGGAAAAGGTGGCGCGCAAATGGTCTAACAGGTCTGGAACCACCACAAAAATGGGTTCTTCGCCCAGTGCTTTACGGTAATTGCCGATGGCGGCGGCCAGGTGAGTCTTGCCGCTGCCGTAACCGCCCATCAGCACCAGCCAGCCCTGCGGGTTTTCGGCAAAATTGATTGCCGCCTCCGATGCTTTGCTGAGGCTTTTTTGTTCTTCCGGGGGCAGTTTTTCATATTCGCGCAGACTGAAATCACCGAAGGTTAAATCACCGAGCAATGACAGCGAGGAAATTTGCGAGCGGCCTTCATCACTGACCGGTGAGCGATAGTCAGGGGCGTTGATTTCCATCTGGGTAACCAGGTCGGGATCTTGCAGGCGCGAACTGATCCGGCCGTCAATTTGTGTCATGGACAGGTTGGTGGTAATCACCACTGGCAGGCGGTGAATATAGCGGTAGTTAATAATCTGGTACAACTTTTCTTCCGCCCAGGGGGTGGCATTTTGTGTGCCCAGGTCATCCAGCACCAGGAGGCGGATATTGCGAATTTCTTCCAGGCGGTCTTCAAAGGTGGTATCGGGATTATCGTATGAGAAACGCAGCCAGTCCAATAGATCGGGAACGGTCAGAAACAGGGTGGGTACGCCCAGGCTGATTACAAAATTAGCGATTGCGGCCGCCAGGTGGGTTTTCCCGCAGCCGTAAGACCCCATCAAGAGCAGCCAACCGGAAAGATTGCGTGCAAACTGCTGGGATTGGTTAAACGCATACTGCAGGGATTTGATCTGCTGGTCGCCCAGACCCAAACGGCCTTGAATCTTGAACGTCTCAAAGGTCATTTGCTTGAATGCGTCCAGGTTGCTCAGGCGGTACAGGCGCTGCTGTTCATTGGAGGCCACTTCTTTTTGGCGGCAGCTGCAAATCTGGATTTTGCCAAAATTGGGATGCCCGATGGGCAGGTCCTGGCGAACAAAACCAACCCCCTGGCAGAGCGGGCAGTTGGGGTCGCCGGGAGTCAGCGGGTAGCTGGCGTCCGGTTCAGTGCTCGATGAGTTCACCGTATTCACCTTCGATGTAGCGGCGGCGATCTTTTTGAGACTTTCCTCGATTTGCTTCATCGTGTTCACTCTCCTGCCTGGATCTTAAGATACCTTCTACGTAGCGCCAGCGGCGCACGTTGGCCTCAACGGCTTTTTGGATGGCTTCTTCAATCCATTCAATGGGGTAGGTTTGTTCGGCCTCGCGCAGTGTATCGGCAATCAGAGGAGTCAGCGGGCCGATATTTTGTTCGTAGAGGCGGAAGATATTGGGACGTTCAATTTCCAATGATACGGATGGGTGACTGAACTGTTCAGGCGCCCATTCGCCGCGCTGCAATGCCTGGATGGCTGCCCGTCCGCGGGGTGAATTTAAGAAATATAGGGTTTCTTCTTCGCCCGCATGGTGTACGGTTGCTTTAAGCAAGGTTCCCCGCTGTTCAGCGCGCTCCAGACTGTCGGCTAACACACGCTGCGCTTCCTGCGCTGTTTTACCCAGCCCAGAAAGCAGCCGCTGGTCACTGGTAAAGTCATGCAGAGATAGATACCGGATGCTGCCTTCAAGCTGGTCAAGAAACCAAAAGGCATACAGAGTCACCTTGAGTTCGCCCATGTGATCAATTTCTGGCAGCAGCTCGCTGAAGAAATTAGCCGGGATGGGCGTCAGGTGAACTTTACCGGAAGGAAAACCTGTAAATGCGGGCATACGAAGGCGGCCTACCTCTCGCCGGTGGCATAGGCTGTGGCGGCGTTGTCAAAGCGTGCCAGGTTGTTGAGAAAGACCAGTTCAATACCGGAATGGGTGGGACCGTTACGGTGTTTCGCAACGATGATTTCCGCTACATTTTGGCGCGGGCTGTCTTTTTCCAATGCGTCCGGGCGGTTAATGAACATGACGATATCCGCGTCTTGTTCCAGCGAGCCAGATTCGCGCAGGTCGGAGAGGACGGGCTTTTTGTCCTGGCGCTGTTCCACTGCACGAGAGAGCTGCGCAGCAGCCAACACGGGAACGTTTAACTCGCGGGCCAGAATTTTGAGACTGCGCGAGATATAGGAGACTTCTTGCACGCGGTTATCATTACGCGTATCGCCAGCCATCAACTGCAAGTAGTCCACCACCACCAGGTCAAGATTGTATTCCATGTGCAGGCGGCGGCATTTGGTGCGCATTTGCAGCGGGGTGATGGCGGGGGTGTCGTCCATCCAGATATGTGTGTCGCCAAGGACTTCAATGGCGTGGGTAAAGAGCGGCCACTCGTCATCACGCAGTTTACCGGTGCGCAGGCGCTGGGTGTCAATGCCGGTTTCCTGGGCGATCAGACGCTGGACCAACTGCTCGGCTGACATTTCCAGCGAGAAATAGGCTACATGTTTTTTGTGCTTTTGTGCAGCGTTTTTGGTGATGGATAAGAGGAAGCCGGTTTTACCCATACCCGGACGACCGGCAACAATGAGAAAGTCTGATTTTTGCAGACCGCCAAGCAATTTATCCAGGTCGATCAGGCCGGTGGGAACGCCGTAAATTTCTTCGGTGCGCTGTGAGAGCTGGTCCACCCGGTCGTAATAACTGCTCAAGACGGTGGAGATCGGCTGCAAATCGTGTGAAACGCGCCGCTCGCTCAGCCCAAAGACGGATTTTTCGGCCTCGTCGATAATCGTATCAATGCTGCGTTTTTGATCGTAGGCCAGCTTGGCCAAATCGTTGGCTGAGGACAACATGCGCCGGCGCAGAGAGGAATCCTCGACCATGCGTGCATAGGCTTCGGCATGCAGGGAGGTGGGGGTCTGGTTAACCAGTGAAAGAATATATGCCTGGCCGCCGACCTCGGCAAGCTGCCCTTGCTGGTCTAATTCCTGGCAGACCGTCAGGTAATCAACCGGAGCGCGCCGGTCGTTGAGGCGGCTGAAGGCTTCCCAGATCCAACGGTTGCGGACGATGTAAAAATCCTCGGCCCGCAAAAATTGGGCGATGTCGTAATACACTTCATGATTGATGAGCACGGCACCTAATACGGCCTCTTCCGCTTCGCGGTTATGTGGGCTGGATTGGGTGATGGGGGGTGCGCTTTCTTCAAATGGTGGAAATTCGCTCATCCTGGTTTGGTCCTATGCTGGATGGTATAGTAAGGGCTCGATTGGTGGGGAAATGGAAAAATGCCCCTGAAGACCCGCGGGGGGTGAAAAACCCGGGGCTAGAACCTATCCCCGGGCTTGGAAAAGCTTTATTTTTTTGACGGCCCGCCCCGGTCGGGGTCCTTATCTTCGTCGTCTTTGTCCTCTGAGTCACTGCTCAGATCATCGATATTCAAGTTTTGCAAGAAATCTTCAAAGACCGATAAGCGTTCTTCGCTCTCAACGGCGGGTTCATCGGTTGTTTCTGGTGCAGGTGCAGCGGTCTCTTCCGCCTGGGCCTCTTGTTCCGGGGTAATTCCCGCGGAATCCATTACTTCGCGCGCCACCAGGATCGGAATATGCGCGCGCACTGCCAGGGCCAGAGCATCCGATGGGCGTGCATCGATGTCGAGCAACTGCCCATTATATTCAACTACTAAATTACCGAAGAAAACGTCATCGCGCAGCGCCACAACCTCCACCCGAACCAGGCGAGCATTCATGGTGTTGAGGATATTTTTTAATAAATCGTGGGTTTGTGGCCGGGCTACTTCTATTTCTTGCAGCGCGATGGTGATGGATTCTGCTTCATATGGGCCAATCCAGATAGCCAGATAGCGTTCAGCGTTGACCTCACGCAGCACGACAATACGCTGTTGATTGGTCAGGCTGACCCGAACACTATCGATGACGACTTCAACCATCCTTGGCATAACTAAACCTCTTTTCAGTTTACTTGTTAAACTGTCTTGACCTATTCTAACACGGGCAGGGAAGGGATGCAACCGAATGCATGCGCCTGTACAGGACAATTATCTTACTGTGCAAGCCAGTAAAAGTGAGACGCAAATCGGTGATGACAGGCGATCAATTTTTTTTGATTTTTTAATGATACCATGCCTGAAAGATTATTGACGAATGCAGTATATAATTTTTAGAGTTTCTTAATAATTGCAAATGTTAACAATTCTGTCAGTATCGCTTTTTTTAAGTTTGGTGTATAATACCCAAACTTAGAGGTCTGGACGGGTGTGCTGGGACAAACAACCTGGCAAGTCTGGTGGACTGGACCAAATCCATCAGTGTCGTGCTTGCGCTGGTTCAACCTGAACCAACAAACAAAGGGGTCACATTGACGCGGCAAAGATACTGGCTGACACCTGTGTATTTATTCTGAGTAGAAAATCTTTTTTAGTTTCCGGTCAGCATTATGCTTTTACGGGCTAAATAGCTACCGGATAGATTTTTTGTGTTGCTTTTCAGGGAATTGTTGCGCTTATGACGGTAAAAAACACCAAAATTCTGCTGGTTGAGGGGAAACGATCAGATCGCGCGTCGTTTCTGGTCGGTTTAACCAAGAAGAAATATCTGGTGGAAAATGTTTCCAGCGGCAGCGCAGCTTTGGCGCGGCTTGGTGATAGTCTGCCAGATATTGTGGTTGTTGATGCGGCTTCAATGCGTACCAGCGGCAAGCGGATTTGTGCCTCTATTCGGCAGAAGGCTCCGCGTCTTCCCATCGTTTTGATTTTAGATGAGAACACTCCCGCAACGGATGATTTAGAAGCCAATATTGTGCTGAATTTGCCGTTCACGCTGCAAAAGCTGTTGAACCGGATTAAACCATTTTTGCCCAGCGAAGGGAAAAACACTTTGCAGGCTGGTCCATTGGTGTTGGATTTGGAACAGCACTCGGTCCGCTGTTTTGAACGGCAGGCTTTGTTGACTCCCCGCCTGGTTACTTTGCTGCGGATTCTGATGGAAAAACCAGGCCAGGTGCATGAGCGGGGTGCGCTGTTCTCCGAGGTGTGGGAAACCACTTACACCGGCGATACCCGTACGCTGGATGTGCATGTAAGCTGGCTGCGCCAGGCGATTGAAGATGACCCGCGTCACCCGCGCTATATCAAAACCGTTCGCGGGGTAGGCTACCGGCTGGATGTGGAAGAAGGTTATCCAGCGCTCAATGGGCGCAAAGCGCACGAATTATTAGCAGGCGCAGAATAGATTTGAACAAACGAAAATAAAACAACCCCTGGTCAACTTGAACTGACCGGGGGTTGTTTGTTGTTGTAAATGGTGGATTGGTTAACCGAGAATGCCCAGGGTGAGCGCCAGGAGCAAACCACCGGCGATCACGGAGCCGAGCTGACCGGCTGTATTGGCACCCATCGCATGCATCAGGATGAAGTTGTCAAAATCTTCTTCTTTGGCAACCTGGGCGGCCAGGCGTCCAGCCATGGGGAAGGCGCTGATACCGCAGGCGCCGATCAATGGGTTGATCTTGCCGCCCGTCAGGAAGGCCATCAGTTTGCCAAACATCAAACCAGCCACGGTATCCAGAACGAAAGCCAGGAATCCCAGGCCCAAGATCATCAAGGTCTTGGTATTCAAGAAGCTGTCTGCGGTCATGGTGGAACCGATGGTCAGGCCCAGGAAGAGTGTGGCAATATTGATGATTTCATTTTGTGCAGACTTGCTCAGGCGGTCCACAACACCGGATTCGCGCAGCAGGTTACCCAGCATCAGCGTGGCGATGAGGGGAGCCGCATCCGGGGCAATCAGGCTGACGATCACAGTCACCAGGATCGGGAAAGCGATGACCACTTTGTCCGACACAGGGCGGGCTGCATATTCCATGCGGATCATGCGCTCTTTTTTGGTAGTGAGCAGCTTCATGACCGGGATCTGAATGATCGGGATCAGGCTCATGTACGAGTACGCCGCAACGGTAACCGGTGCAAGAATCTCCGGCGCCAGTTTAGAGGTGACGAAAATTGCGGTCGGGCCGTCAATTGCACCGATGACGCCGATGGAGGCCGCCTGGTTGAGCGGGAAGCCCAAGACAATGGCCAGCAGCAGCGCACCGTAAATTCCGAACTGTCCGGCGGCACCCAGCAAGGCCATTTTGGGCATAGCCAGCAGGGGGCGGAAGTCGATCATTGCGCCAACACCGATGAAGATCAAGAGCGGGAAAAGCTCGGTCTTGATTCCGGCTTCATACAGGGCTTTGAACATGCCGTGTTCGTTGGACATGCCCAGGTTGGCCAGGATGCAGCCAAACCCAATCGGCAGGAGTAATACGGGTTCATACTCTTTGAACACAGCCAGTGAAATCAACACCAGCCCAACGGCAACCATAATTGCGTTGCCCAGGGTAAAGGAAGTGAATCCCTTGGAAATTTCAGCGAATAATTGAGTGAAGTCCATGTGCTGTCCGCCTCCGTTAGTCGGCGTATTCCAGCAATACCTGGTTATGCCGTACCTGATCGCCAACTGCAACGCGGATGGCCGCTATTTTTCCGGCACGGGTAGCGCGGATGGCATTTTTCATCTTCATCGCTTCCAGAACCATCAAATCCTGGCCAAATTTCACCTCGTCACCCTCGCGGGTATTAATGGCAATAATGATGCCTGGAATGGGGGCAAAGATGGTCTTGGTTTTATCAGCAGTTGGGCCAGCTTTGGGCGCAGCGGGTTCCGCGCAGGGGATGGGAGCGGAGGTGTTGATGGTTTCTTCGACTTCGCTGCCAGCCTGTTCAGGCCAGATTTCAAAAGTTTCTCCGGCTACGGTTGCCCGGATGGGGCGTTCCTGGAGATTTTCAATCTCTACATCAAAAGTTTGGTTATCGATCTTGACTCGCATTTTCATCGCGCAGACCCTCGTGATTTGCGGTTGTACAGATGCACGCTCTGGTTGAGATGCCCGCTGCGCAGGGCGGCCTGCCACGGGCTGATATTGGAAACGGGCGGAAGCAGGGCTGATTTGCTCTTTTCCACGGCCAGTGCAGCGGCAACAGCCGCGGCGGCAGCGCGGCGTTTTAGCGCGCGCAGATCCTGGACTGGCTCAGGCGTTTCTTCCTCAGCTTCTGCCTCGGTTTCCTCTTCCGCTTGTTTTTCTTTAATCGGAATACTGACCAGAGCTGCCAACAGCCACCAGAAGAGGATCAGGGTCAAGAAGACCAGACCCATGCCGATGGCGGTGATCAGTAAACCTTGGTTTAACAGCTCGGACATGATCGAATGCTCCTTATGACCGGCTTATACAGGCATGTTGCCGTGTTTGCGCGGCAGGGTGGACGCGGATTTGTCGCGCAGCGCATTCAACGCAGCGATCACTTTTGTGCGGGTTTCGCGCGGTTCAATCACGTCATCAATATAACCCGCACTGGCAGCCGCATACGGGTTCAGGAAACGTTTGCGGTATTCTTCGGTCAGGCGGGCGCGTTCTGCAGCCGGGTCTGCCGCAGAATCGATTTGCTTGCGGTAAAGGATATTGGCTGCACCGTCTGGGCCCATCACGGCAATTTCTGCGCTTGGCCAGGCAAAGCAGATATCAGTACCCATGAATTTGCTGCTCATGACCACGTAAGCTCCACCGTAGGCCTTGCGGGTGACAATGCTGACCTTGGGAACGGTTGCTTCAGAGTATGCATACAGCACTTTGGCGCCGTGGCGAATAACGCCGCGGTGTTCCTGGTCCACACCAGGCAAAAAGCCGGGCGAATCAACGAAAGTGACCAGGGGAATATTGTAGCTGTCGCAGAAGCGCACAAAGCGGGAAATTTTATCCGCCGAGTCGATATCCATGACACCTGCCAGGGCAGCCGGTTCCTGAGAAACGATGCCTACCGTCTGGCCGCCCATGCGGGCCAGGCCAACGATGGCATTGCAGGCAAATGTGCTTTGCAGTTCCAGGAAGGAGCCGCGGTCCACGATGTGCTGGATGGCCTCGTGCATACTGTAGGCTTCATTGGGATTCAACGGAACCAGATGATTGAGTTCCTCGTCCATGCGGTTGGGATCATCATCGCTGCTGACGAAGGGAGGATTTTCTACACTGTTGGAGGGCAGGTAGCCGATGATCCGGCGGCATAAGGCCAGAGCATCTTTCTCGCTGGGGGCTTTGAAATGTGCCAGACCGCTGACGCCTAAATGAATATCCGCGCCGCCCAGGCTTTCAAAGTCCACAACCTCACCGGTGACGGATTTGATCACTTCGGGGCCAGTGAGGAACATATATGATTGTTTTTCAACCATCACAATCAGGTCGGTCACAGCGGGAGAATAGGCTGCGCCGCCAGCGCAAGGGCCAAGTACCAGGCTGATCTGTGGGACAACCCCGGAGTAAATGGCGTTGCGGCGGAAAATCTCGGCGTAACCGCCCAGAGACCGTACACCTTCTTGAATACGCGCGCCGCCCGAATCAATCAGGCCAATAATGGGCGCGCCAGCTTCCACTGCCAGGTCCATCGCCCGACAGATTTTGCGCGACTGCATTTCACCCAGAGCGCCGCCCTGCACGGTGAAGTCCTGGGCATATACATAGACAGTCCGGCCGTCTATTTTGCCGTATCCGGTGACCACTCCGTCTCCGAAGAATTTTTCACCGCCACTGTCCAGGCCGTCATTCCGTTGGGTTACGTAGGGTTCCAGTTCCTGGAAGGTGCCAGGATCGAGAAGGAGTTCAATACGCTCACGGGCAACCATTTTACCCTTGGCGTGCTGCTTGGCGATCCGCTCTTCGCCGCCACCCTGCCGCGCTTTTTCACGCATCGCGCGCAGTTCAACAATTCGGGGATCTTCTTCGGGCATACTTTTCCTCATCGGGCATGGGATATTGGGGATACGAAACAAACGCCTCTAAATGGGAGGCTGCACGTCCTCATTGTACTGAAATTCATGTCCGAATCGGTAAGAAAAAGATACTTTTTTCGGCTGATATTCATCCTCAGATTGGATGTAGTCTGTCAATTTACTGTATTAAGCGGAATGCTTATTCCACCTGGATATTTTCGCGGTTCTTTATTTGCCGGGCGAATAGAAACAAGACCGGTGTGAGGAAAAAAGCGGAACCCAACAGACCGGCCTGCATGGAAATATTACGCGCAATGACACCCAAAACCGGGCCTCCGGCAATCTGCCCAAAAGCATCTACCTGGCTGCTCATGGAAATTACCGTAGCGCGCACTTGCGGGTCCAGCTTGTGATTGACCCAACTGGTGTACAGCGGCGAGATTAACGTGCGGCAAAGCGAAATGGCGACCAGCAAAAACAGGGTCAACCACAAATTACCGGACAGGGCAAAACCGAACAGGCAAATGGTCAGGAAGAAGCTTAAAGTTGTTAACATGCGTACCAGTTTATGCGGCCGGCGCATATCTACATACGATTCCAGCAGGCGCGTTGCCAGAGCTGCCAGCAGCATCTCGACGATGCCGAGTGCGCCAAACCAGGTCACTTCGGGCAAAAATTCGAGGCCGGGCAGGGTAAAGCGGTCTAACAGGGAGGCAGTCCAGAGCCGGTCAAACCCCTCGGAATACAGGCCAAAGAATAAACCAATCAACAAAATGCCAACCAGCGCAGGCCGTATGCGGATTGCGCCAATGCCGCCGCGAAAGGTTTGCGCCATTTGCTGAAAGGAAGTGCGGTCTTCTGCCGGCGTGGGTTTGTAGCCGTTTTCCGGCATGGCCAGGATGAGAAAAATTCCCAGGCCCCAAAACAAGACGCCGCCAGTGATAATGGGCGCGTTTAATACATTAAATGCCAGGGCAACACTGAGTACGGTGGCGATCAGGCCGCCAATTTGCTCGTAGCGCGCGCCGCGCAGGTAAATTTGGGCAGTGCGCTCTTCGCCCACTTCATCGCTGATCCAGGCCTGTTGGGCGCCGCTGGTGAAGGTGTAACCGATGCCCCACAAGACTTGAGAGATTAAAATGGGGATAAAAAATGGAAATAATCCTTGAACCACAAAGCTGGCGCCGATGATAAAGACACCAATAATTACGGAAAGGCGGCGCGAATAGGTGTCCGCGACGATGCCGGTGGGAACCTCAAAGATAAAAATCGTGGTTTCCAGAACGGTGCCGACCAATACCAGCTGCAGTGGGTCCAGGTGCGCTACCCGCACAAAATACACCATATTCACGGTGAATACCAGGGTATAAAGCACAGCCGTAATTGTGCTGTAAATCAAATAAACGGTTTCAGCAGGTAGTTTGTGTTTCATAGGGACTCTTTCCGGTCTATATGGATGCCAATCCGATCAGACCAGGGAGCAGTGCGGTGATGAAGAGGATCAAGATGGCAGCGCTGGTTGTGCAGGCCATGTTGACCCAATCGTTATTTAGCCAGGGCAAGCCGCGCTTGAGCGTGGTGGGTGTGCCGCACAGGTGCAGCGGGTGGCGTTCGGTTTCTTTGTTGCAGATGGGGCAGTGATAAATTGCCTGCACCGTCGCTCCGATGGTCGAGTCAACCAGACTGCCAGCCAACCCAACCAGCCCAATGATGCCCACGCGCAGGATAAGGATGCCAAACCCGGCATCGCGCGAAGCGGTAGGCCAGACAATGACGGCCAATACGCCAATAAACAATGCGCCGGAAAGCGCGGCCAGGGTACCTTCTCGGGTAATGCCGCCGGATGTGCCCCGCTCTACTTTTTGGCCGGAGGTGATCAAGCGCGGTTCATCCCGGCTGAGCACACCCAGTTCCGTAGCCCAGGTATCTGCATTGGCTGCGGCCAGGGCAGCGGCCGCGCCTAAAAATGGCCAGGCAGTTTCCGGGAAGAAAGCCTGCAGCAAAGCGAACAGACCGGCAATTCCGCCATTTGCCAGCACCTGACCGGCATCGCGCTGGTTGCCTTTGGAGAATTTTTCATTCACGGCAGCTTTGCGCCTGGCATTTTGGCGGGAAAATGCGCTGGAGGAAATAAAAAAGCCTAACAACAAGGCCGCCCAGGTCAGACCGCCAATGCCGAAGACCAGTGTGCCCAGCACTGTTGCAGCCAGCGCACCGCTGCGGCTGAGGTTGTGCGAGCGAAATGCGGCTGCTGATACCAATGCCGCAAGCAAAAAGCCGATCAATAATTGCAGCCAGGATACCGAAAAGGAGAGACTGGTCACGGTGTTCCCTCGAAATTAAAGAATGAAAAAGGTTGCTAAAAAGAGCAGAATGGGGGTAAATGCACTGCTGATCCAGAGCATGTAGGCTGTTGGACGGTCTTCCGGGCGGCGGTAGAAATACATACCGGCCAGCAGGTCGGCCAGGTAGGCCATTAACCCCAACACGGGCAGCAGCAGCAGCCGTTCAGGGGGGCCAGGCTCGGCGGGTTGGAGCTGGGCAGTAAACCCTAACGAGATAGCGCCGCGGGTTGGGATGAGCAGGCTGACATAGATCAAGAGGGCAAGTGTGAGCAAAAAGCCAATGATGAGTGAAATGCGGGCCGGGCGTTCATTCCAGACGCGTTGGGCAAAGGCGGCTGGGAGCACCGAGTAGGCTTTAAGCGGGGTCAGGCTGCCTAATTCAATGGTGTACTGGAAAGCGCGCACAAAACCGCGCGCATCCTCCGGAGAAATGGCGTACACCTTTTGGGGAGTCGCGATCAGGATCAGGGAATCCTGGTCAGAGGCCAGGTATTCAATCAATCCCAACTCGGCGGAATGGCGTGTGCCCAGTATGGCTCCAGGCACTTTGAGCCAGGGCAGCGGCAGCCGGAATCCCATATCGGAGGCAGGCCGGACCCATTCGATTTCTGGCAGGGGAATATCTTCAGCGCGCAATCCCCAACGAATGCGCAGGCCGTCCCGCTCCAGCGAATAATACGCGTTGGATAAAGCGTACGTGCGGTAGATCATAACCGGCAGGGGGGCAAACAAAATCAGTGAGAGCAGTAAGAAGAAGACAAACAATGCGCCCACCTGCTGTTGTAAGGCCAAAATCATCAACCCGGCGCTGCTGCCCAGCAAAAAGATCGCCGCACCAATATGGACCAATAAACCACTCCGGCGCGGGGGCAAAAATTGCGTGCTGGTCGATGTGCTGGGCAAAGGGCTTCCTCTTTAAAAAATTTCCTGCAAGGCACGGCATACCAGGTTCACCTGTTCTTCGGTCATCACACCGGAGAAAGGTAAAGCCAGGCCGCGCTCGCCAAGGTCCTCGGTGACTGGATAATCACCCGGCTGGTAACCAAATTTTTCGACCATGTAGGGCTGCAGATGAATAGGCAGGAAATACGGGCGCACCGGAATACCGCGCTCTGCCAGCCGTTCTGCGGCCAACCCGCGGTCAATACCGGGATCGGTGCGGATGACGTACACAAACCAACTGGAGCGGGTGGTATTTTTATCGATGCACGGGGTTTTGATCCAGGGAATCTGCTTCAGACGTTCGCGGTACCAGTCTGCTACCTGCTGGCGTTTCGTCAACAATTCTTCCAGACGGCCCATCTGAACCGTGCCTAAGGCAGCACTCAGCTCGTCCAGGCGGTAGTTGTATCCCAAAAAGGTGTGCGAGAGCCAGGTATCGCCTGGGGCGCGGCCCTGGTTGCGCAGGGCTTTCATCAGCTTCGCGGCTTCGTCATCATTGGTGACGATCATGCCACCTTCGCCGACTGTGATTTGTTTGTTGGGATAAAAGGCAAATACGGCTGTATCACCAAAGACCCCGGCGGGGCGGTTTTTGTATTCCGCGCCCAGGGCTTCGCAGGAATCTTCGATCAGTTTCAGGCCGTACTCATCGGCGATCTGGCGCAGTTCATCCCAATCGGCGGGCTGGGCAAATACATCTACAGCCAGGATGGCTTTCAGACGGCCGCCATTTTCTGGAACGCCGCGGCGCGGCAGCCAGCGGCGGGCAGCTTCTCCGCCTGCGGTCAGATCGCGCACAGCCTGCCTGACCTGTTGGATGTCGATATTACCGGTACGCGGTTCAACGTCCACAAAGACCGGCACGGCCTGCTCAAACAAAATCACATTGGTGGAGGCCACAAAGGAGAAGGGGGTGGTTAATACCAGGTCGCCGGGTTCAATTCCGGCGGCGCGGATGCACAGGTGCAGACCAGCAGTTCCGGAGTTAACGCCAATCGCGTGGCGCAGCCCGGTCAGTTTGCGGAAAGAGTCTTCAAAGGCTTCAATTTGCGGGCCCATACTGAGATTGGGCGTGTTGAGTACATTTAATACAGCCTGCCGTTCTGCGCCGGTCAGGTCAGGAGAAGACATGGGAACAATGGGGGAAATATGTTTAGCCATAAAATCTATTTTAACTCGTTAAGAAGCAGAATAAAGTCCACACTGAATGATTTAGCCTAAAAAGGACAGCCAGATTGTGGTGGCGCGGAACAGGGCTGGTGCAAGCACGTGGTTGGTTTTTTGCATCATCCAACCGAGCAGCAAGCCCTGAATGGCTGCCAATCCAAGCTGAAGCAGCAGGTCTTGACCGGGCTGCAAGAAGATCAGGCGAGGAAGCTGCCAGAGGGTGAACATTCCGGCAGTGGCCAGCCAACCGTACCAACGCCCAATCCAAGCCGCCAGGCGCAGTTGGATGTAACCGCGGAAGATGGTTTCTTCTACCAATGCCAGCCCAAGGGCGAACAACAGGGCTGTTCCCTGTTCTGCGCTGATGCCGTCAAACAGGCGGGTGATCTTGCCGCTCAGGAAGAGGGTGATCAGGACCAGGGCGATGCCGGTTTGTAGGGAGGGCATATTTAATGGACGGCTCCAACCTGCGGAGCGAATGGGTTGGCGGCGGTACGCCAGGGCAGCCAGCACAACGGCTAAACCGAGAGCGGCTACGGTAAGTTGGATGACCAGATTTTGTACATTGGTGAATCCACCAGCCGGGTTGGTGTTGATCAGGGGAACCTGCCCGGAATAAAGCAGCAGACTGATCAGCGCAGCGGCAGCAAACACGCCGACTGCAACGGGACCTTCACGGCGTGGATACTTGAAAACAAGCGGATTCTGGCGAAAACGCGGGCTGATGGTCAGCAGTATGGTCACAGCAACTGCACCCAATACCTGGCTGAGTAAGATGATCCATTGGTTGGTGGTCAAAGCAGAGCCTCCACAATGCGGGAAGTGGGTTTCGATCAGGCCAGCGGCTGTTCGGCAGGTGGTTCATTGGTGGCAGGGGCAGTCTCTGCCGAAGAGTCTTCGAACTGCAGTTCGACCCGTTCTTCCATGCGGATTTGTCCGCGCAGGAATGCACCTTCTTCTGTCGAGAAAGCCACGGTGGTCACATCTCCCCAGACCCGGCCGGTGCTGCGGATTTCCAGTTTTTCGGCGGTGATGTTGCCGCGGATCGCGCCGGCGACAATGACGGTATTGGCGCGCACTTCTTCGCAAGTGACCCGGCCGGTTTCGCCTATAACGACCAGGCCGCGGACCATGATCTCGCCTTCAAATGCACCTTCAATGCGCACACCGCCGCTGCCGCGCAGGTTGCCTTTCCAGTTAATCCCTGGTCCAAGCACAGAAGTAACCCGCTCGGTGGGGGTTACGGGGCTGCCAGAGGGTGTGGGTTGAGTTTTACGAAACATGCAACTCCTCTTAAATCCATACAATTGATGGAATGATTATATCAGGATGCGCGCAATTGGACACACGCTTCAAGATTCCACCGTAGAGGAGAAAGAGATCAGTGGGGAGTGGTGAGAAGTTGCCGGAAAATGATGTGCGTGACTCACCCACCCCTGGAAGAATTAAGCTTTTATTGAGGGACTAATTTCCGGCCAGATGGTGCCTGCCCGCACACGTGTATGGGGCGGCACATCCGCTTTGACGGTCGCGCCGTTGCCGACCCGCGCCCCCGTGCCGATGGTGATATCCAGGTTGATGGTGGCGCGCATGCCGATTTGAGCCAAATCTTCCACGCGTACATTGCCGGCCAGGGTGGCTCCCGGTGAGAGATTAACGCACTGCCCGATCTGGCAGTCATGCGAGACGATTACCCCGGCATTCAGGACGCTGCCAAAGCCAATCCGTGAAGCGCTGCTGACGTAGGATTGCGCCAGCACCTGCACGCCGCCTTCCAGCACCGTGCTTTGTTCGATCCAGGCGGTGGGGTGGACGACTGCCGGGCAGTTGAAACCGGCCTGCGCCAGGGTTTCAAACACGCGCAGCCGCACAGCGGGGTTGCCGATCCCGCCCACGCCGTTGACTGCCAGGCGCACGCCCTGCTCAAACAGGCGCGGGAGCATGTCTGCGCCGCCCAGCACTGGCACGCCCAGCACTTCACTGCCCACCGGACGGCTGTCGTCGATCACGCCAACCCAGTGGTACATCCCGGCTGCCCGGACGAGTTCGATCAGGGTTTTGCCGTGCCCGCCGCCGCCGTAGAGGATGATCGCGGTGGGATCGTAGGGAAAAGATGGCATTTGCAGGTTCGTCATTGTACTAATTATATGTTAAGTCTGGCGTGTAGATAGAAGAATATACAGGGCACTTGTATCAAAGTTTATTAGACAACTTTGCAGATTGATTGAGGGAATAAGAGGTATTGTCGCATGTTAAATTATCAGATGCATTAATTGCAGATAGAATAACCAGTGCATCTGTAAATGCCTGTGAATCAGCAGGAAATATATTTAGCACAATGCCCCGATCAATTTCAACTTCTAGAACGAATACTTTTGAATTCCATCCTAAAGTATCCGAAATTTCATAAGTTACACCATTATATTTGCCAAGTTGATAAGGAACGTTTTCGCTAATTGTGAGAGAGTTATTACCCTGTTTTAGGGAATGGTTTTTTTCTGCCAATATCCACTGTTCTATAGTTTGCTCAGGTTCCAACTTTAAGGCGTAAATCTCAATTTTTATACCATTAGGCGGCATGTTTTTTGGTTTTCCATGCTCATATTCGATTGAGTCAGGATCATAATTTGAGATATTTATTGAATTTGCGCTAAGATCGCCATACCATCCGGTAGGTAGTTGGATCGATATGCTTTTTGAGCGATCGATTAAGCAGTCTGGTCCTATATATTTTTTCTTGAGGGTTGAGGCAGGAATCGTTGATTGTTCATTTGGGGCTGGATATGGAGAGTTTAGTGGATATGTAGGTGTGTGTGTTTTGTTTATATTAGGTGGTGGAGGATAGATTTCTGCTCCTGTTGTTATAACCTTATCATGCCTATTTCCTTGTAAAAAATTGATTGTTACAACGAAAATTGTCAATAACAATAAAATTATGCTGATTTCGGCAACAACTTTAAATAATTTTATAATTCCTTTCATCGCCCCTCTTTATCATATTTTTCAAAGGGTACAGTAATAAAATTATAGCAAATTTTGATTCACAATAAGAATAAATCGTTATTTCTGCAAAGCAGCGATCAGCGCCTGTGGGTCTAAAATTACCCCGAACGAATATTTTTCGCCATTATGATCAACTTGGATTGTTCTACCGGTTTGAAGTGCTGTAGACCAGAACTCTTGCGGTGTGACATCCGGTTTGACCTGGCAGGCCAGGGCATACATGCCCGCGACGTAAGGGATCGACCAGCTCCAACCACCCTGTCCATAGTAAACATAATCTTGTGTTCCGGTTGGGCTTGCAGTTGTGCGGGCATCCATAGGGATGAGTAAGGTTTGATCTAATTTGTACTTGCCGCTATAGAAATTCTTAGCCCAGAATTGCCCCGGCTGGTATACCTCAAAATTATTTGGGTCATCCTGAAAATTGCGGCCCATTCCATGAAACCGGAAACCATACGTTTCATGGACGCTTGAGCTAACGACAAAAATCCCGGCATTTTTTGCTTTTTCCACAGCATCGGTTATCTCTTGATACCCGTCTTCTTCAGGCGACCAACCAATCGACATTGATAAGATGCGGATTTTCCGTCCTTCCGGTAAGCTTTTGTTGATCTCGATAATGCGCATTACATCTTTTGCCAGGCAGGAAAAATCTCGTTTGGTATCCACGTTTTTGTGACAACTACCATGGGCGATAAAGTACAGGTCAGCATCCGGGGCAACACCGGCTGTTTTACCGGCTGCTATCGATGCCACTGCTGCGCCGTGCATGGAAGATTGGAGCCACCCACCCACAACATCCTCGCCTTCTTCATATACCCTGATTTGATTTACATATTCTTGGTGATCTACAAGTAAAGTCTGGTCGATGATGGCAATTCCGATCCCTTTGCCGGTAATCCCTTGCTTGTGCAATTCTCGGATACCTAAACCGGGGTCTTTGCCCATCTCCATGACCTGTTCCACAGAAAAACCAGATGGTAATTTTTCCGGTTGAGGCCATTGGGTTTTACTATCAAAATTGGACAGATTAAGAATATTGATTGATGCGGATAAATTTAAATTTTTTAGATCTGATGACCGGAAATCATATCGAAACGGGTCTATTGAGTCTGGATCATGGGCTGGGATTTCGGTGGGATTTGGGTTAATCCAACTGTAATCTATGGGTTCCGGATGGCGGGCAATGCGCGCCTCCGGTAAATCAGGTAGCTTTGGTTGGGCTGCGCAAGCACATAACATGGTGATGATGAGCATTACAAAGATGAGAAAACGGATCTTACGAAGCATATATTCCTCCTGAGCTGAAAAGAATAATACGTGTCTTATTGGTTTGTACGACAAACAATAAAAAACGGTAAATACTCAATAATCGAAGGAGAATGCCATTAAAATTCAATACAAGAAGTAATTATTTAGCTCTCATTTCCCCCTTCGCTATTGCCAATCCTGTGAAAGTAATTCCGGGTAAGCGGTTAATCTATGCCGACGGCATGTTCTTTATATCTTTCCACCCATAAGCCACTTCAATATACGTTTGTTCGCCAATCTGGATGGGCTTTTCGCGCACGTATTTTCCACCCATGCGTTCATAGAAGGCGCGGGCGGGGTGATTGTCGCGCAGTACCCAGATAAGCATGTCCGCGCAGCCGTGTTCGTGCAGCCAGTGCGCTGAACGGAGCAGCAATTCGCGGCCTGCGCCCTGCCCCTGCGCGGAGGGCAGCAGGTAAACGGCATATAATTCCCCTTGAAAGGCGAGTGTTTCGTCGCGCTGCGGCCCGCATTGGGAAAACCCCACCACCTTTCTGGTGTCATCTTCCGCCACCAGGGTGAAGTTGTTGGATTCGGTTTGCGCGAGCATGGCTTTCCAGTTGGCGGTGCGCCGTTCAACGGACAACCCGGCCAGCAAATCGGCAGGCAGGATATCGCGGTACGCGCTTTGCCAGGCGGCCACATGCACCTGTGCAATTGCCTCGGCATCTTCCAGGGTCGCGGCACGGATTTTCATTCTTCATGCTCCGCAAAGAAGGTTTCCTGGTCTTGCGCAAGAATGCGGAAGCGCCAGGGGATGCTCAACCAGGGTTCCGGCGTGCTGTTGATGCCCACTCTGGGACCCAGCACAACCAGCCGCTCCGGAACCGCAATTCCGCGCTCAATCCATAAACCGTTGTTTGGGTCAGATAAATTTGCGCCGTTCAGTTGGCCGTTGATCCCCAGCGCCTGGCAAACCTTGCCGGGACCGTCGGTCCATTGTTTTTGCGGGGCTTTGCTGCGCCGGGATGCGATCAAGTCGATGCCTTCGGTGGGGAAGATGGCGCGGATTAATACGGCCGCCGGAAAGCCTTCAGCGCCGGTGACAGCGTTTAACAGCCAGTGCATGCCGTAGGTGAAATAGACGTAGGCGCGGCCGGCCGGCCCGTACATCACTTCGGTGCGCGGGGTGCGCCCGTTGCGGGCATGGCAGGCCTGGTCTTCTTCGCCGCGATAGGCCTCGGTTTCGACAATCCAACCAGAAATCCGCGCGCCGTCCAGGTTGCGCACCAGGCGCGCCCCCAGCAGGTCGCGGGCAATCTCAACGACTTCTCTGGTGTAGAATGATTCAGGGAGTACAGAATGTGTGAGCATATCAGCAATTGTACAACAAACCCGGCAGGGGAATGCATGGGTGATTTAACTGGTTTAGACAAATTGGTTACAAAAATTCACCGGAGATGCTTTAAAATTGAAAGAGGGGGAAGTCGTTGGTGAAGTTTGGACAACCGGCCATCGCCAGGCCGGTGAGTCAAATCCTATTTTTATGAGGTGTCTTATGAAACTACGCGCCGATACCGGTTTGACGTTTGGTGATGTGCTGCTTGTGCCGCGATACTCTTCGATCCGCAGCCGCAAAGATGTGGACTCTTCTTCCTGGTTGGCAAAGGGAATCCGGATTAATTTACCGATTATTTCCGCCAATATGGATACCGTAACCGAGGCAAGCATGGCTATTGCGATGGCCAGGCAGGGCGGCATTGGTATTTTGCACCGCTTTATGAGTATTGAACATCAAGCCGAATTGGTGCGTAAAGTGAAACGGGCGGAAAGCCTGATTGTGCAGAACCCGATCACGATTCAAATCGATGCCACGGTGGATGACGCGCGCCAGTTGATGGCCGCCGAAGATGTTGGCGGATTGGTGGTGGTGGATGCCGGGCAGCGCTTGCTTGGGTTGGTGACCTCCCGAGATGTGCTGCTGGCGCCGGATGGCGCTGCGCCGGTTCGTTCAGTGATGACCCCGCGTGAGCGGTTGGTGGTTGCGACCGCGGAAGAATCCATGGAAGCAGCCCGTGAAAAGTTGTTTGCGCACCGGATTGAGAAGCTGCCGATTGTGAACGGTGAAGGCCGCCTGGCCGGTTTAATCACCGTGCAAGATATTGTCAAACTGCAAGAAAATTCCATTGCAACCAAAGACGATCTTGGGAGGCTGCGCGTAGGGGTGGCCGTGGGGGTGCGCTCTGATGATCTCGACCGCGCGGCTGCCTGTGTGGAAGCAGGCGCGGATGTGCTGGTAATTGATATTGCCCACGGCCATTCCGAGCATACCATCCGCATGCTGGGCAAGTTGAAGCAGACTTTCCCCGGTGTGCCGGTGATTGCCGGAAATGTGGCCACCGGCGAAGGCGTGAAAGAGCTGGCGGATGCAGGCGCAGATGCGGTCAAAGTGGGCGTAGGCGCCGGGTCGATCTGTATTACCCGCGTGGTGACCGGTTTCGGCGTGCCGCAGTTGACGGCTGTGGCGGATTGTGCCGAGGTGTCGCATAAGATTGGTGTGCCGATTATTGCGGATGGCGGTTTGCAGACTTCAGGCGACATCACCAAGGCTTTGGCTGCCGGAGCAAACACAGTCATGTTAGGTTCCATGCTGGCCGGGACGGAAGAAGCGCCGGGCGCGGAAATCGTGCGCCAGGGGCGGCGCTATAAAGTGGTGCGCGGGATGGCCTCGCTTTCTGCCAATGTGGAACGGCGTAAGCTGGACGAGAACGAGTTCAGCGAGGAAGAATGGAGCGAAGTGATCCCGGAGGGCGTGGAAGCGCTGGTGCCGTATCGCGGCAAGGTGAAAGATATTTTGGTGCAGTTATTGGGCGGTCTGCGTTCCGGGATGAGCTATGCCGGGGCGCGCACGATTGAAGAACTGTGGGAGAACGCCGAGTTTATCCGCATCACTTCAGCCGGGCAGAAAGAATCCGGCGCGCACGATGTCAATTTGATCTAAGCGGTTGAATAACTTGTGCCAGGTGACACGCGCTTTTGGTGACCTGTGATCTTGTGCGTTTGCCGGGATTTAGTGAATAATTAGATGAGATATTGATTACCGCAGCCGGGGGTGAATTAACCGGCTGCCAGACCCATCCCATTCTCATGGAGGATTTTCATGACCGAGGTTGTGATCGTTGATGCCATCCGGACCCCTATCGGGGCATTGGGCGGTACCTTATCCAGCGTGCGCCCGGATGACCTGGCTGCATTGGTGATTAAGACGATAATCGAGCGCAACGCGCTTGACCCGGCGCTGGTGGAAGAAGTGTACCTGGGCTGCGCCAACCAGACCGGAGAAGACAACCGCAATGTGGCGCGCATGGCTGCCTTGCTGGCTGGTTTGCCGGTGGAGGTTGCCGCGGTGACTTTTAACCGCCTGTGCGCATCCGGTTTGAACGCGATCAACCAGGCTGCCCGCGCGATCCGCGCCGGGGATGGTGAGGTCTATATTGCCGGCGGCGTGGAAAGCATGTCGCGCGCACCGTATTCCTTCCCGAAAGCTGACAAAGCCTTTCCTTTTGGTAATCTGACCGCGTATGATACTGCCCTGGGCTGGCGCTATCCGAACCCAAAGATGGAAGAAATGTATGGTACGGAAGCAATGGGTGAAACCGCAGAAAATATTGCCGAGATGACCGGCATCACCCGCGCCGAACAGGATGCCTTTGCGGTGCAGAGTCACCAGCGGGCAGTGGCGGCGATGGACAGCGGTAAATTTGCCGAAGAAATTGTGCCGGTGCCGATTCCGCAGCGCAAAGGGGACCCGATTTTGGTTGCAGCGGATGAACGTCCGCGCCGGGATACCTCTGTGGAATCGCTGGCAAAATTGAAACCGGCCTTCCGCAAAGACGGCTCGGTAACGGCTGGCAATTCTTCCGGGTTGAATGACGGCGCCGCGGCACTGTTATTAATGAGCGCGGAGAAAGCCCAGGCGCTGGGCTTAAAGCCTCTGGTGCGGATTGTTACCGCGGCAGCGGCTGGTGTGCCGCCGCGTATCATGGGGATTGGTCCTGTCCCGGCAACACGCAAGGCATTGCAGCGTGCGGGTGTTCAGATTGACCAGCTTGGCCTGGTGGAACTGAACGAAGCCTTTGCGGTGCAGTCTCTGGCGGTAATCCGCGAGTTGGGCATCTCGGAAGAAATCACCAATGTGAACGGTGGTGCGATCGCGCTTGGCCACCCGTTGGGCTGTTCCGGTGCGCGGATTATGACGACCCTGGTACACGAGATGCGCCGCCGGGCGGCGCAGATGCCGCGCCCATTCTATGGGTTGGCTACACTGTGTGTGGGCGTTGGGCAAGGCGAAGCCATCCTGGTTGAGTGGGTGGGCGGTTAAACCCTGATGAAAGTATTGGTCACCGGTTCAACCGGTTTTCTCGGGGCAGCCTTATGCCGGGCGCTGGTGGAGCGCGGTGACGATGTGCGCGCTTTTCACCGCCCAACCAGCACCTTGCGTATGCTGGCGGATTTGCCTGTAGAACATGCCTTGGGCGACCTGACCCAGTCGGAAACGATCGCTGCGGCCATGCAAGGGGTGGACGTGGTTTTCCATGCAGCGGCACTGATGGGCAGCCGCCAATCCGGGCGGCAGTATGCAGTGACCGTAGAAGGTACGCGGGCTGTGCTGCGTGCTGCGCTTGAGGCTGGGGTAAAACGGCTGGTGCACACCAGTTCGGTCGCTTCGCTCGGCGTCCCGGAAATTTCTCGAGACCGGCGCGTACCTTTCGCAGCGGTATTAATGAACGAGGAGAAAACCTGGAATTACCGGCCAGATTACTGGCCGTACGGATACGCCAAATACCTGGCTGAGCTGGAAGTTCAAAAGTCGGTTTTGGAAGGACTGGATGCCGTCATTGTTAACCCAAGCCTGGTGTTTGGCCCGGGCGATGTGTACCGCCAGACCAATTCGACGATTGTGCAGGTGGCAAAGCAGCGCGTTCGGGTGTTGACCGAGGGCGGCTGCAATGTGATCCATCTGGCGGATGTGGTGGCAGGTCATTTGGCCGCATTAGAGCGCGGGCGGCGGGGTGAACGCTATATTCTAGGCGCAGAAAATTTAACCCATGAAGCACTGGTGCGAAAAATTGCCGCCATTGCCAATGTTGCTCCACCCACCACGATTTTGCCGGGCAGCCTGGTGCGCTCTTTTGCCGGGGTGGCTGGCTTGTTGGAAAATATCCTTCCTCTACCCATATCGGCTGAATTGCTGCACCTTGCCGGGTATTCTTTCTATTACGATTCAAGCAAAGCGCAAATTGATCTGGGGTTGGGGCCATTCCGTTCTGCCGATGAGGCTTTGGCAGATGCCTATACCTGGTTTAAAGAAACCGGTGCGCTGTAATTCGGATGGAATGCATGTTATGATTGTGAGGTCGCCTGTGAGAAGGTGACCTCATTTTTTTTGAAACCTTTCAGGAATTTGCCATGCCGCAACACGATCTGACCGAACTGCCGTTTGGATTAAAAGGAAAAGTATTCCGCAGCCCAATGCCGTTCAGCGCGTATGACCCCGAACGGGTGGTGTTGAGTCTGTATCATGCCCAGGGAGTTCATTCCGTATTCGTGCTGCCGGAAGGTGACGAAATTATGCACAAAACCGGGCGTGATTTGCTTGCTCAGTATACGGCTGAGGGATTTATGGTAACCCATAACCCGATACCTGATTTTGGCATACCACAGGATGCAGACCGCTTTTTGGCCAGCGTGCGGAAAGCTGCCGATGAAGCCAGCCAGGGCAGAAATATCGCTGTGCATTGCCATGCGGGTATTGGCCGGACGGGGTTGTTTCTTTCGACTCTTGCGCGGATGGTGCTCGGTTTGAGTGCTGATCAGGCAATTCAGTGGGTGCGTATGTATATTCCTGGCGCGGTGGAAATGCCGGAGCAGATCGAATTTTTGCGTAATCTATCATTGAACGGCCACCAATCTTTTGCCGCAGATGCATTGGATTGGAAATTGATACGTTCGGAGCTGTCTATTTCCAATGACCGTCTTTCGGTCCGGGCGAACACGTACGAACTGCCGGACGGAAAAACAATCGAGCCGTATTTTCTGTTCGATTTTCCCAATTGGGTAAATGTTGTGGCACTAACCGTTGATCAGCAGATCGTGTTGGTACGGCAGTACCGTCCAGGGGCACAACGTACCATCCTGGAGATACCGGGCGGCACAATGGACCCGGAAGATGAATCACCGTTGGTGGCAGCCCAACGCGAGCTGCAGGAAGAGACTGGCTATATTTCTGATCAATTCCTGCCGTTAGGGGTAATCTGGCCGAACCCGGCCGGGCAGACCAATCTGACCTATTCATTTTTAGCGCTGAATGCCAGGCCGGTGAACTTCACAAACCCGGATGAGACTGAATTTTTGGAAGTTGTATTAATGCCGTTCGATGAGGCTATTCAGCGGGCACAGCGTGGTGAGTTTTACCAATCGCTGCATGTGACGGCTTTGTTTTACGCACTATCCCATTTGGGACGAATTCATTGATTTCATATAGATTTGCATAAACGGGTGAGCTTTGCTTGCCCGTATTTTGGTTTTAAACAATTCCGAGCGTGCGCATTAAAAATACACCCAGGAAGATTGTCAGCAGAGAGAATAATGTTGTGCTTAACACAATCTGTCCAGCCAGTTCCCCGTCACTACCCATGCTTTTTGCCATAATGTGGCTGACAATGGCAGTGGGCGTGGCAAACAGGCCAAAAATTGGGGCAAGCTGTATGCCGCGGTAGCCAAGTAAAATGGCTGCGGTCACCATAATGCCGGGTAATAAGACCAGGCGGCCAAATGTAGCCACAAACAACGGTTTAAAGTTGGCGGCAATTTTCTCGAATTCAAACTGCCCGCCCAGGATAATCAATGCCAGGGGCGTGGCGACCATTGACAGATCGGAAACAGCGCGGGTAATTGCCAGGGGAAGCTGCAGATGCAGTTGGGAGAGCAGAATGGCGGCGATTGAGGCAATGATGAGCGGATTTTTCAAAATACTCAGCAGCATATCGCCCAGATTGCGCTTTTCGGAACTGGTGGGCTGGTACGCTGTCAGCACCAGCACAGCCAGGACATTAAATAACGGTGCAACAACCGCCAGGAGCAGCGAGGTGGGGGCAGCGGCCTCAGGACCGAAGATGTTTACTACCAGCGGCAGGCCAAAGATGACAAAGTTGGAGCGAAAGATTCCCTGGACGACCACACCGATTTGGGCTCGTTCGTGGATCAGCAAGGGCACGATAAACCAGGCGGCTGCCACAGCCAGGAGGATTCCGCCAATGGGTAAGAGAAACAAGCCGGGGGTGTAGATTGCAGCGAGGTCCGAGCGGTAAATATTGTTAAACACCAAAGCGGGGAAAGCCACATTGAAGCAAAATGTGTTGGCTTTTTCGATGAAAGAATTGTCGATGACGCTGCGCTTTTTAATAAAGTAGCCCGTGGCTACCAAAAAAAACAGCGGCAATACGGCGTTTGCCGAAAACAGTACTGCATCCATAAGAAGATTGACCCCGCGCAAGGAGATGGTTTCCCCTGCCTTCTGATCGTTAATCTTTCCGGAGGGGAAACGCTCTGATTATACATCAGCGGTCAAATTTGTGGGGTTTGGACTGTGAGGAGGTCATTGCCCCGCGGTTTTATCGGAGGAAGAAAAACCCCCTGCCTGAATTTTTTGGCAGGGGGTGAAATCGATCAATTGGAATATTTGGAGCGGTCGAGCATTTCGCGCAGTTTTTCTTCTTCGCTCTTTTCCACCAGCGGTTCCAGGGTGGATTTTTCAGCGGCCAGCTCGGCCTGCTCAGCGGCGCGCAGTATATCCATTGGCATGGCGCGCATCATGCTCCACTTGCCGCAATTTTCACAGCGGTCAAGTTTGCCAACCAGAAGGTTTATTCCCCAGATATGGCGTGGAGTGGGGCGGCCGCAGTGGCGGCAAATGGTGCCGCCAACGAATCCGTAATTTCGGGCAGTTCCAGCGGCTATGCCGTCAGAACGGCCGCGTCCCATAATCAGGAACTGCGAACCCATTCCAATGGCCATCAGTAACAAGATTCCACCCACCAGCGGGATGAAGATGCGCTGCATGGCTTTGCTTTCCTCATCTGCGGACAGGAACTGGTAGCGCAGGGTATCCAGGGTGAGGGTTTGACCATCTTTGAGGACGACCACAGCACCCATGTCATGAATGCCGCTTCCGTAGTTATCGGTGTTAAACTGGTAGCGGAAGGGCGCAGCCTGCATCTCTACCATGGGTTTGCCGTCGATCGTGAAGGTAACCGACTGGACATTCTCCTGATTCCCAACCAGAATGATGCTGCATTTACCGCGCACCTGGCTGCCGTTGCCAAATCCAAAATCTCGATTGAATTCCAGCATATAGCCGCTGCCGGATTGGGCAAGAGCAGGTTGGACAAAGCCAAAGATCAATACCAATCCTAAGAGACTGGCGAAAATCAATTGAAAAAACTTGTTTGTGTTCATACGATCAACTCACTTCCAGCGGGTTAGAATGGTTTCGCGTTGGAATAAGCGCGCTCCAAGATAGATCAGACCAATATCCGCCAGTATTAGCACGGCGATTGTAATCAGCATCACGGTCATATTGATTACCAGCAGACCGGCGACCTGACCAAACAACAGGCCAAGCACGGGGACAATCAATATGGCAGCCAATTGCTCGGCAACACGCGGGTCATTGACCCGTGAAGAAACGATGATGGCAAAATTGACGGCGGCAATCGCCATTAAGGGGCCAACAACCAGCACGCCCATCAGCCAGGTTGGGCCAAGGATATAGGAGCGTACAGCGGGGCTGGCGCCAACCAGCGGGGCGAGCACCTGGAAGATCAGAAAACAGATCCAGGTTGCACCGATGGCGGGGATGGCAGCCGCAAGGCCTTTTCCGGCCAGCAGTTCTTCTGTGCTGACGGGGGTAGCCAGTAGGGGTTCCAGACTGCGGGTGGTTTTCTCGCCAACAACGCTATAAGCCGCGATGGTGATGGGAATAATCAACGGCATCATCATATACAGGATCAAAAATTGGTTGATCATGTATATTTGCATACAATCTCCACCTGAAATATCGCCGCACATGGCCGTAAACATGGCCGGAATATCCGCGCCATCTCCGCCGGGGACAATGCTCTGCTGGGTCATGTTCAACATAAAGAGCGGTAATGCGGTGAAAATGAGCGGCATAAAGATAATGGTAAACAGGACCATCTTATTTTTAAAGACTTCGGCCCATTCTTTTTTAATAATTGTACGAATATGTTTCATGGCTTTACCCTCAAGCCTTCTGGTTGTTTATGGTCTGCATGTAAATATCTTCCAATGAATGGCGAATTTCACCAACAAATTGGATGTCGGCACCGTTCTCGACCAGAGCGCGGATCAAGGCCGGATTTTGCTCATCGGGGTTATCCAGGCTGACGACCAGGCGATTATCCACCGATTTCACTTCTTGGACAAAGGGGAAAGCGCGGATTTGATTGGCCCATTCAGACTGGAGCTGGCGCAGATGGAATACGACCGTCCGGCCAAACAGGCGCTGGCGCAGGTTTTCTGGTGAATCTACGGTGATCAGGCTGGTTTTAAAGATGCCAATCCGGTCGCATAAGCGGTCGGCTTCATCCAGGTTGTGGGTGCAGAGGAAGATGGTGCGGCCCTGTGATTTCAGTTCTTCAATAAATTCACGCACCAGCTTTGAGGCTTCCGGGTCCAGGCCGGAGGTTGGTTCATCCAGGAAAAGAACCTTGGGTTCGTGCAGCAGCGCGCGGGCAATGGCCAGTTTTTGCCGCATCCCTTTAGAGAAACTGCCGGCTTCATCAAAACGGCGGTTCCACAGTCCCAGCATGCGCAAGTATTTTTCCACCTGGGCCTTGACATCGGCAACATCATAAAGTTCAGCATAGATGGTGAGGTTCGTCTCGGCGCTCAACCGTTCGTACATACCCGGGGTTTCCGTCAGAATACCAATGGAACGGCGAATCTGGGTGTTGTCTTTGCCAACCATGTATCCGCAAATGGATGCATGGCCGTCTGTTGGGGCAATTAATGCGGAGAGCATTCGCACAGTGGTGGTTTTGCCTGCGCCGTTGGGACCAAGAAAACCAAAAACTTCACCTTCTTGGACATCCAGGGTTAAATCATGGACGGCTGTGATCAGTTTCTTGTCTTTGCCAGTTAAAAACTGCTTCGAAAGATGTTCGGTGTGAATCTGGATCATACGTTTCGCTTCTTTTTGATCGGGTATCTTATTGTTGAAGCCGCTCCTGCTTATATTGCAAAGCGACTGATAAACCCAAAGATACGAGTGATTATGCCGGTCTTCCAATGGGTTGTATTGGAAGTACTCTGATAATGATTTTAGTCTTAAGTGGGGAAAATCGTCATATCCGCAAGGTTAAATCGCCCCAACCCGAGTGGGGAGGCTTAACCTGTCCAGATGGACAAGAAAAATGAGAGAAAAATATTCCGGATTTATCCGCCGATTTCGCTCATTACCCGGTTGGTGGCAATTTCGCCCTGAGCCAGTCCGTGCCCCCAGGGTTTTTGCCAAACACCATCCAGAATGATTTGTCGGAGGTCTTCCAGGCTGGCACCAGCGCGCAGCGGGGTGAGCAAGTCAACCTCTTTTTCGCGCAGCAAGCACAGGCGCAGTTTTCCGTCTGCGGTCAGGCGGGCACGGGTGCAGGCAGCGCAAAATGGCTGAGTGACCGAGGAGATAAATCCAAGGTCACCTTTGGCGCCGTCCAGGCGGTAGAGGCGGGCTTCGCCATCCAGCTTACCGCCGTTTGCGGTTTGCGCAGGGCCAAGCGCTTCGGTGATCCGTTCCAGCATCTCCTGGGCGGTGACCACCTGTGCGGTTTGCAGCTCTGTGGCGCCTCCAAAGGGCATCATTTCAATAAAGCGCACCTGCCAGGGGTGATCCAGGGTCAGGCGGGCAATGTCCACAATATCCTGATCGTTAAATCCACGCACAACGACCGCGTTGATTTTTAGAGGGACAAGCCCGGCAGCTTCTGAAGCCAGAATGCCTTGCCAAACCTGCTCAAACGATCCCCAGCGGGTGATGCGTTTAAACCGGTCCGGGTCGAGGGTGTCCAGGCTGATATTGACGCGCTGTAACCCTGCTTCTTTGAGCGGTTTGGCGAGTTTTCCCAAAAGAACGCCGTTGGTGGTCATGGAAAGGGAACGAATGCCGGGCACCGCAGAAATTCCGCGCACCAGGTCAACGATATGCGCTCGCACAGTCGGCTCACCGCCGGTCAGGCGGATCTTATCAAAGCCTAAACGGGCAAACAGCCTTACGAACTGGAGAACTTCATCATCCTGCATCAATTCGGCATTCGGGCGGAAGGTCATATCTTCCGGCATGCAGTACACACAGCGCAGATTGCAATGATCAGTCAGGCTGATTCTCAGGTAGTGAATGTTGCGTCCAAATCGGTCGATGGCCATAGGTCAGAAAGTCTCCCGTATATGGATAAATTTTATCATAATAATATTGTTAATGTCTGCGGAATGTGCAAGAATCGCGGGAAATTTAATTGGCAAATTATGACCAGTATAGTCAGGATTTTTGTTTTTTGATGGTGTGACGGTTGACACTAGCAGGAGAGAATAAAGAAGATGATAATTTAGATTGAACTGAGGCTAGCATCCTACTCTCTCGTTCTTGACGTAAATCCAGGAATTCCTGCAAGGAGGAACGAATGCCCCCTAAGGGTCGAATTGTCGTTAATGAGGTGTACTGTAAAGGGTGTGAATTATGCGTGGCATCCTGCCCGCAAGAAGTGATCGCCCTTGATCAGGATCGGATCACCGCCAAAGGCTACCATCCTGCTGCATTGTTGAAGGATGGCTGCACAGGTTGCGGCATCTGCAGTGTGGTCTGCCCTGAAGCGGCCATTGTGGTTTATCGTGAAAGCACCCGTGTTAAGCGGGCTGAAGCATAGGAGGAGAACCCATGGCGCGTGAATTATGGAAGGGCAATAATGCGATTGCAGAAGCAGCAGTAAGAGCTGGTTTACAGGCGTATTTTGGTTATCCGATTACACCGCAAACTGAGCTGCTTGAATATTTATCCGGACGCATGCCGGAATTAGGCCGTGCGTTTGTTCAGGCGGAGAGTGAACTGGCCGCGATTAATATGGTGTACGGCGCAGCCTGCACCGGCGCGCGGGTGATGACCTCTTCTTCCAGCCCAGGCATCAGCCTGATGATGGAAGGCCTGTCTTATATCGCCGGTACTGAAGTGCCGATGGTGTTGGTGGATGTGATGCGCGGTGGGCCTGGCCTGGGAAATATTGCTCCGGCTCAGTCTGATTACAACCAGATTGTGCACGGCGGCGGGCACGGTGACTATAACGCGATTGTCTTAGCCCCGGCCAGTGTACAAGAATCGGTCGATATGACGGTTCTGGCCTTTGACCTGGCTGAAAAATACCGCTCCATTGCTGTGGTCTTAATTGACGGTTCGATTGGGCAGATGATGGAACCCGCTGAAATGCCGGAGATGAAGCCGCTCAAGACGGTTTATCCGGAATGGGCAGTGCGCGGTGCAGAAAACCGCAACCGCCGCTTCCTCAGCTCCATTTATCTGGATCCGCCGCAGGAAGAAGAAGCGAATTTGCGCATGCTGCGCCGCTGGCAAGAAGTGGAAGCCAACGAAATTCGCTATAAGACCTATTTTATGGAAGATGCGCGCTATGCCGTAGTGGGCTTTGGCTCATCCGGGCGTGTGGCGCTTTCCGCTGTGCGGGCTGCCCGTGCTGAGGGTATTCCCGTAGGTCTGGTTCGCCCGATTACCTTGAACCCATTCCCCACCAAAGCCATTGAAGATCTGACCAAACAGGTGGAAGGGCTGCTGGTAGTTGAAATGAATGCCGGCCAGATGCTTGAAGATATCCGCCGGATAACCAAAGGCGCTGTACCGATTGAATTCTTTGCTCGCCTGGGCGGCATTATGCCGCTGCCGGATGAGATTTTGGGTGAGATTCGCCGTATGGCAAGCGGCCCCATGCCTACCGAGGGTCATCCTCGCGATCGCTGGCTGCAGCGAATGGCACAGAGGAACTAAGAGGAGCGGCAAAATGGAAAATATTGAACTGGAAACCATGGTTTACGAACGGCCTGATTCGCTGGTCGAAATCCCAACCCATTACTGCCCCGGCTGTACGCACGGCACGGCTCACCGCCTGATTGCGGAAGTGATTGATGAGATGGGCATTCGCGAGAAAATGATCGGCGTAGCTTCGGTCGGCTGCTCGGTATTTGCCTACAATTACTTTAATTTCGATTTCGTCCAGGCTCCACACGGCCGCGCCCCTGCGATGGCAACGGGTGTCAAACGTGTGATGACCGACAAAATTGTGATGACCTACCAGGGCGATGGCGATATGGCCTCGATTGGTATGGCAGAGATTGTGCATGCCGCAGCGCGCGGTGAAAACATCACCGTCTTTTTCTTGAATAACGCGAACTACGGTATGACCGGCGGACAGATGGCTCCCACCACCCTGCCCGGGCAAAAGACGACCTCTTCCCCCACTGGCCGCGATGTGGAGCAAATGGGCTACCCGATTCGCGCTTCGGAAATGCTTGCGACACTGGAAGGTGCCAGCTATGTGGTGCGGCGCAGCCTGCACGACCCGAAGAACGTGCGCCTGGCCAAGAAAGCTATCCGTACTGCGTTCGAAGCACAGGCTCGTGGTCTGGGTTTCACGATGGTTGAACTGCTCTCGATCTGCCCGACCAACTGGGGCATGACGCCGGTTCAGGCAACCAACTGGCTGGAAGAAAAGATGATCCCCTTCTACCCGTTGGGCGATTACAAGATTAATCCGGCCGTGGCCGAAATCAAATTCTAAGGCGGAGGACATTATGCAGACTGAAATCGTCTTTGCTGGATTTGGCGGCCAGGGTGTCTTGTTTGCAGGGCAGCTGCTTTCCTATGCTGCAATGGACAACGGCCTGGAAGTGACCTGGATCCCTTCATACGGCCCGGAAATGCGCGGCGGTACAGCGAACTGCACTGTGATTGTTTCGGATGAAGAGATTGGTTCACCGCTGGTGCGCAACCCCAAAGTTGCGGTGGCAATGAACCGGCCTTCACTGGATAAATACGAGCCGATTATTGCCAAGGGCGGCTTGTTGATTGTCAACAGCTCGCTGGTAGATCGAGTGGTGGAGCGCAAAGATATCCGGGTGGTAATGGTGCCCGGAAACGATATCGCTGAGCGTCTTGGCGATAAGCGCATGACCAACATGGTGCTGCTGGGTGCGCTGCTGGCCAACCAGCCCTTAATCCCGTTAGAGGCATTAGAGAAAGCGCTGAAAGAGCATTTGCCGGAACGGCATCATAAACTGCTGCCGCTCAACTACCAGGCACTGCGCGAAGGTGCAACCTATATTGCGGAAGCGGTAAAGTAGGATGATTAAATGAAAACAGGGGCTGCCCGGAAAGTAAAGGACAGCCCCTGTTTTTTATTCATCTTTGTTTATGGAAGCATTCCCAGGAAATAACCGTTGGCCAGTTGGGTTAATCCGCTGCCGTCACGGTTGATCTTCCAGATGGTGGACTGGTTGTCATTCATCAAATACTGGGCAAACAGGAATGTATCTTCACTGATCCAGCCCAGGATGGAATAATTGCCGCCTTCCATCGTTTGCAGCGCTTGCGGTGCGCTGGAGCCATTAACTGGAGCGATGACTACCTGGCTGCGCTCATTCTCAGGATTGCTGCGTGCTACAGCGTATGCAATCCATTGGTTGGAAGGGCTGAAACGCCCGCTGCCGCTGACGGTTTGTTCTGGCAGAACAGGGAAAGTGATCGAGCTGCCGCTGGAGAGATTGCGTACCTGCATACCGACTGCGTTTGGGCTGCAGCCGATGGCAGCCAGGCTCAAATCTGTCGAGACGCTGTTCAGGCACAAGCCGAGGCGTTCATCATCGTTAACCAGCACCTGAATGCTGCCGTCAGCAGGGTTGTAAAGGCGCATACCGTTAAAGCCGGCGTAGAGGATGTACCCGCCAATGCCGGAGAGCTGGGTTCCGTACAGCAGCTTTCCATCGGGCTGCCAGCGGTAAGGCAGGAATACCAACCAGCGGTCGCGATTATTTTCGGGCAAAATCTCATCAATTTTTTGTGTATTACTGCCGTCAATATTCGCAGTCCAGACTTCGCTGCCGGGGGCATCCTGTCCCCAGGATTGGGTGGTCCAGGCTATCTTTTGCCCATCGCTGGAGACAACGAAATGCAACGGCTCAAAATTCTTTGCCTGAATAAAATCCAGAACCTGGTCACCTGCGGAGCTGGCTTTGTGAATCCGGCCGTCATCCAGACCGGGATAAAAGACAGCATCCGCTGTAATGGAAACACCCATCTCGCCCAACCATTCGTTGCCGCCTGCGCTGGCCTGAAAATCCAGTGCAGCACCATTAAAATCATAGGCAGTCATGGTTTGATCTTTGAACGCCATAAAACCGCGATATGCGGAGCTGGGCTCGGCGGTTGCGGTTGGGGCTTCGGTCGGTACCTGGGTGGGTTCCGCGGCGGTTTCAGAAGGCAGCGCCGGAAGAGTCGATTCAGCCGGCTGCGTGGGTTCTTGGGTTGGCTGGTTGGAATCAGGCTGCGGCAGGCGGCAGGCGCTGGCGACCAGGAATAAAATTAACAATGGAAGAAATATTCGATAATATCGGGTTGAAGTCTTGGTTTGCATAATGCTTGCTCCTTTGAAGGCTAAATATAAATAAAAATATCTGTCTCTATTCTAGATGAAAAAACGGCTTAAAAAGTTCCCGAAAATCTATGAATTTGAGAAAAAAGGGTGATTACGCTCCTGCGCAGCTATTACAAATCCTTGCATGTGTTTTGGTTGGCAGTGCTTGTCAAAAGGGGCGTTTCTTGCAAACTGTTATAAATTATGTTATGATTGTCGTACTAGTTGCAGGGCGATTGTTCGCCAACAGGAATCCCTCCTTTTGGAGAGGTTTTCTTCGTTTAACGCCAATCATTTTTCGCCGGGATTGGCTGCATTGGTGGGGGAAAAGCCCTGAAAACTATAAAACATACGGGAGAAGGATAAACATATGCCAACCTCGTTCCTGACTCGAGAAGGCTTCCAAAAGCTGCAGGAAGAGCTAGAAGTATTGCGTACCCAACGCCGCCACGAAATTGCACAGCGTTTGCACGAGGCGATGGAGGGTGGTGAACTGATTGAAAATGCTGAATATGAAGCTGCCAAAAACGAGCAGGCCTTTGTTGAGGGACGGATTAAAGAGCTTGAGATCTTATTGGCAACAGCAAAGATAGTGGATGAACTGCCTTCGGCTGATATTGCCCAGGTAGGCTCGAAAGTGACCATCCAGGAAGAAGGGTCAACCGAGCCGGAAGTTTATTCCATTGTCGGCGCTGCTGAAGCTAATCCGAGCTTTGGCAAGATCTCCAATGAGTCACCGTTGGGTAAGGCCCTCCTGAACAAGAAGGTGGGTGACCGCGTTGTTGTGGAAGCCCCGGCGGGCTCGTTTGTGGTCAACATCGTTAAGGTGGAATAGACCAGATAAAAAAGAGTTGCCCCGCCTGTGGGAGAAGGGCGGGGCTTTTTTAATGAATGCGAACATGAGAAAGGTGAACGACCATGGAGTTGTCAGATTTAGAAAAAATTCGTTTTGATAAAGTGCAGGAACTGCGCCAGCAAGGGGTTGAGCCTTATCCCACCCGTGCGCACCCGACCCATACGGCACAAGAAGCCATTCATGCCTTTGAAACGGCTGAATCCAGCGGTGATCCGGACAGCACGCTTGAACCGATTTCGGTTACTTTAGCTGGCCGCTTGCGCGCCATTCGCCCGATGGGCAAGCTCATCTTCGCCCATATTGAGGACGGCTCTGGCCGGATTCAGCTCTTTTTGCGCATCAATGAATTGGGCGAGGAAGTGATCCAGCATTTCAATTCCTATTACGACCTGGGTGACTATGTGGAAGCGGACGGTGAAATGTTCCGCACCCGCACTGGTGAAATTACCCTGCACGTTCGCGCTTTTCGCATGTTAGCTAAGGCCATTTCTCCCCTCCCGGCTGCTAAGGATGAACTGGTGGATGGTAAGGTGGTTCGGCATGCCACGCTGTCTGATCCGGAAACCCGCTATCGCCAGCGCTATGCCGATCTTGCCGTAAACCCTGAGGTGCGCAAGATCTTCAATACACGCGCCGCAGCGGTCCGCGCTTTGCGCCAGTTTTTAGATAACCTGGGTTTCATGGAAGTGGAAACCCCAATCCTGCAGCCCTTATACGGCGGTGCTGCGGCTCGCCCGTTTGTGACCCATCATAACCAGCTAAAACAGGATCTTTACCTGCGCATTTCTTTTGAGCTGTACCTGAAACGCCTGCTGGTAGGCGGCATTGACCGGGTATATGAAATTGGCCGCGATTTCCGTAATGAGGGTGTTTCTTTTAAACACAATCCGGAATTTACCCAGTTGGAGTTTTATTGCGCTTACGCCGATTATCTCAAGGTGATGGAAATGACCGAGCAGATGATCGCCTATGTCTGCGACACGGTGCTGGGTACGCGCCAGGTGCAGTTCGGTGAGCACGTGCTGAATTTCGATATCCCCTGGCGGCGCCTGGAAATGCGCCAGGGTATTTTGGAGACAAGCGGCATTGATATTGCCCAGTACCCCTCGGCTGAAGGTTTGGCTGCGGCCATGAAAGCCAAAGGTATTTCGGTAAAACCGGGAACCTCCCGCGGTAAATTGGTGGATGCGTTGTTGAGTGACTTTTTGGAGCCGACTCTGATTCAGCCTACCTTCCTGTATGATTATCCGCGCGATATTTCTCCGCTGGCCAAGAATAAACCCGACGATCCAAATACGGTGGAGCGCTTTGAAGGCTATGTGGCCGGAATGGAATTGTGCAATGCGTTTACTGAGTTAAACGACCCGATGGAACAGGAAAAACGCTTCCTGGATATGGGGCGGACTTATGAAAACGATGATGAAGAACGCCACCCGCTGGATAACGATTACATCCAGGCTATGTCCTATGGTATGCCGCCCTGCGGCGGTTTTGGCATGGGTGTGGACCGGTTAATGATGCTGTTGACGAATAATCGCTCCATTCGCGAGGTGCTGCTCTTCCCGCATTTACGTGAGCGCGAAGACGAGTAGGCAGGAACTGAAAAAATTCAAATGGCGGCCAGATTTTTAGCCGCCATTTTTTTTATTTTAAGCGTCAGTCGATTGCAGCAGGTAGATGGATTGACTACGAGGCGTTTTGATCTGGTTTCCAGGGTTGAATTTCCTGCAGAGAGAAACGCTTTGCAAAGTACTTGACCAACAGCATTCCTAAAAGTGCTGTCACTGTGTAAACTACCATGCGCAGAGCAATTCCGCTGTCCATGCCCTCGGTAATGCTGACAGTATGCAGCAGATTGAGTGTGGTGTTTGTTAGTGTGTGTGCAATCCAGGGTGCCCAGAGGTTACCGGTCTTGAGGAACATGTATCCCCACACGAGACCTAGCAAAACCTGAGGCAAAAAGTTCGATACAATGCCCATGATAATTTCAGAGGGGGTTTCAATTTTGCCCGTCTGGTACCATTTCAATGCCCAGGGTAAGTGCCATGCGCCAAACAAGACGGCTTGCAGCCAGTTGGTCTGCCATAAAGAAAGGCGGGTGCGAAATAATGGAATCATCACCCCACGAAATAACCCTTCTTCCATGAATGAGTTGATGAAATTGCCAAGGACCAACCAGAGTGCGAACAGAAGCCCGCCCGAGACGTTTGCTTTGGGGTCAATCGCAGCAAATTGAAGCGAGGTATTGCCGCCTGCCACAGTGATTTCAACGATATACCCCATAATAAGGCCGGTTAGCGCAACAACGGAACCAATGAATAAGGCTGGTCCCAGTCTTTTGGAATGCAATCCAATGTCGCGCATCTTTTTCCCTGCGAGCCAGAGGAAGAATAATACCAGGGCAAAGCCGAGGGCTTTGGAGAGGATAATTTCTCCAATGCGTTCATCCAAGCGAAGCACAAAGATATCAACCAGCCGGAAAATCAGGGCGATTGATAGGAGAGCCAGGCTGACAAGGATTGGCCAGCGGGCAGCCAGGGTATTCATTGGTTTCGGATCGGTTTTTGTGGTCATTAATAGTTTTGCTCTCAATATCGTAGGAGAATAAATAATTTCGGCTGCATTTTATCATATGTAACATACTATTTTCGAAATCAAATGGAATTAGGGTTTTTCAACGATAGCAGAAGGTTTTTCATTGAAATTTTCAGATTAAAACGGCTTTGAGGGGGAGATAAGTCAATCATTATCTGTTTTGTTAAAAAAAGTGCTTGACACAGAACACTTGTTCGTGTATTATAATATATAGAACAATAGACCGATAATCAATCGACGCAGGTAAGGAGTGAAATATGATGATGGCGAGACGCAGCGAAGGCTTGAGTGAACGGCATCGAAAGATACTGGAATTTTTGACAACCTTTCAGGATGCACACGGATATTCCCCTTCCATTCGGGAAATTGGCGACAGTATTAATGTTAAATCCACGTCGCTGATTGATTATTACCTGAATCAATTGGAAGAAATGGGCCATATTTCTCGCGAAGGGCGCGTTTCACGCAGTATTCGCGTACTACGCCCGCTGCAGTCCCCGGTGAGCAAGGTTGGGGCTGCGGTGCGCAAAGCCAGCGCTCGCCTGGGTGAATTTATCAATATTCCGGTGGTTGGCCGGATTGTTGCCAGCGCGCCTATCCCCATGCCAGCTTCAGACCTGGCCTATTTTGACTCGGAAAGTGGTGTGGAAATTGCCCGCAGTTTATTGCCTTCCCGTGAGAAGGTCAGTGAATTATTCGCCCTGGAAGTTCAAGGCGATTCAATGATCGATGCGATGATTAACGAAGGCGATATTGTGGTCATGCGCCGCGCGCAAGAAGCTGCGAACGGTGAAATGGTTGCCGTCTGGTTGGATGATAAAGACGAAACCACTTTAAAGTATTTCTACCGCGAGAACAACCGCATTCGCCTGCAGCCTGCAAATCCCAATATGGGACCGATCTTTGTGGATAACCCGAAAAGCCTGCGGATTATGGGCAAAGTGATTATGGTGATCCGCCAGGTCAAGTCTTATGCGGTTTAGCAAAAGATAATCCGTGAAACTTGCTTGATTACCGGCCTGTTCGCTTTGTATATCAAACGCCTCTGAAACTCAGGGGCGTTTTTGTTTAAGATAAAAAAGCACCCCGACCTTGTGGATCGGGGTGACTTTTTTGGTCTTCGAGAGAAAAACTAGGCGATCTCGATGACAGCACCGGCAGCTTCGAGTTTGCTTTTGGCGTCGGCGGCAACTTCTTTGCTCACACCAGAGACAACTTTAGCGCCAGCGGTCTCGGCCATCGCTTTGGCTTCCACCAGACCCAGGTTGGTCAGTTGGCGGATCACTTTGATGGTTTCGATCTTCTTGGGGCCAGCGTCCTTCAGGACAACATCGAACTCGGTCTTTTCTTCCACGGGTTCGGCGGCGGCGGCAGCGGGGGCAGCGGCAATAGCGGCCACAGGAGCGGCGGCGGAAACGCCCCAAGCTTCTTCTAACTTCTTAACCAGTTCAGCAGCTTCCAAAACGGTGAGCTTGCTCAGTTCTTCAACGATTTTTTCCAGGTCAGCCATTTCAAATACTCCTTACAGTTTCCTGTATATTGATGTTTTGTGTTTTTGTTTGCCAGAAAGTGTTTCCCCAGTGGGGGAGTGGATTGATTTCGGCGCTATCTGGCTGGCAGCAGCCGATTTCCATCATTCTCCAGATTATGCAGCAGTGGAGGCTTCTCCTTTTTCGGAGTTCGCCTTGATGACTGCAGCAAGACCGCGAGCCGGTTCGGCCAATGTGCGGACCAGTTTGGAAGCCGGGGCATTGATGGTGCCCAACAGCATGGCGCGCATGACTGGCAGAGGCGGCAGTTCGCCCAGGGCTTTCACTTGATTGACATTGATTGCCTGGCTGCCCAGATAACCGCCCTTGATTGCAAAAATTTCGGATTTGGCGGTAGCATCGGTCAGGGTTTTCGCAAGTGCGGGAACATCGCTGAATGCGAAGCCGACCAGGGAGCTCTCGTCAAACAAAGCGGTGTTGTCGATACCGACTTCTTTGCATGCGATTGCCATTAAGGTGTTCTTAATGACATGCAGCTCGCTGCCGGTTTCACGAACTTTGGCGCGCAGTGTGTCGATATCCTTCATGCTCATTTTCTTGTAGCTGAGGAGGACCAAACCCTGGCTGGATTTGAGCCATTCAACATACTGTGCAATTAATTTTGTCTTGTGCTGCTTTGAGAAGGCCAATGAATTTTACCTCCTTCCTTTCAAGATAAAAAAGTCTTTGCCTCGCGTAAAGCAAGGCAAAGACTTTTACACTGTCACATAAGACAGTGGGGTTCTTGAGTGAACTCCAGTCCTCACCTCGGCGGGATATTAAGCCTGATGAGCTCAGGCACCTGCTTTCATTGGCGAAGTCAGACCGCTATTGTAATCGGACCGGCGGTAACGGTCAATAGTTTGTTAAGAACTACTCTTTCGACGACAGGTTTTGTGCCTGGTTGGGGTCAATCTTGATGCCAGGACCCATGGTGGAGGTAATGGTGATCTTCTTGATGTAGGAACCTTTTGCAGCAGCGGGGCGGGCTTTGCGGAGCGCGTCCATCAGTGCAGCAAAGTTGTTGTACAGATATTCCTGCGAGAAGGATACTTTACCAATCGGAACATGGATGTTGGCGGTCTTGTCCAGGCGGAATTCAACACGACCAGCCTTGGCTTCGCGGATTACGCGGGGCAGGTCTTCAGCGGGGACAACGGTACCGGCTTTGGGGTTCGGCATCAAACCACGGGGACCGAGGACGCGGCCGAGGCGGCCAGCTTTACCCATCATGTCCGGGGTGGCGATGGCGACATCAAAGTCAGTCCAACCAGCCTGAATCTTGGCGATCCATTCATCGCTGTCGGCCACATAATCAGCGCCACCTTCTTGCGCTTTGGTCACGCCTTCGCCCTGAGCGAAGACGAGCACGCGAACGGTTTTGCCTAAGCCGTGGGGCAGAACGACTACATCGCGCACCTGCTGATCAGCCTGGCGCGGGTCGAGGCCCATGCGGAAGTGTACTTCGACGGTTGCGTCGAATTTCGTTGTGGAAGTTTCTTTGGCCAGAGCGAGCGCTTGTTCTGCGGTGTAGATTTGATCGGCGCTGACTTTAGCACTGGCGGCCAGATATTTCTTTCCGTGTTTTGCCATCAGTTCTCCTTCGTGGTTCAAGCGGACAGGATTTCTGCCCTCCCACTAATTCCTAGTCAACAATCTGGATGCCCATATTGCGGGCAGTGCCTTCAATCTGGCGAATAGCGTCTTCAACGTCGACGGCATTCGTGTCTTTCATCTTGACCTCTGCGATCTCGCGGACCTGAGCACGGGTCACCTTGCCAACTTTTGTGCGGTTGGGGATGGCGGAACCCTTGTCAACACCGGCTGCTTTCTTGAGCAGAACGGCGGCGGGCGGGGTCTTCAGAATGAAGGTGAAAGAACCATCAGAATAGATGCTGATTTCTGCGGGAATGATATCGCCAACGCGATTTTGCGTGCGGGCATTATATTCCTTGCAGAAGGCCATAATATTCAAACCGTGTCCGGCAAGTGCGGGACCAACGGGGGGCGCAGGGTTCGCCTTACCGGCGTTCAACTGCAAACGTACGACTGCTTTTAGTTTCTTTGCCACAGTTTTAACTCCTTCGTGGTGATAGCGGGTGATTAGGGGAGCACCCTCCCACAACATTGACCCTCCTGACGGAGGGTTATTGCTTACGCTTTTTCAACCTGCAGGAAATCTAACTCCACAGGTGTTTCACGACCAAAGAAATTGACCATTACGCGCACTTTGTTGCGTTCCTGGTCGATTTCGGCAACCGAACCGCGGAAATCGTTGAACGGTCCGTCCACGATGCGCACGCGCTCGCCCACTTTGAAGGTGACCTTGACGTGCGGCGCTTCCGCTTCCATCCGGCGCAAAATTTGCTGCACTTCTTCAGGGCGCAGCGGGGTGGGTTGGTTACCCATACCCACAAAACCGGTAACGCCCGGTGTGTTGCGGACAACATACCAGGATTCCTCGGTCATAACCATATTTACCAGGACGTATCCCGGAAACACATGACGCTCAACCGTGCGGCGTTTTCCGTCTTTGACTTCGATTTCTTCCTGGGTAGGAATGACAACATCAAAAATCTTGTCTTTCATCCCCATCGTATCGATACGCTGTTCCAGGTTGTGGCGTACTTTGTTTTCGTATCCGGAATAACAATGCACCACATACCAGGCACGGGTGTCCATGGTTTCGGCGTCAAACGTTGGGACTTCCTGGTCCTGGAGATCGTTGGAGCTTTCGCGAGAAACGCCAGAAGAACCAGCAGAGCGGTGTGCCTGTGGTTTTCGAGGTGTTCGTTCTTCTTTGATCGATTCGTACAGTTCGTCTTCAGGATCTATCATGCGAATTAAAGCTCCTTCCCGGGAAACCCGCAGACCGGGTTAGCCAACAATCAGCCGGAGAATGCTGGAGAAAACAAAATCCAACAAACCCAAAACAATACTCATAAAAAACATGACTGCCAAAACAATTTTGGTTAACCGCCAGGCGGCATCCGTGGTCGGCCAAGTGACTTTGCGCAGTTCACCAACAGTCTCGCGCCACCATCGGACAATGCGATTGGGCTGTTTAACCTTCTCAGGTTGTTTTGCTTTTTCAACCTTTTTCGGCTGTTCAGCCTTCTTGGGTTGTTCAATCTGCTTTGGCTTTTCGGTTTTATCGACCACAGAACGCTCCTTGTTTCAGGCTAAAACGCCGCCTCTATGGACGGCGTCTCCTGGAGTAAGGCAGGCCAGGCAGGAATCGAACCCACAACCTCCTGTTTTGGAGACAGGCGCTCTGCCAATTGAGCTACTGGCCTATAGGGTTGAGGAAAACTCCTCAACCATTTAAAAATACCAACTACTTCGTTTCGCGATGCGATGTGTGCTTGCGGCAGCGCGCACAGTACTTGCTCAGTTCCATGCGCCCGGGATCATTGCGGCGGTTTTTTTCCGTGGTGTAATTGCGTTCCTTGCACTCGGTGCACGCCAGGGTAATCACGGGGCGGATGTCTTTCTTTTTTGACGCCATATTCCTACTTCGGGCCCTTATTCAGAGCCACTCTCCTTATTAATCAAGAATCTTGGTGATCACGCCAGCGCCGACGGTCAGACCGCCCTCGCGGATGGCGAACTTCGAGCCTTGTTCCAAAGCGACCGGGACAATCAATTCAACGTCCATGGTCACATTGTCGCCCGGCATAACCATTTCA
>JAJUJY010000243.1 GCA_029265085.1 Chloroflexota bacterium
AAAAGAATCCGCCGGGGCACGTCCATGTCCAGGCGGGCAAAAGAGCGAAAATTCGTTAATGACAGGTGGGTCAGGTACATATTTCCTGGCCAGCGTTTCCTTTTAGTCTTTAATAGCAGCTTCTTCTTCCGGAGTTGGCTTCCACACTTTGGTAGCCCGGTCGGTAAACAAAACACCATCCAAATGGTCAATTTCATGCTGGAAAATTCTCGCCATCCAGCCGTCCAGCTTGAGTTTAATCGGCTGCCCGCGCCGGTTCTGGCCTTTGACCTGAATGGCTGAATACCGCTCCACCTCGCCAACCAGGCCGGGAATTGAAAGGCAGCCCTCAATACCCAATTCAGTTTCCTCAGAAACTTTCACAATTTCAGGATTAACCACTGCATACAACTTAGGAGGTTTTTCTTCGTCTTCATCTTCGTTGTACTCAATTACCACCAGTCTTTGTGAAACCCCAACCTGCGGTGCAGCCAGGCCAACCCCAGGTGCCTGACGCATGGTCTCAATCATATTATCAATTAAAGATTGCAGGTCTTTATCAAAATTGGTGATTTTATGCGCTTTTCGGCGCAGGACCTCATTCGGAACAGTAACAATATCGAGCAACGCCATGATCTTTCTAACCTACCTCCAAATTTCTACTATTTTACCCCGAAATAGATCGACCGGGGGGAGGATTTTGGCGCGGCTGCTCACTCTGTATAACCCGGTGATAAATTTCAATCCATTCAGCCATCTGATCGCGTTGGACTTGTTCGGCGCGCTGTTCTTCGCGCTGCTTAAATTCCATAAATCGCTGGAACAATTCTCGCTGCACTTCAGAGGGATTGAAAACGTTGTCAAAGGTAAATTCCGTATCGCCAATGCGGATGTACACGGTACCAAAATTTAAGACCAATCCAATAATACCGTTGCGTTCAAATTCAATCGATTGGATATTCCGCAAAGGTGCAGTTCGTTTCTGCTCGGTCCCTAATGGTTTTTTAAATAAATCAATGATTGTATCAGCGGTGATAATATAGCGGTCATTTCGCCAATCCACATATTGATACAACCACCAGGCAAGCAAAATCGGCCCAAGCACCAGCCAGACCATCAAAATGATTACAGGGGGCAGGGGGATCAAACCAAAGAAATAAACAATCGTTGCCGCTACCAGACCTGCTCCAATCAATGTTGGCAGCCAAATCTTCAGAAGCAGGATAAACCAATGCGTCCGGTAAGTAATCACCCCACCCTGCTCTGACCGCAGTAGAAATAATTCGGACAAAAATTTCGCCAGTGCACCTGAGCGAACTTTAGGAGCAATTTCCGGCAGCTCGGCCTGCGCTGCCGGCATAGCCGACTGGTACCCAATCTTTCCACGAATGGTGCCTTCAATTGCGGACCGTTGTTCCTGTTTTCGCACCCCTTTGGCTCTGCCGCGCATCTCTTCCAATAAATTCACTACCAATTTCGGGTGCGATAAGCGATCCAGCATGATTTCTCCGGTGTAGGTGCGCACCTGGATATTACCGTAATCCAGAATACGGCCAATTTGATCCGTGCGGATTTCGTCAGCAAGCACTGCATCCAGAGGAACTTCTGCCCGGCTGTCATAAATCAAAACTACCCGCTCTAGAAATATCACTCTCCGGTTGGTAATAATGGAAAAATCATTCGACCAATCCAATATCAACCAACCCAACCAGGCAGCAAACAAAACCGCCAACAAAGCCAATAAGATCAAAGTCCAGGCCTGTCCTGGAAATGCAACCACTGCCAGGTAAACCGCCGGCACCACCGCGATAAAAGCCAAAACCATGGGCACAAACAAACGCAAAAACAAGAACATAGGATGGCGGCGAGCCATGTAATGAATAACCTCGCGCGGACTGAGCCAATCCAATTTGTTGCGGATCATCAGATTGAAGCTTCGGTGAATTAACGCCATAGCAGCCCGCACATCGGCATATTTATTCTTGATAGCTGTCAATTCTTCCGGCCCAAGAAACACTACGACCACATTCGTCACGGCAGTTGCAGTTGTTTTTCGAAGGTTGGCACCATCTCCCAAGGCCTCTTCACCAAAATAATCCCCCTGGTCAAAAATAAACGTTTCCGTTTGATTACCGTGCTGCCAGGTGAGTTTTACCCGGCCGCTGAGGATAAAAAAGAATCCTTCAGCGTCACGATCCACTTCAAAAATCACTTTGCCTTCCTCAAATACATACGATTTACAAAGATCAATCACTTCGTCCATTTGAGGAGGAGTCAGGCTCTTGAAGAGGTGACAGGATTGAATAATCTTGGCAATTTGGTTTCGTTCCTCCGGCATATGTTAAGTATATCGCAACTGCCAAGGGACACATCTCGTTTGCAAGACTAATTTAATCGGCCAGTGAAAATCAAGATTTCAATTCCAAACCCGATTCCATCCAAAATCCTGGTAAAATTTCTCTGGTTTAAGGATTAAAGGAGCAAACGTGAAAAGAGGAAATGTCCTGGTTTTTCGCTGGGTATCCATTTTTTTCATTTTATTGGCTGTACTTTTAACGGTGTTTCAATTAGTTACCTACAGCCGCATTCGGGTAACTTTTTCTCCCGGTACAGTTATTGCGGGGATTCCAGTCGGCGGTTTAGACCGGCAGCAAGCAGCAGACCGGTTGATTCAGGCATACAGCTTGCCGATCGAGGTTCGCTATAACGATGCTTTGATTCAAATCAAACCCTCAACGGTTGGTTTCAAATTGGATTTGGAAACCATGCTCACCGCTGCAGACCAGCAGCGCATCAACCAGCCGTTTTGGATTGCATTTTGGTATTATTTATGGAATCAACTGCCTGTACCCAGCGAAGTGCCGTTACGAGCAAGTTTCTCAGAAGATTTGCTGCGAAATTTCTTACAAAATGAGATTGCGGCACGTTATGACCAGACGCCTTCTGCAGCAGCCCCTATTCCTGGCAGCACAGCTTTTCGACCAGGTCAGGCTGGCACGAAGCTGGATATAGATCGAGCAGTAACACTGATCAGCGATGCGCTGCGTAACTCGACCAATCGGGTGGTTAACCTTACCTATAACAAGGTCAACCCAACCCGGCCGTCTTTTCTGAATTTACAGGTCATGCTTCAACAGGTGATCAATGTTTCAGGTTTTGATGGAGTGGCTGAACTCTACTTGCAAGACCTGCAAACTGGACAAGAGATTAATTTTGCATTGCAAAACGGCCAGGTAATCCTGCCAGATATCTCATTTACTGCGGCATCGACCATGAAAATCCCGATCATGATCTCGGTTTTCAAGCAGGTCAATGAACCTGCACCTGCCAATATCACTGGCTTAATCGAATCCATGATCGAATTATCCGAAAATGACCCGGCTGACCGGCTTATGGAAGATGTCATCGATCCGCGGCTTGGGCCGTTACAGGTAACGGATGACTTGCAAGCCTTGGGAATGAAAAACACCTTCCTGGCAGGCTTCTTTTACCCAGGCGCACCGCTTTTGCGCCGTTATTCCACCCAGGCGAACCAGCGCAGTGATGTCAGCACCAATCCTGACCCATACAACCAGACCACGCCCTCTGAAATTGGCATGCTGCTCAACGATGTTTATTTGTGCGCACAGAATGGCGGCGGTTCTTTGGCCGCAGTTTTTCCTGGCAAAATCACGCAAAATGAATGCCGGTTAATGATCAGCTACATGACCAAAAATCAGATTGCCGTTTTGCTGCAAGCCGGGCTGCCGGAAGGCACACAGATTGCTCACAAACACGGCTGGATCACCGATGTGAATGATGGATACATCCATACAATCAGTGATGCCGGGATTATTTACACTCCGGGTGGAAATTATATTTTTGTTGCGTATTTGTATCATCCGGTTCAATTATTGTTTGAGCCGGCCAACCAGCTCATAGCCGAACTCTCGCAGGCGGTTTACAACTACTACAACCTGTCTGGGCGATAACACCCCTATTTTCCCTGATAAGCTCGCTTGAGCTGCTGGATGAACTCAACAGAGTCCCATCCAAGCGGCTGGCGTATTTCAGCTTCGATTTGGTGCAGGAGAGGCATTAACGGTTCTAACATTTCACCTGACATACCGTAGCGCTGGCGCAAAGCCTGCATCCGAACATCCACGCTCACAATTTGACCGCTTTCAACCAGCTTGTCCGCATAATAAACCAGTTTTTCTTCCCAGGTATGCGGGTGCAGTGTGGGGTCTTCCAACAGATTAAAGAGCAAATGCCGGCGGGCAATGTTTGCCAGGACTGGTTCGTTATATGTGTCGAGCAACTGCCCGGCCATTTCGCCATGATTGACCGGGCTGCCTTTGGCCGTGAGTTTGGCCAGATCATGCAGCAATCCACCGCGGTGTGCCAAAACCGGATTGACCATAACACCAGCCTGCCGCAGCCAAACTGCCATCTGGTAAGCCGCATTGGCCACCATTTGGACATGCGTCAACAAGTTTGCCGTAGCATTTTGTCCCAATAGCCACCTTATGCAGGTTGGCACATCCGGAAGCCGCGGCTGCCGTAAAACCTCCGGCAGCTCACTCATTGACAGAAGTTCTTGATCTTGCAGCGGAAGTAATCCTGGCGCCGCTTTTTTAAGCGGGTTAAGCCAGATGCTTCGCCAACCAGCCTGGCTGGCACCGCTAATATCCGCAGCAAACTCGTCCCCAATCATAACCAAAGACTCTCGTGATTGACCCAATTGGCGTTCCAGGTTTTGGAAAAATTGGGGTTGCGGCTTGCGGCTGTTTAACTCATGCATGGTAAATATTTCGGTGATATGCTCTGCCAAACCAACTCGCCCTAAAGCAGCTCGTATCTGCCTGCTATTCGATGCCTGTGCATTGGTAGCCACCACCAGCCGGTAAGAGCGGCTCAATTCTGTCAAAGCTTTGACTGCCCCATCCACCGCAAAAACTTCCGGCCAGCCTACCATCGGACCGTCATAGCGCGGATCATTTACCATTAATGTATCACCCCAGTCAAACACCAGGGTCGGAAGCGATGAGGCAGGATTCATAAGTATCTTCCTTGAGCAGATTCCACGATTCGGGAACAAAGTGTTCCCATTCGGCCTGAAATAATATCCAATTCAGACTTGCCCTGAACCTTGGCCGTC
>JAJUJY010000054.1 GCA_029265085.1 Chloroflexota bacterium
ATCGTCCCTACACAAGCCCGATGGATATACACATTTGGTTTATGGGGATTCTTTCTTTTAGATTGGTTGTTATTATGGTTACTGCCAAAAGCCGGTAAGTCGTATGGTCCCCCACAACCCCCCGTATTGCTACTGGCGGCAGCCAGGTTTGTGTTCGCGTTTTTACCGATCGTGGTTAGCATACCATTGCAAATCGTTGGGACTTTCCTGGTGTTCTACGGCTTCTGGATAGAACCCCACCGGATAAAAATTACCAGACAGACTTTGTCCAGCCAGAAAATCCATCCCGGAACGGCTATACGAATTTTGCATCTTGGCGACTTGCATATCGAACGCATCACCCAACGCGAAAAACAACTCAATCAATTAATTAAAGAATTAAAACCGGATGTAATTCTATTCTCCGGAGATATTCTTAACCTATCATACATTCAAGATCCAATTGCTATCGAACACGCCAGGCAAATTATGCGAGAATGGAAAGCTCCTTACAGATCTTTTGGTGTTTCTGGTAGTCCGGCGGTTGACCTTGATGAAGTTACACCTGGCCTGGTCAAAGATTTACCCGTTCAATGGCTTAACAACCAAAATATTTCTCTGGAAATTCAGGGAAATAAATTAAATATTCTCGGAATTAAATGTTCCCACCGGCCATTCATTGACAGTCCAATTTTAGAAGAGTTGGGAGCATCCAATTCAAATGATTTTTCCATCTTGCTGTACCATTCACCTGATTTGGCTCCCAATGCAGACCAATTAGGGATTGACTTGCAATTATCTGGTCATACGCATGGAGGACAAGTCTGTCTTCCAGGGTATGGAGCCTTATTTACCGCTTCGCTTTACGGAAAAATATTTGAGGCAGGTCGATACCAATTAAAAAATTTGGTACTTTATATCACCCGCGGAATTGGTATGGAAGGAGCCGGAGCGCCGCGAGTCCGGTTCTTGTGCCCTCCGGAAATTATCCTTTGGACAATTACCGGAAATAAGTCAAACGAATGATATTTCATGTTTCACTACTCTTGGAGGAAAATTGACCACTACCTATTCAAAACCCTGGATTGAACTTTCGGCTGGAGAGGCACCTTTCAGTGAAAATGAGCTCATAGTTGAACTGACAACAGCCCCCGACAAACCCGGCCTGGGACTGGCAGGCATAAACGTTGGAGAAGTTCTTTTTCTGCCTGTGGATAAAACACCAGGCAAAATTCTAGTATCACTTGGTAAAGCTGAAAAACTCACCAGTGAAAAGTTTCGCCAGGCAGGCGGAGAATTGGCCAAATGGCTATTAAAAAATCATGTTAATTGGGCTGCCATCCAGAATGAATCCTTTTCAACATGGATGATTTCGGATGCGTTTGAGGCATTTTTAGAAGGTCTTCTTCTTGGGTCCTTCCGGTTTGATCGTCATAAGAAAAATGACAAACCCGAAATGGTTCATTTCACCGTTCGAACAGCTCAGCCGTTGGACACCATAACCAAACTGGTAATTCGCACTCAAGAGATTGCGTCCGCAGTATTTCTTGCCCGTGAATGGAGCCAAGAACCTGCCAATGTGATCAATCCGGTTTCGCTTGCCGAACGAGCGGTCGAATTTGCACAACAACACCAGTTAAAATGCACGATTCTGGATGATGTGGCATTAACAGAATTGGGAGCTGGAGCAATTCTGTCTGTGGGTAAAGGCAGCCAGACTCCATCACGAATGATTGTTCTTGAATATCCTGGGAAAAACAATGAAAAGCCAGTCGTGTTCGTTGGGAAAGCCATAACCTTTGATACAGGTGGTTATTCGATTAAAGATACAACCAATATCCAACACATGAAATATGATAAATCGGGTGGCATGGTTGTGTTTGGCGTATTACAGGCTGCAGCCAAATTAAATTTAGACACTCCAATCGTAGGAATTATTTGCGCAGCTGAAAATATGATCTCTGATCACGCATATCGCCCAGATGACATTATCACAAGCCTTTCCGGAAAGACAATCGAAATTATCACGACCGATGCTGAAGGCCGGTTGGTTTTGGCGGATGGGATTACGTACGCGCAACAAAAATATCAACCGCGAGCAATCATCGATATTGCCACCTTAACCGGTGGTGTGCTCGTTGCTTTAGGGCGTGTGCGGGCAGGGCTTTTCTCAAATAATGACCTGCTGGCTGAGCAATTAAAATCTGCCGGTGAATTGAGCGCAGAACGCGTATGGCAGTTACCCCTGGATGAAGAATATTTTCAGTATATCAAAGGGGATGATGCGGATTTGAAAAATTCCGGCGGCCGCGAAGGACACCCGATTATGGGTGGCATTTTCTTAAAGCAATTTATTGAAAATGACATCCCTTGGGCGCACCTTGATATCGCTGGGATGGCAGACTCAACCAAAGATTTACCCTATGCTCCTAAAGGAGCTACCGGCTTTGGTGTCAGGCTATTGCTTAAATATTTAGAGAATCTGGATTAAGAAAAACGATGGGCGGTCAAATGACCGCCCATCGTTTTATTAGCCTAACTTGTTTTTTACAATCGGTTCGACCAGGCTAAGCGCTTCGGAAAGTTTGCTGGCATCCTTTCCTCCTGCCTGGGCTAAATTCGGGCGGCCTCCGCCGCTTCCGCCAACAACCTGTGCAACTTGTTTAATCAATTCACCAGCAGAGAGACCCTTTTTTACCAGGTCGTCAGTAACCGCTGCAATCATTGCTGGCCGCTCGTCAACCACACAACCAAGTACAACCACACCACTGCCATAAACCTGGCGGAAACGATCAGCCATCTTCCTCAAAGTATCCACATCCGCATTTGGCAAAACTGTCGCTAATACGCGAGCACCGCTAATTTCCGGTACATTGATTAATGCCTGTTCAAACTCAGCAGCCACCATTTCCTGACGCAATCTGGCATTCTGCTTATTCGCTTTATCTAATTCAGCCAAAACATTATTGACTTTTGCCGGAACTTCTTCCACGCTGCTGGAAATGGTTCCCGCAACCTGTTTTAACATCTTAAACCGTTTTTGAATCAAAGCATAGGCTTCCCGCCCCGTCACTGCTTCAATCCGGCGAACACCCGCAGCAGCGCTGCCTTCACTGGTGATCAAGAAGATACCAATATCCGCTGTGGAGTCAACATGAGTACCCCCGCATAATTCGTATGAGAATGGCTCTTGACCGCCGATAGTAATCGTCCGAACCGTTTCGCCGTATTTTTCACCAAAGAGAGCCATTGCACCTTCTTCAATTGCCTGGGACAATGACTTGTGATTGATATATAAACGGTGATCAGAATAAATCGCCCGATTTACTCCGCTCTCAATCGCTTCTAATTGTTCAGCAGTGATCGCTTCAGGATGAGTAAAATCAAAACGAAGCCGGTCTGGTGCAACCAAAGAGCCAGCCTGCCGTGCATGATCACCTAAAATTGCATGCAGCTCGGCATGCAATAGATGAGTGGCGGTATGATTTCGCATAATATCGCGCCGGCGCTGGACATCAACCGTTGCAATCGCCAGATCGCCAACAGATGGTTTTCCGCGAACTACCTCGCCGACATGCACAATCACACCAGCCGCAGGTTTACGCATTTCATCCACCCGGATTTCCCATCCAGGCTCATTGGCCGAAACAATCGTACCGCTGTCAGAAACTTGACCACCCGATTCCACATAAAAACAGGTGGCGGGTAAAATCACTTCGACCTGATCACCAACCATGCAATTTTGGACTGCTTCCCCTTCTCGTACCAGCCCCAACAATTGCCCTTCCAATTGCACCTGGTTGTATGGATCATAATGGACACCACTTGGGGATAGTTTATTTTCTGATTGTAAAGTTTCCACCAAATTTCGGAAAACATCTACATCTTCCCCGCCCAATGGACCAAAGGCTTTTCCAGCACCGGAAGCTACTTTATGGTCTTCCATCGCTTTCAAAAAGCCAGCCTGATCCACATCCAGACCTTGCTCACGAGCAACATCTCGGGTAATTTCCAACGGAAGACCGTGCGTAGCATACAAATCGAAAGCTTTTTCGCCATCCAAAACTTTTGTTGATGAGTTTTTTAATTCCTCTAATAACTCATCCAGGTGAGCCATCCCCTGTTCAACCGTACGCTGGAATCTTTTTTCTTCTCGTGTCAGACTGTCTAAAATTGTCGCCCGATTGCGCTCTACTTCAGGGTAGGCTTTCCCATAATTATTAACCACTACCTCGGCAACTTTCGCCAGGAATGGCTCATTCAGACCAATCTTGCTGCCAAATCGTGCTGCCCGGCGAATAATCATACGGCAGACATAATTTCGACCTGTGTTTCCCGGAACAACCCCATCAGCGATCAAAAAGGCAGCAGCCCGGCTGTGATCAGCAATGACGCGATACGGAGTAATATCCGCATCCCGTTGCTGCAGGGAATGACCGGTCAATTCTTGAACCTTATCCAGCAAGGGTAACAGCAAATCGGTTTTATAGTTCGATGGTACACCCTGTAAGACAGATACGATCCGTTCCAACCCCATCCCCGTATCCACATGGGTAGCAGGCAGCGGTTCCAACTGTGTCGGGCTTAAGCGGTTGTATTGAATAAAAACCAAGTTCCACAATTCAAGGTAGCGTTTGCAGTCACCATTTACATGGCACTCATGACCTGGAACATCCTTCATGTTGCAGAAATCAGGCCCTAGATCGATATGGATTTCACTACATGGACCGCAAGGTCCTGTATCTGCCATCTCCCAGAAATTATCTTTCCGGCCGAAATACGCGACATGGTCCTGCAAAAACCCAGGCTGTTTGCGCCAGTTTTCAGCTGCTTCTTCATCCGCAGGAACGTTACCTTTGTCATCCTTAAAACAGGTTGCCCATAATTTGGTTTTATCAAGACCCCAGACTTCGGTCAATAATTCCCAGGCCCAGGCAATGGCATCCCGCTTATAGTAGTCACCAAATGACCAGTTACCCAGCATCTCAAAGAAAGTATGGTGCGTGTCATCGCGACCAACATCATCCAGGTCATTGTGCTTTCCAGCCACACGCATACATTTTTGAGAATTCGCTGCTCGGGTATACGGCCGGTGATCTGTACCTAAAAACACATCTTTAAATTGAACCATCCCCGCATTGGTGAATAATAATGTTTGATCACCGCCCGGAACCAGTGAAGAAGAAGGCACAAAAGTATGTCCCTTGCTGACAAAAAAGTCAATAAAGGTTTGCCGGATTGTCGCGCCTGCAAATTTGCTATCCATACTTACTCCTGATGGTTGAAATGATTACTTCTATCCATATTAAATGGTAATATGCATGAAATTGTGCGATAGATTATAAGCTATCCGGTCAAAGGAATCAATGAGCCGACAAAAATTCTCGGGGCTGATTTCCAGCCCCGAGCGTTTCATCATCTTGAGAAGGCCATTTTCATCAACTTACCGTCCCTTCCCATCGTAACCCTGGCATATTGATAATGGGTTTTTCCTGCAAATTGGACTTTCTTTCTGAAGATGACTACAGTTCGGTCAATCCCCTTCATTTGACCAACCTTTTTCCCAAGCGAAAAGCCTTCTCCGCGATGCTGTTTGCCCTCAACCTCAACCTGTTGCTGGCTAACATGGATTTCAGCCTTATCCAGTCCAGGCAAATATGGTTCTACGGCCAATTTTGCTTGCTGTAATATCCTCTCAGACACCACCTGCGAATGGATTTGATCCTGTGTCTGATCACTGATTGTTTTTACAGACATATGGACCTGTTGGCGAATAAACCGCTTTGCATTAACCGTGATGCCATCATGATAAATCAATGGGTCGCCATAAAGGATAAATGAAATCAAAGTTTTCTGATCTTCACCATCCAGATAGCCCTGCCGCTTTGTCATTTCACGCACCAAACCAACCTTCGCATACGTTAATGCCTCACCGGTGGAATACCCTTCTTGCAGTGCATTCCAGAATAAGAAACCCAAAAGGTCAGCACCAACCAACGGGGTTGTTACAGACCCGTATGCAACGCAGGATGATCCAATTAAAGCCAATGTTCCAATCGACAAAAACCTTAAAGCGATGGAACTTTGTTCTGTTTTTCCTTGAACAAGGCCACCATAACACGCCTCGGTAAAAATGACCTTCGGGCTGTGACCATTCTTCGGTAGATCGGTCAATGTCAGGGCAACCGGATAATCCGGATTCTCATCACAGTCCGCAGGATCTCGCTGTCCGTACCATTCTGCAGTATCTTCTAAACCATGTAGATTGTAATATCCCAGGTGGGAGGAAACCACCTTTTGTTGATTGATCGCCCCAGTTGCAGTTGGAGGAGAAACCAATAATTGTTTTCCCTCTCCAATCGGTCGGAAAGTAGCTAAAGAAGAGCGCTTCCACACAGAGGCAGAATATCCAATCGTACTTGATTTCCTGGTTGGAGCAGGAGCCCCAAGAATTCTGCGCCAAAAATTTATAGCTCGATTGATTCGAAGAAGTGCACCTGGCTTTTGGTTGGCCTGTGCGTGGTAGCGCACCGTGGCACGCAATTGTTGGAGAAGCAGACCAACATCGCTGCCTGTCTCTCCCGGTAAGCGTCCTACCGGCCATTCAGGAACAAAGTAATTGGAATCCAGAGTTGAATATGGATTATCAGACAGAACTTCCTGGTCAATATCATCGGTAGGATTTGGCAGCCGGTGAAAAGGCACCACGTCATTCCCGCCAACAATAACAACTGCCCCTATACGCCCTCCCTTACGGGCTAATGCCTGATCTAAATCGGCTAACGACAATTTAATTTTCCAGGGATCAACGCTGGAAACGGTCTTTAATCCCAATTTTCCTGTACATTCAATATCATCCGGATAAAAAACCATTGCCCCCCAACCGGGTCGTTTTTTTACGGCTTCAGCAAGGTTCTGCATTTCTTTATCGAGCACATTCGCAGTCTGCTCACCATATTGAATTCTTAAACCATTGCGCATCGACAGCACAACATAAATGGGATATCTCCCATCTGCTTTTGCCAGCATGGGTGATTTCACCCGTTTCGCAATTTTTTCAAACTCAATTTCAGCCTCTCGGGCAATGGCACTTTTCGGCTGCGTTTTTCGCCCAACACTTCCAGGAAACAATTTTGCATTATCACTCGTGGGCGTTTCAACCTGTACAGGTTGGGCTGTTTCATCACTCTGTGTAAGCGCCTGAGGTTCAACGGTTGGACTGATTATAGGAGCTGGCTGATTGGCACTGGCGGGTAATTGATTCCACCCCAGGCGGGAGGCCACTTTAGCCGGAATCTCCGGGTCAAAATTAATCTCGATTCGTTTTGGCCAGAGGGGTTGGTAAGGATGGCCATCGCCCCACCAGCGCAAGCTTGTTTGACCTACAGCGTCTGCCGCTACACACTGATGTAATAAATTAACCGATTCTGCTTCATCTCCCGCCTCTAAGCGTGCTTCTGCCAGGGCTAATTTAAACTGCAAACAATCTGGCCAGCGAGAATGATATAAATCTGCAAATCGCAGCAAAGTTGCCTGATCATTTAATGCTTTTGCCAATCGAAGATGCGTAATACAAACCAATTCCTGATCCTGGTTAAGAGCCAATAACTGGTATGTCATGGTCTCTGCATCTTCCAGGCGATTTTCAGCCAATGCTTCCCTAGCATTCCGCAAAATCACCGCCCAACCCGGCATGGGTACGGATGGATCAACACGCTCGCCTAAAGCATAGATCATTGCCAACAAGCGATTTCTCTCTTCCCTGTCGATATCAAGTAATGCGGTTGCTAAAGTTTTCAGACCATTAACAAATTCAGGATCTAAAGAGCAGATTTTCTCCAATATAGGAATGGCCTGGCCTGTCTTGTGGTCACCGAGAAATGTCCGGGCAAGCAATACATTAATTTCCAGATCGCCAGGAAAATTTGCCAGCCAGGTTAATGCAGCCTGCCGTGCAAAACGATAATCTCTTTCCTCCAATGCTGCATTTAAAATCATCACCATCATAGACCGGGTAATCATCCGGGATGGTTTTACCTGAGTTGATCCGGAATAATTTATTGACATGAATTGGCCTCCTGACAGTTATGGACTAAATTTAATGCAACCACGGCCCCAAGTTGGCGGCGAATATTGACATCGGTGGGGGCTAACTGTGCAGCCCGGCGAAGCATCGTTTCAGAACCTTGATAATCTTTCCCATCTCGTAAAGCCAAACCCGAGTAGTAATATGGGCGGTAATCCTCCGGTGAAGCCTGGATTGCCGATTGGAATACTTTTAATGCCAGGGATATTTCTCGCCGAGTCTGGTAAACACGTCCCAACACAATGTAACTTTCCATTTCTTCCGGATCGTACTTAATCGCTTCACTCAGGTGATAAATCGATTTATCCAATTGTCCTAATTTTTCATAAATCTGCCCTAACAGAAGATGCAAATCGGGTTGTCCAGGATATACCTTGATGGACTGCAAGGCGAATTTTTCTGCTCTTTGCAGATCACCCGTATCCGCACAAGCGTGAGCCAACAACCGCATCACTTCCTCATCTTCCGATTTTCGTGAAAGATCCATCAAAAGGGGTAATGCTGTTTGTGCTCCCTGAATCTGATATACCAAACGAGCCTGTTCTAGTTGGAGCATTTGTGAGTCCGGGGTTTGCCTCAAAGCGAAAGTAATTTGCTCCAGCGCTTCCTTGTTCCGTCCTTTTTTCTCCAACACATGTACTGTAAGCAGAATTGCTTTCTCGTTGCCAGGATCTCGTGAAATTGCCATGCGGGACAAATTAAGGGCTTTCTCCTCATCACCCATTTTGAGTGCGATTTCACCACACATGACCAAAGCATTTCCTGAAGAAGGTTCTAATTCTCCAGCACGTTCTGCAGATTTGAGCGCCTTATCGTTTTCCCCTGTCTGCAGGTACGCTTCAGCAAGATCCAACCAAAGTTGTGGCTGATCCGATTTCAACTGATTTGCCCTCAATAAGATGCCAATGGCTTTAGAGTATTCCTGATATTGCAGATAATATTTGCTTAGTCTGCATAACAAATCAAAGTTTTCAGGTAAATAGCTCACTGCTTTTTCCAGGTGTTCAAGCGCATTGCTTCGCTCACCAATAGCTTCAGCGTACTGAACTGCCCATATCTGCCATGCAGGTTCATCGGGCCAAATATTTAATGCTTTTTCAATCGATTCTAAGGCCAGATCAAAATCATTATTAACCGCAGCGTTTTTGGCCAGGATAGCAAAGAATATCGGATTATTCGGTTCAAACCGTACAGCTTTATTAGCAGCCAGTAAACCCTTCTCCGAAATCTGGTCCAACAGATATAAAGCATAAACTGCATTGACCAAAGGCTCTTGATTTTGATGATCCGTAATTTGACTGGCGAGTAATTCCTCTCCAATAATCCCAGCGCCTAATACAGCAGCTGCTTTTTCATAAACATGGTCACTTGAGAAATCTAATTTCTTGATATTCTGGAGTGACGGATAGAAAACTACCTCACCGATCATCTTCCAATGATCAACCAGATCACTCCTGCATAGTTTTTGAGCAGCATCAATCGCCTCTTTAAACTCGGCGTAAGCTTCCGCACTCATCCAACTCGCACCAGGTGAATGGCGGTCGCATTGTATCCGTTCACAAATCCGCTGCCAAAAAGCGGCTCGGACTAACCCTCGAGCGTAATAAAATTGGGCTTTTGGTTCACTGGCACGATGCATAGCATAGGCTTCCAACGTTCCTAAGCCGCGATCCCAATCTTGAACAGCCAAGGCAGCTTCAGCTAACCACCAGATATTTTTATGAGAAGCTTGATCTGATTCAGCCGGAGATGACAATTCAGCCGTTTTTTTCTTCCAAAGTTCCTCAAACAAATCTTTCGCCTGCTTATGATTCCCTTCGTAAGCTAACAACCGGACCTTATTAGCTAATAACCTGTTATGATTCGGATCATGTGCCAATCCTTCCTCAATACGGCACGCTGCCAAATGGTAATCAGCCTGCTCTAAAGCGTATTCAACCTGCATCGCAATTAATCCAGCCCACCAAACAGCATCATCGGTTGAACTATAACTGGTAAAGCAGCCTGTGTGATCCTTAATTGGTTGCAAATTAATCAGTTCTTCTACCCGAGAAAATTGCATATTTCCAGCGGCAAGATCCGCTGCTAAATAACGAATTTCGAGATTATCTGGGCATAAGGCGACTGCTTTTTCTGCATGATAGTGTGCGGATGCATAATTTTCCATTTTGCGAAGCAACTTTGCAAATCGCAAGTGGATATCGATCAAACCGGATGGAACTTTAAATATCGGAGAATTGTGTCTTGGATCTCCTTCATAAGCCTGGATATCATCTCCATCTAGATTTTGGCTTTCACGCAAGCGCAGCGCATGTTCAAGAGAAGCAATTGCTGCCTGGCTCTTTCCAGCTTTAGAATAGATGCTGCTTTGCAGCACATAATAGGTGGCAGTGTTTGGATTAGCTCGGATAGCATCTTGAATAGCCGCCAAAGCTTCTTCATCCTGGTCCAGAGCACGGAACAAACAGGCCATTTCAAACAAAATTCGATCATCCAATTCAGGCGTTTGATTTTGGATTTTCAGATAACAATTTAATGCCAACTGATTTTCACCTAAAGTCAAAAATTGATCAGCTGCCTGGAATAATGTTTGGGCGTCAATTTGGTTATTCTCAAGTGCTTTTTGCAGCTCAATCTTTGCGGCTTCCAATTGGTCATTCCGAACCAGCAGACCTGCCAATCGAATGCGCACATCAACGCGATTGGAATTTAGCTCAACGGCCGTTCGCAGCACTTCAATTGCTCTAGGCAGTCGTCCTAATTTTGCGGCAACTTCTGCAAACCATATCAAATTATTAATTTCATCAGATTCGAGCGCCAGCACATTCTGCGCAGCCTGATAAGCTTCCTCATTCAAATGGGCTGCCAGATACACTTCGGTAAGCAAACGTAATATTCCCAGGTGATGCGGATTGGCTTGTGCGGCTTCTTGTAAAGAGACTAAAGCCGTTTCAGTTTGGTTCAATCCTAAAGCCACCCTTCCCATTCCAGCTTGAACACGCCAATGGGCATCACTTCCACGACTTTCCGCTGCATCAATCAACTGATGGTAAGCAGCAAAGGCAGCTTCTTTTTCATCCCGCAAGGAAAGAACCTCGGCCATCAAAAGGCGCGGCTGAAACGCTTCAGGTTTGAGTGCAAGTGCTTTTTGTAAAGCTTTTTGTGCTTTCACCAATTCTAAAGGTTCTACCTTCTGGTTGTTAAACAGAGCATCCGGCAAATTTGCAATTGCCTGTGCATATCCCAGGTACCAATCGATATTTTCAACCTCTGCTTTTAGGGCTGTTTCCATTAATGGAATAGCCCCTAACCGATCCCCCTGGTCTAAGACCAATTCTGCATTCAAGTAAGCCAACCCAGCATGAGCAGGCCAATTAAAGCGGGCATTTTCAACCACCGAACGCGCTTCCTGGCTGTACCCCAATTTGCGCAGTGTATTGGCTAGGGCTAATGCAACCTCAATTGCCTCCGGAGCCAGCCGGGCAGATTGCCGTAAAAACGGTAATGCATCGGAAATTAATCCATTGTCAATGCAGGCTTTTCCGAGCGCGAAATATACTTCAGCCGAATCTGGGGCGGTTAAAGTCGCTGCCCGCAAGGTCTCTAAAGCGCGTTGTGTATCACCACCCAGCTTATGCGCTTCTGCCAGTTGAATCCAGGGCAAAGCATTTTCTGGAATTAATAGGGTTGCTTTGCTTAAGGACTGGATAGCATCTTCCACTTTTCCGAGGGCTGCATAAGCCATCCCTTGATATGTGTTGGCTAATCCATGGTCTGGATCAATGGCTAAAATAATCTGGCAAACATGGACCACTTCTTCAAATTTCTTCCCGCCAAAAGCACATTTTGCTAATGCGATATGATCTTCAATGGCAGGCGGCGGGACCATTTCCAATATATTTTGCCGTTCAATCAGTGCGCTTTCCCAGTCAGATTGAGATTCATATAACGTTGCTAACCAGCGGTAGTGAGACGTCTGGTCCATTTCTAAAATGATTGCCTGGTTAGCCAAATTAATGGCTTGCGCTTCATTCGCCATACGATGTTGCAATTGACTTAATGTCAAAATCAAATCAATATCTGTAGAGCGAACGGATAAAAACTGCATACCCAATTCGATTGCTTCTTGATACAACCCAAGCTCAACCAAAATGGTGATCATTCGCATCGGCTGCCAATCAAAGACAAATTGTCCTGCCAATGCATCAGGATTTATTTTGATCTGGGCAACCCATTGGTTTGCTGCCAGGCTGGCAATTTCTTGTGCCTGTTTCCGCGACCCGGTTTGGGTTTGGCGGCCAGCCATTAATATTCTAACAAGTGGGGATTGCTTTCCTTCTGGGATCTGGTCCAGTAAGTATCCACTATCATCAGAACTCTGCGCAAAAACACTTTCAACCTGTAATCGTTCAGAGTTTTGAAGTTGCAAAGCCAGGTATTCCGAAGAAACCGATGATTCTCCCCAAACGCCACCGGGGATCACCACCGATGTAGCTTGTAATCCGATTCCAGATAGCCAATGCCGCAGCACATCCTGGGATTTCTTTAAGTACACATAAGACTGCGTTGGGCTTTCCGCAAATTGATATAATGTGCCAAGATGATGATACCCTAATGACCGCCGTGCTAATGTTAGCCAATCCTCAACAGCCGGATTGATCTCCTCATTCAGTAAATCAATCGCTTCACGGTCAGAAGCCAGTAAATATCCCGCCAGCCGAGTGACCAGGTCCACTTGACCTGCCTGCCGAATAAGCCTTAACCATTCAACCTTCGTTGTGATATCTACAATTGCCATCAAACCGGCAAAACGGCGAACTTGTTCATCAATCGAAGCGGGATTGCATAACAAAACATGAGAAATCCAATTTAAAGAAGGTTGTAAATCTTTGGCGGGCAAAAGCGCAGTCAAAAAATCCATCGGATCAGCAACAATTCCAAACAAAATCGCCAGGGGCGTTTTCCAAATATTCTCAACGGATTTTCTGGTTACCCCCGGAATCGACAACAGCTCATCAAACAATCCCTTCCAGGTTTGGGTTTTTCTTCTTCGCTCACGTAAAGCCAGTGCCAATAAACCTGCTTCCTGAATTGAACCGGGTGTCATACCGCTGCGAAGGGTTTCCTCAAACATGGTTAATGCTTTACGCCGTAGATTTCCATCCAAAGCAGGAAGCTGCGGAGCAGATAAAGCGCGAATATCCAGCTGGCCATTCAGACTAAGCATGGCAATTTCCGCGGGCGTCCAGGAAAATTCGCCGTGTGCCTGCTGTGCAACGACAATCCGCAGAAACTCGGATTGATGCAGGCTGTTCCAAATTAATTCATCCTGCCGGATTGCGAGCAGGATTTGGGGAGCTATTGTCTGATCGACGACTCGCCTGAGTTCAAAAAATAGTTCTGCGGGTTGCATAATTCGCCTCGATTGAGATAACAGTGGTAACCGTTTAACCTGTTACTGGATCTGGGTGGTCAGGCCGTAGGCAGCAGCCAATAACAATAAGCCTAAAAACACCATAAATACTCCAACCCCTGCAGCGGTTTTCATCAGCTCATTCAGAGAATCAACCAATGAAGAAGCATTCCCAACTAGGCCAGCTATTTCTTCTGTGATCCCTTTTTGAGCCATTTGAGCGGTTTGATTGGCGATTTTTTTTACATCTCCGCCGAGAACACGGGTAACCAGGATAATTACACCCACCAACAATATGAGCACACCCAAGACCATCAACACACCGGCCATGGTCAGGAAAAAATCGTTCTTGGTCATCTCAAAAATCATCATTCCCTACCTCCTGGATTTCTCTCTTGGTAGGGAATGATGCAAGTTTTATGCCAAAACAAATTTATAGAGACTAGTTTCGCAACTCAGCAGGAAAATCACTGATTTCCAGTGTGCCAGAATCACAGAATAAGAAAGCCCGCTCAATCGCATGACTTAATTCGCGGATATTTCCCGGCCAGCTATATTCCATCAATGCTTTCATGGCACGTGGTGAAATATCCCGAATATTTACCCCCATTTTTGAATTGAAATGCCGGATAAAGAATCCAACCAATTCTGGAATATCTTGTTTTCGTTCTTTTAAAGGTGGCAGATCTAAATCAACAACCTTCAACCGGAAATATAAATCCCTGCGGAAATCACCCTTATCGATTAATTCTTTAAGCGGGCGGTTTGAGGCCGCGATAATTTGCACATCCAACGGAATCATTTTTGTGCCGCCAACACGCCTCAATGCACGTTCTTCAATGACTCGCAACAGCTTTGCTTGGATATCCAGCGGCATAGAAGAAATCTCATCCAGGAATAAAACCCCGCCATCGGCAACTTCCATTAAACCGATCTTTCGCCGGTCTGCTCCAGTAAATGCCCCCGCCTCATATCCAAACAATTCTGACTCTAATACCGTGCTTTGAATAGCCGCGCAATTGATTGCGATAAATTGTTTCGATGCCCGGGGACCGGATTTATAGATGTAATTAGCAAGAACCTCTTTGCCAGTACCGGTTTCGCCTGTAATCAACACTGATACACTCGTATTGGCAGCCCGTTGTGCAGTTTTTAATACATCTTGCATAACTGGGCTGCTGCCAGTGACAAAATTTACATTCGCCACCTGTGTCTGGCGAAAATGGGATAATTCTCGACGCATCTTAATCAGTTCAGTGGCACGTTGAATGGAATTCCCCAATTGCGTGAGTTGAACTGGCTTCGTTAGAAAATCATGCGCACCATTTTTCATGGCATCTACGGCCATTTCAATGTCACCATGGGCAGTGATGATGATGATCGGCGGCCGCACGGGCAAATTAGCCGTTTCATAGAGCAATTCGGGACCGTATCCATCCGGCAAAGTCACATCCAATAAGATCACATCCGGATCATTGATCCGCAGCGCTTCTCGAGCCTCTTTTAAGGTCCCAACACTAACCACATCATATCCAAGTGGGGTTAGAAATTCTTCAATATTTTGCCGCGCATGTTCTTCATCATCAACACTTAATATGGTAATAGCCATAGATTATCCCTCGTTGTACACAGGAAGTTTTATATAAAATACGGTTCCGCCTGGAACACTGTGGAAATTTAATTCTCCAAAATGGGCGGTGATGATCCGTCTAGATATTGGTAAGCCCAAACCAGTTCCGGTAGATTTGGTTGTGATAAACGGTTGGAAGATGCGGTCACGAATTTCTTCTGGTATCCCAGGTCCATTATCTGAAACTGTAATATGGATTTGTGGATGATTAACAACCTGATTAATCACTTCCGCCCGAATGGTAAGTATACCCCCATCTTTACTCATCGAATCAATCGCATTCGTAATAAGATTCGTAAACACCTGTTCCAAACCGCGCACATCACCCAATGTCTTCGGTAAGTTCTCCGGAATTTGAACACTTGGGTTGACTTTATAGCGAGCCATTCTTGGCCGCCAACGGTCTATTAATTTGCTTATCAGCTGTTGAAGATCAACCACCTCTTTTTGCGGTTCATACGGTTTTGCATAATTTTTTAATGCTTCCATTTGATGATGCAGACGCTGACAATCTGCCTCCATCCGCGTGATGTTCTCCTGGTTTGGGTGATCGCTCCCCAACTTCATCCCCAATAACTGTAAGCCTGTTGAAATACTATTGATCGGGTTAAGCACCTCGTGCGCAAATACACCAATAAATTCACCCAAAAAGGCGCGGTGCTCTAGCTGCCTGGTTTGAGCCAGGATTTGTTCATGTTCACTGATGTCGTTAATTATTACGTTTAATTGACGTTCATTTCCATCCCCTACGACAATAATTTTCACATCTGCCGTAAAGTAAGCGCCGTGCCTGCGCAGCAAGGAGATATTGTTTAACTTGGAAAAGGTCTTATCTTGAGCTGCCCGAGTAAGCGTATAAATCAACCGGTCGGGACTGATTAAAATACTGTCCACAGTTTTTCCAGACACATCACTATTTGAGTATCCAAGCATTTGCTCTGCAGCGGGATTAATTTCTAAAATCGTCAGATCGGGGTTTAATTTCACAACCCCTTCTTGAATTGCCTCTAAGATTGCTTTTTGATTTGTACTTGATTTATCCAGTGACTCAATTTGCTGCTTTTGGTTATCAATCAACAAAAAATGCGAATAGGAGGCTTCCATGAAAGTAGTTAAAATCTCCATAACTTCACTCAGATGTGGAGATGGCTGCGAATCACTGCCAGCTATAACAAACAACCCAATCATTGCCTGTGATTGTCCCAAAGGCATGGTAGCCACATACGATAAATTATTAATCCTGGCCGTTCGATGTAATTCCGTATTGACACGTTTTCCTGGGATCCACATTGCCCAATTAGATAAACGGATCAGATCTGACGATGGCAATTTATCCGGCAGCAGCGTGAGGGTTTCTGCGCTTGAGGTTTTTGTCAATTCAGGAAACCCAATCTCTGCCTGATAAATACAAACCAGGTGGGTATCAAATAATTCACTGGCAATCCGTACCACTTCCTGAGCGGTTTGTTGAATATCAACTTTTTGTAACAATGAGGGTAATGTTTTTAATTTTGAAAAAACAATTTCCTGCCATTTGCGCTGGCTTTCAACATGCTCCATTACCGGCACAACCCGAATCAAATGCATTTGTCCGGTAGCCTCTAAGCTGGTGGAACGTACCATCACTGGCAGCGGTGTCCCCTTTCGCAGAATCACGGCCAGTAATAATTCTTCTCCAGCCAATAATTTTGTCTGATCAAAAGGTTCAAATATGGTATCGAGCGTTGAATTATTAACTTCAGGTAATGAATAAGCCGTTAATTTTAGAAATGCCCCATTGGCCATCCAGATTCTGTTTTGGATAGAATCATAAACAATTGCTGCTTCCGGTATCTGGTCCAATAACGAGTTAAATAAAACCAGCGAGTCATTTCTGAACCATTTACCGCTGAAAAGATTAGGTATCGTTCGGCTTATTGAAAAATCCCTCATAGATTATGCCTGTAGACTTTTCCGCAAGTGCGCAGGTAAGATACCTTCCATGGCCCGATATTTTGCTACCGTTCGGCGGGCAACATCAAACCCTTGCTGAGATAGAATTTTCGCCAGTTGCGAGTCGCTTAATGGCCGCTTCTCATGATCAATAATATCTTTTAATGCTGTGCGAACATTTAGGCTCCGGTCAAAAAACGCCGAAAGGGGAATAATCCGTTTGTTCGGCAATTGCACACACTTATTCGCCACCGCTCGCGAAATCGTTGATTCATGTACCTCAAGTTCTTCAGAAAGTTGAGCCCGCGTAAGTGGTTTTAAGTAACGTTCACCATTCAAAATATAATTGCGTTGAATCATCACGATTCGATACAACAAACGCTGCATGGTGTGATTCCGCTGCTGCAAACATTTCACGAATAAAGCAGCCCGATCAAGGTCGGAACGCATTTCATCCTTGTTGTCTTCATCGGCCTGGCGGGTTGCCTGGCGAAACATGGGATTGATACGTAGCGTTCCGCCAATCGGCATAATAATTTCAACCACCAGTGGATTGGATGGATTGTCATTAAGATAACTGAGTAAAATATCCGGTTGGTAATACACCTCTCCAGAGCTAGGGGTTGGCTGCCGGTCATCCCCCCAATGAGATCGTCCTGGGAACGGGTTGAGATTATCGCTAATAAAGCGAATAGTTTCTTGGGCTTGCTTTTGAGAAATTCCAAATTGACGTGCTAACTCTGCATAATTGCGTCTGGAAAGCGAATCCATCGCATCACGAATAAACAGCACTGCCAATTCAGGGATAGGTTGGTTTTCTGCCAGTACCTCTAATTGCACTAACAACGCCTCCTGAGGTGTAAACGATCCAACACCAATCGGTTCTGCATGTTGGATCATTTTTTGGACTTTTTCAACCTTGGAAGGAAGAACATGGAAGTATCTGGCGACTTCCATTAAGTCAATTGTTAAAAACCCATCATCATCGAGATGTGTCAAAAGGAAGGCTGCAATCTTGCGCTCATCTGCTTCCAGGTCTAAAGCAATTTGGCGAAGAACAAAGGTGGGTAAATCTTCAACCACAGCAGAAACCGGCTCATCAGGATATTCTTCTGCATCCCGTCCAATGCTGCCATAAAAATCCTCCCGTGGAGAAATAAACACCACAGGCTCTTCTGGATTGATCACCGATGGGTGGCTGCAAATAGGGCATGTGCCCTGATCTGGCAGCAGGCGGTGACAGCTTGGGCAGCGCCGCTCCTCTACCAGTTCAAGTGCAGGGTTGGTTAATTCGGTTTGGATTTGCTGGTACAGCTCAGAGACATTCTGCGTTAAAAGCGTCATTGTCTGGGCTAAATGCGCAGTGGTTACAGGACGGAGTGATGGGTACTGGAACTGAAACATGGTCCTCCCCTTTCCATACAGGAAAGTATATCTTGCACTCTCCAATGTTGCAAGTTTTATGCCAGGGATATTTTGTTGAAAGTGGTACAATTTGGTTGTTTTTTACCCCTTTGGATGTGTGAGGTGTCATGAACGATCTCATCATTATTGGCGGTGGTTTAGCAGGCAGCGAAGCAGCCTGGCAGGCTGCAGAACAGGGAATCACTGTTACTTTATATGAAATGCGCCCCAATCGCTCCACGGGCGCACATGTGAGTGACCAATTAGCCGAGTTGGTCTGTTCAAATTCATTAGGATCAAATCTCCCTGACCGATCTTCCGGGTTACTCAAAGAAGAATTACGCCGGCTAGGGTCTTTATTATTGGAGTGCGCCGAAAAAACAGCCCTGCCTGCAGGCGGAGCTTTAGCAGTTGATCGGGCAGCCTTTTCGAATGTAGTTACCCAACATATTCAAAATCATCCTCGTATTCATATAGTTCGTGAAGAAATAAAAACCATCCCTTCTGGACCAACCATCATCGCTTCTGGACCACTTACCTCTCCAGACCTTGCAAAAGAAATCCAAAAGCTGACGGGAGAAGAGCATTTGTATTTTTTTGATGCAATTGCGCCAATTATCCATTTTGAGTCCATCAATATGGAAATCGCTTTCCGTGCATCCCGTTATGAAGAAGATTCTCCAGACGAAGGGGACTATATTAACTGCCCTCTCAACCAGCAAGAATACGAGATATTTGTCGAGGAGTTACTTGCGGCTCAACGGATCCAGCTTCGTGAATTCGAGCAAGGGATACAATCCGGAGTAAAAGCAGGAATCCACCGGCATTTTGAAGGCTGCCTGCCTGTAGAGGTAATTGCTCAACGCGGAAAAGAATCTTTAGCCTTTGGGCCAATGCGTCCGGTAGGGTTAAGAGATCCACGCACAGGGAAATGGCCGTACGCCGCAGTTCAATTAAGACAGGACTCACTGGCAGGCGATTTATACAACATGGTTGGATTTCAAACCAACCTAACGTACGCTGAACAAAAAAGGATTTTTAGGACAATCCCTGGTCTGGAAAATGCACAATTCGAGCGATATGGTCAGATGCACCGGAATACATTTATTGCGTCACCAGTATTGTTGTATCCCACACTTCAATATCGCAACCGGAATGATTTGTTTTTCGCTGGGCAAATTACCGGTGTAGAAGGCTACATGGGCAACATTGCTACCGGACTATTGGCTGGATTAAATGCTGCTCGCCTGCTGCAAGATAAACCTCTAATTGATCTTCCCAGAACTACAATGCTGGGTGGACTATGCTATTATATTTCCCATGCGGATATCGCCGATTTTCAACCCATGAAAGCAAACTATAACCTGCTGCCTTCTATTGGAAAAAAGGTTAAGGGAAAACGGATTAAGGCCGGATTACGCAAAGACCGCTCATTGAATGATCTAAACACATATCTTGATCAATTGGGAATGATTTAATTGATGAAACGAACGACTCTGATTAGCCTGATTATAAGCACAGGTATACTGTTTACAGCTGGTTTTTACATTCTTAAACAAACCAGCCAGGCTGCTGTCTCTGACAATTCTGGCTTTAATAGTCAAAGGGCTTATCGAGACGTGATTCAACAAGTAAATTTTGGTCCAAGAACTCCCGGCAGCCAGGCACACAAAGACACAATCCAATATATCCAAAATGAATTAGAAACAGTTGGGTGGAAAGTAGAGGTCCAGTCCACTGAGTTTTCCGGCCAGCCCATTCAAAATATTATCGCAAAACGTGGTAGTGGAAAACAATGGATCATTTTAGGTGCTCACTATGATTCACGTTTTTTTGCTGATAACGATCCTGACCCAAACAATCATTCCGAACCAGTACCAGGGGCAAATGATGGTGCATCGGGTGTTGCGGTGTTATTAGAATTAGGTAGAACCTTACCGATTAACAAGGACAATACTATCTGGCTTGTATTTTTTGACGCAGAAGACCAGGGCAGGATCAAAGGTTGGGATTGGATATTAGGCTCACAGGCATTCGTAAATTCGCTGGAAGGGTTTCCGGATGCCGTCGTTATAGTAGATATGATTGGGGATGCTGATTTGAATATATTTATGGAAAGGTCTTCAGATCCTGGGTTAACCCGTGAAATTTGGTCAGTCGCAAAAAACGAGGGCTATGAAAAACATTTTATCCCGGAATTCAAGTACAATATCATAGATGATCATACTCCGTTCTTAAAAAAGTCTATCCGAGCTATAGATATCATCGACTTTGACTATCCTTACTGGCACACGATTTCTGACACGACAGACAAAGTATCTGCAGAAAGTCTTGAGGTCGTCGGAAGAACCTTATATCAATGGTTAACAAAGCCATAAGAATCTTCAACCAACAAGGCAAATCATTTACTCATGAACGAGCTTGACTATCTTCGGACTATCCGCCCAATTTGGGTCAATCGGGCTGTTCAAAGCATGGCTCGTGGCGCTGGAATGCGCGAGGATTTACGCGAGCAACTGCAAACTTTTTTTGGCTTACTGGAACAAGGAATTGAAACCGGTGATCCAGCCTGGCTGGATTCGATTATCAATGTTTGGGCAGCTTCCCTCACCTCGAGTGATTTAGAAGAAAACCGCAGCAGCCTGACCCATTTCGTCAGTGAACTCATGCAGTTAACCCATTCTGTCTGCTCTGAAACCCTGGATGAACCTCAAGCACTGGCGTTGATCCGGTCCTTAACGCCATGTTTTACATACACATATGAAAAAGCGGCTCAATATGAAATTGAAGCCAAAGTTAATTATGTAAATAACCAATTAAATCAAGTTCGTCAAACCCTAGAACGCCTCGATAAAAGCAAGTCAGACTTTATCGCCGTAGCAGCCCATGAGTTAAAAACACCGCTCACGCTGGTGGAAGGCTATGCAGCAATGCTGCGGGAAAATTTAGAACGAAAAAACTTCCCCGAAACAGACATGATGTTGATTGCCGGCATTAACAATGGCGCTCGTCGTCTCCGCTCCATCATTGATGATATGATTGATGTGTCGCTGATTGATAACCGCTTGATGTCATTAAACTTACAACCAATTTGGTTTAACCGTTTATTCAGTGTACTGGAAAATGAATTAGCCACATCACTAAAAGAAAGAGAACAAACCCTCATCATCAACGACTTTCCAGGCAGCACGGAAATGACCTTCGGCGACCCCGAAAGGATTTTGCAAGTTTTTCGCAACCTCTTAATGAATGCAATCAAATTCACACCAAACGGTGGTCAGATCAGCATTGACGGGCGGAAACTCCCGGGGTTTATTGATATAACGGTTCGTGATAGTGGAATCGGTATTGCGCAGGATGATTTAGCCATCATTTTCGAAAAGTTCGCCCGGCTTGGGAATGTAGCACTTCATTCCAGTGGAAAAACCAAGTTTAAGGGAGGTGGACCTGGCTTAGGTCTGCATATCGCAAAAGGTATCGTGGAAGCGCACGGTGGTGCAATTTGGGTCGAATCAGACGGGTATGACGAAGAACAATGTCCTGGTTCAGTATTCCATGTCTTGTACCCCGTGCATAATGAGCCGCCCGACACAAAGACGGCAAAGTTGTTTGCACCACTCCTTAAATCTTATTCAAACCAATCCTAATCAAATATGAACCAAAACCCAAATACTTTTCAAGCTTCTGCTCGTATTGCATCGTTTAAACCATATTTCTTTGCCAGTTTGAACTTGAAACTGGCTGAATTAAAATCAAAAAATATCGATATCATTCGAATCGATATGGGATCTCCTGATTTACCTCCTGCCGATTTCATCATCGACAAGCTGGTAGAATCAGCACGCCGGCCAGATACCCATGGATACACACCAAACGGCGGTTCGCTGCCTTTCCGAGAAGCCATCGCGAAATATTACAATCGCCGCTTTGGGGTTGAAATTAATCCACAAAAAGAAGCCATTACGTTATTGGGTTCGAAAGAAGGTTTATTTAACCTTAGCCAGGTTTTGATTAATCCAGGCGACATTGTTTTGGTCCCCAATCCGGGCTACCCGGTATATTCTGCATCCGGAATCATTGCAGGTGCTCAAATTTACCCGATGCCGCTCCATCGAGAGAGTGGGTTTTTGCCAGACTTAAACGCAATTCCGCAGTGGATTTTAGAACGGTCAAAGATTATTTGGTTGAATTATCCCAATAATCCAACCGGCGCAATTGCACCATTTAGTTTCTTCGAAGAAGTAATCGAATTCGCTCGTAAGCACCACATCCTGGTTGCACACGATGCCCCTTATGCTGATGTATGTTTTGACGGATACAAGGCCCCAAGCATCCTGGAAGTTCCAGGGGCAAAAGAGGTTGCAATTGAGTTTAACTCCCTGTCCAAAACATACAATATGGCGGGATGGCGGTTGGGAATGGCGGTTGGAAACGCAGATGTCATTCGGTATTTGCACACGTACAAATCCCAAATGGATTCTTCCCATTTTGAAGCAGTTCTGCAGGCCGGCATGGATGCCATGCTAGGTGATCAAACCTGGATTGAGGCTCGCAACCTGATTTACCAGGAACGTCGAGATATTGTGTTAACTGGATTGCGTAAAGCGGGCTTTTCCGTTGATACACCACCTGCGGCAATTTATGTTTGGGCACAATTACCCAAAGGATTCAACGATAGTATTGAATTTTGCAACCGGTTGCTAGAAGAAACCGGGGTCAGCACGACGCCTGGAGTAGTTTATGGTGAATGCGGTGAGGGTTACCTGCGCATTTCGCTAGGCTCTCCTACTGACCGAATCCAGGAAGCTATTAATCGCATAGTGGATTGGGTTCAGAAATAGACAGAAACGAAAGAATATATGGCAAAAAAAACACCAGAACCTACCATTCCTCCTCGTGAACGTGCCTTTTTGGTAGGCGTAGAAATCAGAGGTGAAGTAAATTTACTGCCGCTCGAAGATTCGCTCGAAGAGTTGGCACTCTTATCGGATACTGCCGGGCTGGAAGTCGTTGGCGAAATCACTCAACGATTAGAATCTCCCAATCCGGAAACGTATATTGGCAGCGGCAAAGTTGAAGAAATAACTGCGCTGGTTGAAGAAACCCTGGCAGATGTGGTCATATTCGATAATGAGTTGTCACCTCGCCATCAACGCGAACTAGAAAAACGTTTTGGTGAAAAAGTTCGCGTCATTGACCGGACAGCTTTAATTCTGGATATTTTTGCCCAACACGCCAGTACCCGCGAGGGTATCCTGCAGGTCGAATTAGCTCAATATGAATATCGCCTACCGCGGTTGACCCGGGCATGGACCCATCTGGCCCGGCAAACCGGCGGCGGTGGTGGAAGAACCGGCTCGGTAGGCGGTGTAGGCTTGCGCGGCCCAGGTGAAACGCAGTTGGAAGTGGACCGCCGGGAAATTCATCGCAGAATTTCTCAGCTAAAAAAAGAGTTGGAAAAGGTTCGTGCCCACCGCCAGCGTTATCGTGAACAACGCCGCCACTCGAATATTCCCATTATTGCACTGGTTGGCTACACGAACGCAGGGAAATCCACCCTCCTCAATCATCTTGCGCGTTCAGACGTGTATGTAGCAAATCAGCTCTTTGCTACACTGGATCCCACCACCCGGCGCGTTAATTTGCCCGGTGGACATCTGGGGTTGTTTACTGACACCGTCGGTTTTATCCAAAAGCTGCCCACTCAACTCATTGCAGCTTTTCGAGCCACGCTAGAGGAAATCACTGAAGCCGATCTATTAGTGCATATTCTGGATGTCACCCATCCAAACGCACTGGAACAATACAAAGCGGTTCGCAATACACTGGCCGATATCGGAGGAGATGAAATTCCGGTCATTACAGCCTTGAATAAAATTGACCGTCTCCCAAACTCTCAGGCAATCAAAGAAGCGTTAGACGCATTCTCTTCATCAATTGCAATTTCGGCTCGCACGGGTGAAGGAACCAATGAATTGCTGAAAGCCATTGAAGAACTCCTCTTCGAAAATTACCAGCCTATTACAGTTCATATCCCCTACACCCACGGTGATTTAATTTCTTTGTTCCACAGCCAGGGAAAGGTAGAATTTTCTGAGGCTGGAGCAGGCTATAATACAATTCAAGGACTCCTGCCTGGCCGGCTAGTAGCGCGCTTCCAGCCTTATACAAAAATCAGGAAGTCCGAAACCGCTTCTGAGGAGCCCGGAGATGATTAATTTTCTCTCTCGGGCTTTAGATTGGGCTTCAGATTTTTTTGCTGCGCGAAAAGGGCTTTTACCCTTAATCGGTATCGGGATGATTGGATTGAATTTTCTGATCCAACTGATCTCTTCAGGTTGGTTCGCTGAAACCGATTTCTTTTTACACCTGGGGGTAATCATCAGCATTCTTGGACTGATGATTGCCAGAGCCTTATAACCCCCGCTTAAATGCAAGGGGCTGTCCAAAAAGGGGCAGCCCCTTTACAGTTTAAAACAGCGGTGATTCAATAGAGGGATGAGCAAACAAAAAACCACGCCGATCTTCAAACCCTATGTGATGAACCAGATGAGCCTGCTGCCGCAGAGCTACGAAG
>JAJUJY010000204.1 GCA_029265085.1 Chloroflexota bacterium
AGCTACAACGCACACGATATGCTGCATGTCATTCGCGAGGCGTGCGGCGTATACCACCACAATCCCGAACCATAACTGCTCTGACTGCCGAGAGTATTGCGCATGCTTATAGAACCCATTTACCGCAATTTCCAGAAGAAGTTTTGGTGAGCGGCGGCGGTGCACTAAACCGGACGTTGCTGAAGATGCTGGAGGAACGACTGGCACCTGCTCGCGTGATAACTACCGATCAAATTGGGCTGAAGGCAGAAGAAAAAGAGGCAGTCGCCTTTGCCGTACTGGCTTATGAAACCTGGCATAACCGGCCGAGCAATCTTCCGGAAGCCACCGGCGCAATCCGCCCGGTGATTTTAGGAAATATCACCCCGGCGCCTGCGCGCAAAAATGATGCACAACCGGGAAGCTTCACCGAAGCTCGCAATCCTTTTACTATTAATATTGATCAGATGTCCACGCTGGAAATGGTGCAAGTCATTAATGCGGAAGACATGAAGGTTGCTGAGGCGGTGCGGGACTGGCTGCCAAATATCGCTCAAGCCATCGATGGTATTGCCGAGCGGATGCGCCAGGGAGGGCGGTTAATTTATATTGGCGCAGGCACCTCTGGAAGATTGGGTGTGCTGGATGCTTCAGAATGCCCGCCAACCTATAACACGACCCCGGATCAGGTTGTTGCTCTGATTGCTGGCGGCCTTGCGGCCACAACCGAATCAGTGGAAGGCGCGGAAGATGATCATGAAGCTGGCAGGCGGGAAATTGCGGCGTTGAACGTAAATAAAAACGACAGCGTGGTTGGGATTGCGGCCAGCGGGCGTACTCCATACGTGCTGGGCGGGATGGAAGAAGCCCGCCGGCGCGGAGCGCTGCTGATTAGCCTGGCCTGTAACCACCCTTCTCCCATTGCCGACCTGGCGGATATCCCGATTGCGCCTGTGGTTGGCCCGGAAGTTGTCACCGGCTCAACCCGCCTGAAAGCTGGAACGGCACAAAAAATGGTGCTTAACATGATTTCGACCGGCACGATGATTCGCCTGGGAAAAACCTACGGTAATTTGATGGTCGATGTGCAAATGACCAATTTGAAATTGCGGGCACGGGCAGGCCGGATTGTCGCTGAGGCTTGCGATATCAGTGAGGAAGATGCCCGCAAGATTTTGGAGGCGAGCAACAATGAAGTCAAAACGGCCATTGTTTCCCAATTGGCGGGTGTAACGCCGGAAGAAGCACGTGCCCGGCTGCAGCAAACTCAAGGGGTTGTGCGCAGTGCCTTGTCGATGCAGGTGGTATGAACGAACTGGTTCTTGGAATTGACGGCGGCGGCAGCAAGACGATTGCCCTTTTAGCAGATGCGTCGGGCAATATAGTTGGGCGTGGAGAATCAGGTCCATCCAATTACCATGCGGTTGGGCAAGAAACTGCGTTGGCGGCCTTAGATCAGGCGATTTCTGCGGCAGTTACCTCCTCAGGACTGCCAGAGGCTGCTGTCAAAGCGGCCTGCATGGGCATGGCTGGTGTCGATCGGCCGCAAGATTTTGCTTTGTTTGCCGGGTGGGCGGATCGACGTTTTCCAGGAGTGCCAGTCAAATTGGTCAATGATGCGCAAATTGTACTGGCTGCAGGAACGCCGCAATACTGGGGAGTGGCTGTCATTTCCGGAACAGGGTCGATTGTGATTGGGCAGGATCGTTCTGGAAATACAGCTCGTTCCGGTGGATGGGGCTATCTCATGGGGGATGAAGGCAGCGGCTATCAAGTTGGGTTGGCAGCGCTGCAGGCAGCAGCCAAAGCAGCAGACAGGCGCGGACCGGAAACTTCGTTGACTGGACGGTTGTTAGCCTATTTTGAAGTGGAATCGCCGGCACAATTAATTTCGGCAGTTTATCGCCCAGAAATCAACCGTCCATTTATTGCCCGCCTGTCAAGGTTGGTGGATGAGGAAGCACAAAAAAGAGACCCTGTTTCCCTGCAAATTATGGATCAGGCAGCAGTGGAACTGGCTCTGGCCATAAAAGCGGTTGCACAAAAGCTCCATTTGCAGGCAAAAATCCCGGCAGCCCTGGCAGGAGGATTTTTGGTGCGCGGCAAGTCATTGCAGGTTGCGTTGATCCGGGCGGTAGATCAGCTGGGATTTACTCTTGAACCGGTTGCAGCCGTGCAAGAACCGGTTCATGGGGCGGTTAAATTGGCGCTGAAGAGCCTGGAATAAGGAGGAATGCGTTGAACCAATGTTTGATAAACCATGTTGATCTTGTGACAGCACAGGCGATTTTGCAAGATCAGATGCTCAGGATCGAGGACGGGCGAATAAAGGCTATTTTACCGGCAGGCAGTGAATTTCCGGCGGGTATCCCCGTGTTGGATGGGAAAGGTACGCTGCTGGCTCCTGGCCTGATCGATCTGCAAATTAATGGCGGTTTTGGTCTGGATTTTACCCAAGATCCAAACACGATCTGGGAAGTTGCCCGGCTGCTGCCTCAATATGGGGTGACAACTTTTCTACCCACCATCATTACAGCTCCTCTCGATGTTGCGAAGCAAGCGATGCAAGCGGTCACAAGCGGCCGGCCGCAAGGCTTTCAGGGGGCAGAACCGTTGGGGCTGCATATTGAAGGCCCTTTTCTGAATTTGCAAAAGAAAGGCGCCCATAACCCCAACCACCTGCAGCAGCCAGCGCTGGATCTTGTGCGAGATTGGACGCCGCAAAATGGAGTGAGGCTGGTCACCCTGGCACCAGAATTACCGGGAGCGCTCGAGATGGTGCGCCAGTTGACTGCTCAAGGGGTGATGGTTAGCGCAGGGCATTCCACTGCGACTTACGAGCAGGCACTGGAGGCATTTGAGGCAGGTGTTCGATACGGAACGCACCTGTTTAATGCGATGCCGCAGTTGGAGCATCGTGCTCCGAACCTGCCCGGTGCGTTATTAACTGATCCGCGCGTTGGTTTTGGCCTGATTGCTGACGGCATCCATGTTGATCCGGTGATGGTAGCGATTGCCTGGCGGGCAAAGGGCGGCAAAGGGTTTACCCTGGTGACCGATGCAATGGGTGCGTTAGGTATGGCATCGGGAACTTACCACCTGGGTGATTTTGATGTGATTGTGGACGAAACATCGGCTCGCCTGGCGAATGGCATCCTGGCTGGCAGTATTCTGACGGAAGATGCCGCTTTGCGAAATTTGATGAAATTTACTGGCTGCAGTTTGGTGGAAGCGATTCCAGCACTGACGCAAGCCCCGGCAGATATCCTCGGATTGCAAGATCGCGGTAAAATTGAACCGGGCTGCCGAGCTGACCTGGTGTTATTGGATCGTGATTTCCATGTTGCAGCGACCCTGGTGGCTGGGCAGATGGTTTATGACCGGTTGAATGATCTTTAATAGGTTTTTGTGAGAAGAGGCTGAACGATGACCCTGCATTCTGAAATCTCTGAACAAGTCGAAATATTAAATAATCTGGTTAACAACCAATGGGAACCGATACGGGCGATTGCGTCCGAATTGCGCCAGCGCGAAATTGACTATGTTTTTTTGGCAGCTCGCGGTACATCAGATAATGCTGGCCGTTATGCGCAGTATTTATGGGGAGCAAACAACCGATTGCCCATCGCCTTAGCCACCCCCTCGTTGTTCAGCCTGTATGAAGCTCCTCCACAGTTAAAAAATGCGCTGGTGGTGGGAATTTCCCAATCCGGCAAGTCGCCGGATATCGTGAGTGTTTTGTCTGAGGGGAAGAAACAGGGTTGCCCGACCCTGGCAATTTTGAATACAGTAGATTCTCCGATGGGGCATGCTGCCGATTATGTGATTGATGTTTGTGCCGGAAAAGAAGTGGCTATTGCGGCTACCAAATCTTACACCAGCCAGTTGATGGTGATTGCAATGTTATCGGCTGCGCTGCGGGATGACGAACAGGCTTACCAGACGCTGCGGAAAGTTCCGGGCTGGGTTGCTGCGATGTTGAATCTGGATATGGAACTGCGCCAGATCGCGGAACGTTACCGTTATATGGAGCAATGTGTGGTTCTTGGCCGGGGGTACAACTACGCTACTGCTTTTGAATGGTCACTAAAAATGAAAGAATTGACCTATATTGCCGCGGAGCCGTATTCATCTGCCGATTTCTTGCACGGTCCAATTGCAGTGGTTGAGCATGGTTACCCGGTGATGGCGATTGCGCCGGATGGTGTGGTGTTTGACGGCATGCTCGAATTGCTGCGGTATCTGCGCAATGATCGAAACGCCGAATTATTGGTGCTCTCTAACCGCCTGGAAGCCCTGGAGTTAGCTCATTCACGTGTGACCTTGCCAGTGGATATGCCGGAATGGGTTAGCCCCATTGTCAGTATTGTTCCGGCACAGTTGTTTGCGCACCATTTGACCCGGGCTAAAGGGTACAGCACAGAATCACCGCGCGGTTTAAGAAAAGTGACCGAAACGCAATAGCGATTCCTTCTGGGGCAAGCAACCTCCCTCAAGCTGGATTTGTCTGTGGACAAGGCCAATTTGAGGGAGTTTTTTTCTACATAAAGGTGTTTTTCGGGGTGCTGGTTGTTTTACCTTTGGTGTTGGGTCACAATCCCGCCGGTTCCGCCGCGGGAAGATTGATTGGTATGGATATCGCTTTGCGCGACTTCTTCAATACCGGGGGTGAAAATTGGCAGAATTAACATTTGACCGATGGCATCTCCGACTCGCACCTGGAGAACCTGATCCGATGGGTTGGCGACTTTAATTAATATTTCCCCCTGATAACCGGCATCCACAACGCCAGCACCCAACAAATGATTGTTTTTGCCTTTGGGCTTTAACAGTCCGACAAAGCCAGTTTCAATTTCTACGGTAACACCGGTTGGAACAATGGCCATCTGATGCGGCGGAATGGTGACAGCTTCTACGGCATAAAAATCCATACCGGCGTCTTGCGGGTGTTTGCGGGTGGGCAGCAGCGCATCAGGGCGCAGTTTGGCGACACGAATTGTATTCATTAGGAACTCTCCAATGCAATAATGGATAAGGAAGCTGGGGGTAAATCCAGAGTAAACCGGTTGCGGTTTCCAATGGAGGGAAGAGTGATTTCTTTGGCTTTGATGGTTTCGGGTGCTTCAAATGAGTTGAAGGCCAGGGAATCTTTTTTGGTCAGCAGCCAACCCTGTTTGGGGGAGATTTCGAAGAAGCCGCTTAACCGGACGGATAAATCAACCCGGCGTTCCGGATGACGGTTGACAACACTTAATACAAGGCGTGTGCCGGAACGGTTGGTGGTTGCTGCCACATCAATGTACGGCACTTTATCCATTGCTTCCACCTCGCCAAATTCTGGCACAGAATAGGTGGGGGATTCAACCTCGGTTTTTAGCGCAATTTTTTCCGTCTGCTTAAAGAGCAAGAAGGGATAGTAAATTGATGTGGCGTAAGCTTGCGATTCATCGGTAACAATTAACGGCAGGACGTTAACCAGTTGGGCCAGGTTGGCAATTTCCAGGGTGCGGCACTGGCGTTGAAAGGCGTTAAGCATTCCTCCAATATAAAGCGCGTCCCGCATACAATAGCGCACCTGGTGCATAGAAGCAGCTCCTTCGGGCGGCGATAACCATAAATTCCACTCGTCCAGGGCAACCCGGATTCGGTGCTGCGGAACAGTTTTACGAATTTGTTCGCCCATGCGGACAATCATTTTTTCAGCAGAAAGAGGGGCTGCGCAAACCGCCAGGTGAAGGTCTTGTAGGTCGTAGGCTTCTTTCCATCCGGATTGTCCCGGTTGGTAAAGGTGGAAAGAAAGATAATCGATCTGGCCACCTACCGCTTTCAGGACAGCTTCGTTCCATTTGTGCCCGGCATTGTTGACAGCATCGTCGCGAAGCTCCTGGCCTACGGCAACAATTTTTATCTCCGGATCTACTGCGCGCATGGCCGCGATGATGGGACGGATGCGAGCAGCATAGCCTTCAGCTCCGGTATGGCCGATTTGCCAGGCTCCCCAGACTTCGTTGCCTACTCCCCAATATCGCACATGATAAGGCTCAGGATGACCGTTTGCTGCTCTGCGCCGGCCTTGCTCGCCGTCAGGCGGCTCATTGCAGTAGGCAACCCAGCGAGCAGCCTCTTCGGCGGTTCCAGTGGCATCATTGACTACCAGGAAAGGTTCTGCGTTGACTGTGCGGCAAAACTGGATAAATTCATCAGTACCTACCTGGTTGCTTTCCTGTGCCTTCCAGGCATGATCTGTGCGTACCGCACGTTGATCTTTGGGGCCAATTCCATCTTCCCAATGATATCCACTGGCAAAATTACCGCCTGGATAGCGGATGATGGGTGGTTTTATCGCCTGGATTAACCGCAGGGTATCCGGCCGTACGCTCGCACCGTCTGCGGACCAAATACCGCCGTAAACACAGCGTTCTAAATGTTCCACAAATTGCCCGTATATTTCGGGTCTAATTTCGCCGATCTCTTCGCCGTTGTTAATGCGAACAACTGCGCGTAATGGTCCCTGCAAAAAGGCGGGCAGGCTCCAGGTCCTTTTTTTCTTTGGAGCGGCAGCCTGGGCTGGTTTGTCGTCGTTCAACGCATTGATTATAAAGCTGAGTATGCCAGCCTCAACCGTATCGACGGTAATTTTTATATTCCCAGCCCCAACTGGCTGCCCGGTGATTTGCACGGTGATCCGTGTGTTGACGGGCAAGGGAAAGTGATTTTCAGACGAAATACCTTCCGCCCGGCATGGTTCGCTGCCTTCGGCTTCCAAAACGATCTGCTCTGCTGGAACGGGGGAGCCGTTTACTTCCAGGCGAAAGCC
>JAJUJY010000304.1 GCA_029265085.1 Chloroflexota bacterium
CCCAGCGTGTCGTGATTGTTGAAGGAATCCTGATTTTTGCCGAACCAGCATTGCGCGACATGTTCGATGTAAAAATATTTGTGGACACCGATGCAGATTTGCGATTTATTCGCCGTTTGCAGCGAGATATTACTGAGCGTGGAAGAACGACAGAATCAGTCGTCAAACAATATTTATCAACCGTGCGCCCAATGCATATGGATTTTGTTGAACCCAGCAAGCGCTATGCGGATGTGATTATCCCGGAAGGTGGTATGAACACCGTTGCCCTGGAGATGGTAATTTCGCGGATAGAAGCTTTATTATCTAACAACGAAACTGAAAAAAATGAATAATAACCAACGCAAAAAGATTCAACGAATCGTTGCATTGGTTTTTGTAATCGCAGTTACCGTCATTTTATATCTTAATCGGGAACGGGTGCAAGAATTAGAAGCGCTAGGATATCCAGGTATATTCCTGGTATCTTTGCTTGCGAATGCGACTTTGATTTTGCCGGTTCCCGGCGTGCTGGTTACTTCTGCAATGGGGGCTGTATTTAATCCGTTTTGGGTCGCTATTGCGGCTGGAAGCGGTGCTGCTATCGGCGAGATATCTGGGTATTTGGCTGGATTTAGCGGGCAGGGGGTTATTGAAAACCGGGTTTGGGCAGATCGTTTTGAAAATTGGATGAAAAAATACGGCAGTATCACGATTTTGGTACTGGCCTTTGTGCCAAACCCAGTATTTGATGTGGCAGGGATCACCGCCGGGATGCTGAAGATGCCGTTTTGGAAATATCTGTTGTGGTCGTGGATTGGAAAAATATTAAAAATGATGGTTTTTGCGTACGGTGGTTCATGGATTTTGGGAATACTTCCCGCACCATAAATAATTCTTTTGAAAGGAATGGGTATGAAATCTTTTGAACAGATCGATCGCTATTTAAGTCAGCATTTGGATGAAAGTATTGCCGAGCTTTCCATGTTTTGCGCTCAGCCCAGTGTGGCCGCGCAAAACTGGGGACTTAAAGAGTGCGCTGAACTTGCCCGGGAAATGCTGGAAAAACGAGGTTTTCAAGTCGAGATTATTGAAACTGGCGGAGCTCCTGTCGTTTATGCGGAACGTGATGGAAAAAGCGATCGGACTTTATTGTTCTATAACCATTACGATGTTCAGCCAGCCGAGCCGCTAGAATTATGGGAAACCCCACCGTTTGAGCCTAGCTTGCGAGATGGAAAGCTGTATGCACGCGGGGTAAGCGACGACAAAGGCCACCTTACCAGCCGATTATTTGCAATTGATGCTTTATTGGCTGAGAGTGATGAATTGCCATGCAAGGTAAAATTTGTAGTCGAGGGAGAGGAAGAAACCAGCAGCCTGCATTTGCACGATTTTGTAGAGCAAAACCGTGAAAAACTGGCTGCTGACGCCTGTATTTGGGAATTTGGCGGAGTGGATCATCGGGATGTTCCAATGCAATATGTTGGGCTGCGTGGAATTTGTTATGTAGAGCTCAGCATTGAGACTGCCAATCAGGATGTCCATTCTGGAACTGGCGGTTCAATTTTCCCGAATGCAGCCTGGAGGCTGATTTGGGCTTTGAATTCATTAAAAAATGAAAAAGAACAAATCATGATCCCTGGTTTTTATGAGCATGTCATTCCACCCAGCGATCGAGATAAAGCCTATATGGCAGCTTTGCCGGAGACCAGTGATGAATACAAGAATCGTTATGGGGTTAAGAACTTTTTGAATGGAATTCAGGGTGGCGCCGAATTGCGCATAGCTGAAGTGTTCCAGCCGACTTGTACGATTTGTGGATTAACCTCAGGGTATCAAGGTCCTGGGTCAAAAACTGTGCTCCCTGCAAGGGCTTCGGCCAAGATTGATTTCCGGCTTGTGCCAAATCAGACACCTCAGGATATCCTGAAAAAATTGCGAGCTCACCTGGATCAACAAGGTTTTGAAGATATTAATATCCATTTTTTGGGTGGTGAGTCACCAGCAAGGACGGATCCGGATCATCCATTCATCAAACTTGTGGTTGATTCTGCTGCAGATGTATATAATGCGCCCATGGAAGTTGTGCCAATGGTTGGAGGGTC
>JAJUJY010000299.1 GCA_029265085.1 Chloroflexota bacterium
GTACCGGTATATGATTTAGAATGGCATTAAACAACGGCTGCAAATCGGGACCTAATTCTGTGGTTTCACCCGCTTGCTGCGTAATGGCATTTGCATAAATCACCGGGAAATCGGCTTGCTGCTCAGAAGCACCGAGTTCAACGAACAAATCAAATGTTTCATTCAGTGTTCGATCTGGATCTGCATCCTTGCGATCCATCTTGTTTATCACAACAATCGCCACATGCCCCATTTCAAGCGCTTTCTTTAAGACAAAACGTGTTTGTGGCATCGGACCTTCCGCAGCGTCAACCAATAACAAGACCCCATCAACCATGTTCATCACACGCTCAACTTCACCACCAAAATCCGCATGACCAGGTGTGTCAACAATATTAATTTTGACCAGCTCACCCGTTTTGGGGTCAGGAATTGTAATTGCAGTATTTTTTGCAAGGATGGTAATTCCGCGTTCACGCTCTAGAGCGTTTGAATCCATTACACGCTCGGCAACTTGTTGGTTTTCACGAAACACTCGAGCTTGCCGTAACAATCCATCCACAAGCGTGGTTTTACCATGGTCAACATGCGCAATAATGGCTACATTTCGGAGGTCTTTTCTTTCAGTAATCATAAAACTTGCCTGTATTTTCTCTCGTTTTGCAAATAAATACCCCGGTTTTCCGGGGAGTTGATGATCAAGCCAAGCAGCAATCTTATCAGACGATTCAGTGTTTGAAAAGGGGGTAATTTTGGTGATAATTTTTGATATGATATATGTATGGATATATCAAAATACAAAATTGGTTTAGCGCTTAGCGGTGGAGGAGCTCGCGGTCTCGCCCACATTGGTGTATTGAAAGCCTTCCACAGACAGGGGATTCCGATTGATTTTATAAGCGGAACAAGTATGGGTGGTATTATTGCCGGAGCATACGCAGTTGGGCACAGCCCCGAATCCATTGAAGCATTTATTCATACTACCTCAAAGCTCAGTGAATTAATCCGACTTGTTGATATCACCCTGCCACGCAGAGGTTTATTACAAGGACAAAAAATCCGAGATTTGCTTAAATATTTTTTTGGCGAGCATCAAACATTTGAAAAAACAAAAATTCCATTAGCAATAAATGCAGTGGATTTAAATTCATGCGAAGAGGTTGTATTTAATTCGGGCCCATTGCTGCCCGCCATTTATTCAACAATTTCCATCCCAGGGTTGTTCCCCCCGGTAGAAAACAATCACCAACGGCTTGCCGATGGTGGAATTATCAATAATCTTCCAGTCAGTTTGGTAAAACACCTGGGAGCAAATTTTATAGTTGCTGTTGATGTACAAACACAGTTAGAAGATGAAGAGAGCTTTCAAAAACACAACAAGATCGGGAATTGGCCTACTTCGTTCCCTGATTCGTTTATAGATTTCTATCGCGCAGAATTAATCATGATCGCTGAAATCACAAAAGCACGTATGGAAAAAAATCCACCTGATATTTTGATTAAACCCGATATATCTCCAGAAATCACGATGCTCTGGGGCTTTCACAAAGCGCAAGAAATTATTGATGCCGGAGAACGATCTGCGTTAGAGAAATTAAATTCATTAAGCGCAGAAATATTCGTTTCCAAATGATTTCTTAAGATTGTCTGGATTCACTTATGAATGCTTTTTCGGAGAAGCAATAAATATAAGCCAAATATAATCAGACCTATTGATCCAGTATTCGCTATAAACGAAACAGCATTGTTAGGGTCACCACCAATATATAGACCCCATCCAACCATGGCCATAACTCCACCTGGAATTAATGGCCACCAGACAAATTTTTCAATAATCATCTTCGAAAATAAAATAATTAATCCCCAACCCAAAGAAAAAATCACCAGCATAATTCCGGTTTGCGCTAAAGCGTTCCCAACGGTATTTTGTCCCCAGGCAAAATAAATCCCAGGGCCAATCGTCGTTAACAAACTACCTGGTATTACCAGGCCAATAAGTTTGGTGGATACACCCCATAACAAAAAGCTTACGCCCAAACCGGTAACAATCCAGAAAACGAAATCAGTGAACTGTAAGTCGCTATACAAAAAGGTTAAACCGGTCGAGCCAATTACGCTGGCTGGGATCAATGCCCACCAGGAAATGGATTTCTGCAGAAATATCGAACTTATTGTAATAGCAACCCAGCCAAGACCAAAGCAAAGTAATAAATAACCAATCCGCTGGTAAATATTAAGCTGGAGCATTGAGCTAAAAAAAATAAAACTACCCACCCCGGCACCAAAAGCAAGTGTGCCCGGAATAATCAAACCCATTCGTTTTGTGCGGATACCTTCTTCCAAGAAAATTACTCCAGATATTGGCAAAATAATTAGAACAAGCCAACCAGTTTGTAGAAACTGATCTAACAAAACAATCATCCCAATTGAGATAAGAAGTATCCCTACAACATAGGGTAACCCTTTTTTTGTGATCAATGATTTTCGATTGGGTAACTCAGGTGTATTGGACATATTACACATCTTCAAATGTTATTGCGATGAATATAACACAATCAATTATCGCTAAC
>JAJUJY010000057.1 GCA_029265085.1 Chloroflexota bacterium
AGGGTGTTAATTGCATGATGCTGCGTATGGATGAAGTTGTATTTGCAACAAAAGGAAACCCTGCAGAGTAGGAGGAATTTATGGGGGCAGCCGGGCCAATTGTAATTATTGGGGGTGGAATTGGCGGTTTAAGTGCAGCAATATATTTGGCTGCGGCTGGAAAAGAAGTCGTGATTCTGGAAAAGAACGCCTCTCTTGGTGGTAAGATGCAAGAGGTTGTTCGAGATGGCTTTCGCTGGGATACTGGCCCATCGGTAATTACGATGCGGCCAGTGTTTGAATCGTTGTTTGCTGCTGTAAATCGAAATCTGGAAGATTATCTTGAACTTCTACCAATTGATCCCCTCACCCGCTACTTTTATACAGACGGAAGCCAAATTGACGCCACTCGAAATCTTCAACGGATTGCAGACCAAATCATGCAGCTGGAACCCAGAGATGTTGAGGGTTATTTCGCTTATTTAAGTTATGCGGCTCGGCTTTATCGAATTACTTCGTCCGCATTTATTTTTGGCGATCCACCGTCTTTGAATACGCTCAGGCAAGTTCCGCTTACTGACATACGCTATATAGATGGTTTGAGGAGTATGAATTCGGCTATCCGAAATTTTATCCATTCGGACTCGCTCGAAAAACTATTAAATCGCTTTGCTACTTATGTTGGAGCTTCGCCGTATCGTGCTCCGGCAACATTAAACGTCATAGGGCATGTTGAAATGACCGGCGGAGTATGGTATCCGCGCGGTGGAATTTATCAAATTGCCCTGGCCTTAGAAAAGCTTGCACTTGAGATGGGCGTAAAGATCCTGAAACAGGCAAGAGTTCTCAAGATATTGCACCGAAATTAAAGGGTTGTTGGCGTTGAAGTAGAAAATGGTGAACAAATTGCAACTGACACAGTTATATCCAATTTGGATGCGTTGACAACCCTTTCAAAACTAATCGCTCCTAAAGACAATCGCCTTTTAAAACGTGAATTATCTTGTTCGGGTTTTATTATGCTTCTGGGTGTTAATAAGGAACATTCTGCATTAGCCCACCACAATATATTTTTTCCAGATGATTATCGGAAAGAATTCGAGGACATATTCACGTATCACCGCCCTCCAGTCGATCCGACAATCTATGCGGCTATCACTTCGAAAACAGACCCATCCCACGCCCCTGCTGGTAACGAGAACTGGTTTCTTCTTATAAATGTTCCTGCGAAATCTAATCATTTTGATTGGAAAAAAGAAAAAATACCATATCGCAATCGAATTCTTGAGATATTGACGCGGCGCGTCAATATCGATCTGGAAAAATATATTCTGTCCGAAACAATCCTGACGCCTGATGAATTGGAAAGCGAAAATGGTGCATATTGCGGCGCTCTTTATGGACTTTCTTCCAATAGCCCGTTTGCCGCTTTTCGGCGTCCTCACAATCGTTATCAAAAAATTCGGGGGTTGTATTTTGCCGGCGGGACAACTCACCCAGGCGGCGGGGTACCGATGGTTGTTTTGTCAGGTAAGACTGCTGCAAATATGATACTGAAAGATCAACCATATTAGCAAACAACCTCCCTGGATTTGGAGGTTGTTTGCATTCATTATTTTGTTATAAACCCATGTTCTTGATGTGGTGGTTCGGACATTCCATTTGAGAATGCTTCCACCATGCCGTCATACATTGCCTGCCAAAAGGATTTAGCCGCCTCGTGTTTATTATCTGCAAAGCGAGCGATCCAGTTTTCCAGATCTGGGTCTTTTAAACCATCACGCTGCCATTTTTGCAAATACCCATGAATGATATCGATCACCCGCTCACTTTCCCAGAAGCGAGAAGTGTTTGCCTGGTATAGATAAATGGATTTGCATAACTCGTAGTTCATTTTCCAGAAATCAATATCGAGATTGTAATGGGACAGGGTAATCTCATCTATAATATCCTCGATCCATTTCCGGTGAAAACGGCAGGCTCCGCTATTTTCTGAATACATTTCATATACGAATCGCTCCACATTTTTCTGCCCCAATTCGAAGGGGGGAACAAATTTGACCTCGTAAAATGAAAAGTATTTCCCCATCAACGGCATTGGGGCAAACATTCCCGGGACCCAATACTGGTTTGGAACCATACAACCGTTTTCGCCATGCGCATTATACACAGCCCGATCAATTGTCCTTGTACCATATTTTTGATCCAACCACCTGGCAGCATAACGCATTCCTTTTCTGAAAGGCTCACCTTGGGGTGAATAAAGGATCATATTGGCAATATCGATGGCGTAATCCGCGTTATAAGCTGAATCTTTTACTACATCAAATTCCTCGGTTTTGGAGGAAAATTTGAAACGCGGGCCATCGGAATTTAAGCCGAAATCCTCTGCGGGAATGATCTTTTCAGCAATTAATTCCATAATCCAGGCGATTGTGCCGCCGGATTGGATTGCGTCCCACCCCATTGAGTCAATATATTTGTTGGCTTTTTCAGCTGCCCGCTGGTCAAAAATTCCACAGTTTGGTCCTAGCGCCTGGTACGGTTCGTAATCTTTTTTGTACTCCCCGTTAAATTTCTTACAGGCAACTGCACAGGGCTCACCACAATGATCAGAATTTTTCGGAGCAATAATTTCCTCGTTAAACTGTTTGAGGTAATGCTTCATAATGAAATTATCGTGCTGCTCCAGCCGCTCGTCATCGCTTCGATAAATCGAAGCGTAATTAAAACTAAACAATTTATCATCCGCGGTATGCATATTAACTCCAAACGTCCCACCAGTTTCAAACTTGGCTACATACCGGTATTTGGAAGAGACAGCTAAATCCGTGGTTATTGCCCGTTGGCCAAAATGTTCCAGGAAATATTCATCCAATTCTTTTGATTCCTTCAAGGCTGGATCTTGCCAATCACCGCCAAAAACAATTCCGGCTACTCTATGATGTTGTAACAATCTGGAACCTAAACCACCGCGGCCAGCCCAATCGTCAATGACACTCAGCTCACCGCGCTTGATGTGGTTTGAGCCAATGGCGCCTTCCAATGTGTGTCTGGCAGACGGACCAACAGTTAAAATCCTAAACCAGTCTCCGTCGTATTCATTTTTATATTTCTCAAACATGTAAGTTTGCAAACCATAAAAACCTATCCACTTGCGGCCATTTGAATCAATATATCCCTGCCATAATTTATCAGCATCTATGGGTTCAAAGCGAACTGAATATTGTCCATTTTCCAATTTAATCACCAGAACCACATCATGGGGGCTTTGTCCACGAAGCCATATATAGTTCACGCCAATGCGGTGCATAACAAACATGGCACCGCCCAAAGCTGATACATAAAACCCCTCCCATTGAGGAGAATAACCACAAACAATCATCCGGCGCGTACCTGGCAGCGGGGATCCGGCTAACAGACCGCCACCAAAGGTCATTGAATTCGGATCTTTTTGAAAACGGTCCCATCCGTATTGAACGGGGCCGATAAGATTTTGGTCTATAGGGCAATCTACTCCCCAACTCTGTCGCTCAAGGTCAACCGATAATTCATAAATAACGGAACGATGTGCCATAAAGAATACTCCTAAATGCTTTGCCTTATTTCTCTGCTAAAGTAATCCACTAATTATATCAACAATGATATGTGATAATTTTCACAATACAAGCGTATGATATCATATTATTAAGATATCGAAAATACCAGGAAAATATTATGCAAAAACCGCCTTCACTTTCGCACCAAATTGTGTTTTTCCCAACCCATGATATTCAATCAACAAGAAAATTTTACGAGAATATTCTAGGCTTGACGATAGCTTTGGATCAGGGCGATTGTAGAATCTACCAAACTACCCCGGCATCATTTATCGGTTTTTGTGAAAGATTAAATCCACAAGAACCTTCAAGGGTGATTATTACCCTGGTTACAGAAGATGTGGATGCATGGTATCAATTCTTATTGTCAAAAGACTACCTGATTGAATCACCTCCGAAAACAAATCCGAAATATAATATTTATCATTTCTTTTTACGTGATCCCAATGGGTATTTGATTGAAATTCAAAAATTTAACCATCCATTCGGGGATTGATTTAGGAAAATTATGATCAAGCTGCCTTATGGGAAAACCGCGATTAATTTTGATTCATCAATATTTGATAATATAAAGGTGATTCAACCGTTAAAGATTACGCCCGCCAGTGATCCCGCAGGTGTTGTAGAAAATGCAATTAACAATCCTGTTTCAGAGATTAACGTATCCAAAATATCTACGATAAAAACCGTGGCAATTGCGATTAATGACAAAACCAGGCCAGTGCCCCATCAGTTTTTAATACCTCCTTTATTAAATTTTTTGATTAGATCCGGGGTGCAACAAGAAAATATTGTGTTCTTTATCGCCACCGGATCTCATACTCCGATGAGATCCGATGAGTTTCAGCGTGTTCTTTCAAAAGATATTTTTGAGCAATACAGGGTAGTCTCTCACGATTGCGATGATGCCAAGAATTTGGAGTTTCTTGGTACTACAAATCGGGGCACACCAGTTTATGTAAATCAGCAATATTTTCAATCGGAATTAAAAATAGTTATCGGCAATATCGAACCACATCATTTCATGGGGTTTTCAGGCGGAGTAAAAAGTGCTTCGATTGGATTAACTGGCCGGCAAACAATCAATAGAAACCATGCGATGCTGATCGATCCCCTGGCAATAGCTGGAGAATATACTCGAAACCCAATGCGGCAGGATATTGAAGAGATTGGCGAAATGATTGGAGTAGATCTCGCGCTCAACGCAGTTCTAAACTCCGATAAACAAATCGTGGAAGCGTTTTGGGGCACTCCAAAAGAAGTTATGCGGCAAGGCATAATTGCATCGAAAAAAATTTGCCAATCAGGTATCAATGAAAAATTTGATCTGGTTATCGCTTCGGCTGGAGGGCACCCAAAAGACATTAATTTATATCAATCACAAAAAGCAATCACCCATGCTGCCCTTTTTGCAAAAGATCATGGCGTAGTGATTATTTGTGCTGCCTGTCCAGAAATGGCAGGAAGCGATTCTTTTGTTGACTTTGTGGATGGCCTCGAAACATTAGATGATGTGTTTCAAAAATTTGAAAAGCAGGGATTTCAAGTTGGTCCGCATAAAGCATTTCAAATCGCTTTGCAAGCCAAGCGTTTAAAAATTATTTTGGTTTCAGATATGCCAGCAGCGATGGTAAATCGCTTTTTTATTACTCCTGCATCCACGTTAGAAGAAGCCATATCTATTGCAAAGATAAATGTACCCAATAGACCGAATGTGGTTATCTTGCCCTACGCTACCAATACATTGCCATAAGAATTGAGGGGACATAAAATGAGAAGAATAGTTTATCAAAATCCGCATCTAGATGGCAGCACCTTTTTTAATCCGGCTGGAAAAACAGGGATCTTGTTAATTCATGGATTTACCGCAACAACAGTTGAGGTTAAACCTTTAGCACAATTTTTTCATAATGCTGGTTTTACAGTTGCTGGACCACTTATACCCGGTCACGGTACCACTCCGCAGGATATGAATAGGCAAAAATGGACCGATTGGGTAAACGCTGTTGAAAAGGCATACCAGGATTTGAAAAATCAGTGTGATAGAGTATATGTTGCCGGCGAGTCGATGGGAGGATTATTAACTCTGTATCTTGCTAGCCAGCATCCAGAAATTTCTGGGCTTCTCTTGTATGCTCCCGCATTAATTGTTGATCGTATGTGGCAGCCTTACCTGCTATCGCCGTTTCTAAAAATTATTTATAAAAAAGGACCAGCAGTAGACCGTCCTGGCTGTTTACCATGGCAAGGATATCATGTATATCCGCTTCCTGCTTTAGTTCAACTTGGTAAATTACAGCAACAGGTTAAAAAGCGTTTACACTTGATTCATCAGCCAACACTAATATTTCAAGGGTTGTTAGACACGACGATTAATCCTGTAGGTTCGAAGATAATTTACGATTCCATAAAATCCTCAACAAAAGAATTGGTATGGAAAAAAGAATCTCACCATTGTGTTATATTAGATAAAGATTTATCCGATGTGGCACACCAATCCGTGGCGTTTGTCAATCAATTGGAGCAGATTAGAATGATTTGATATTTGGGATACAAGTCTGGATCGTTTGCGGTTATAATTGATCATATCCTTGGGATAAAAAGGAGATTTTATGTCTGAACAGATACGACCACCTGGAAAAACCACCATTGCCCCAGAGGTGCTGGTCACAATTGCACGCTTGACGACTTTGAGTGTACCAGGAGTCAGTCGTCTGGCTGATTTCCCATCCGAAGTAGATCGTTTTTTTAATCGTGGCATCAGCGAAGGCGTAAAAATTACAGTAGAAAACGACAAAGTCTATGTTGACCTGTACGTGATTTTAAAACGTGATATCAATGTTCGAGATGTAAGCCGCGCAATCCAAAGTCAAGTAGGGCGTGCAATCTCTGAAATGGTTGGCATGGAAGTTGGAAAAATAAATATTCACGTTGAAGACATTGAATTTACATCAGAGGTAGCACCATAACATATGAAACCGCGAACCAAGGCGCGTAGTATTGCCTTGCAAGTCCTCTACGAATGCGATTTGACCAATCACATTCCAGGCAACTCGTTAGAGGAACGAATGGAGGACGAAAATCTGGACACAAGCTTGCGTGATTTCACCAAGCAAATTGTGTTCGGAGTACTGCCAATTTCCAATCAGCTTGATGATTTGATCGCACAACATGCGCCAGAATGGCCAATGGATCAAGTCGCAGTGATTGATCGAAATATATTGAGAATAGCTCTATGGGAGTTTGCAGTAGAAGGCTGCACACCCATTAAGGTTGCAATCAATGAAGCGATTGAACTGGCCAAGTTATATGGCGCAGATAGTACACCGCGTTTTGTGAATGGTGTTCTTGGCAGTCTTGCAAACAGGCAAGAAGAGATTCGTCAAAAATTTAATACAAAAACATAAACCATAGCAATTATTCTTGATTTGGCCATCCATGGCTTGGGGATTATTGCGATTTGGGTTGGATGGCCGGTGTCCTCCGGAGGAATATTGAAACCCATGGGCTATTCTAGTAAACATTTTCCCCGCCTGGTGTCAATCATTATAACCATGACGGTGGCAGCCGGCATTTTATTAAGCGCCTGCAATATTGGGCTTGATTTTCTGGTAAATCCGACTCCGATTCCACCAACTGAAACGGACCAGAATTTACCAATGGCTTTGGTGACTTTTGAAGTATACATTCCCCCTTCCTTGGTAAATAATGCCAAAATTGGTGTGGAAATTCTGGATGAAGTTACAGGGCTGGCATTAAATCCAACTCGTTATTCACTTGAAGGGAAAGCGAATAGTATTTTTACTGCTCAAATCCCATTTGTCATTGGGTCAGTTATCAAATACAGATACATCCGCCAGGGAAATCCATCTGCAATTGAATATACTTCAACAGGCAAACAGGTTCGGTATCGTCTATATTCTATTGGCGGTCCTGCTTTAATCCAAGACACCGTATCTGCCTGGAATGACGTAAAATTTGATGGCCCAATAGGCAGGATTCAAGGACGAGTTATTGATGAGGTCAATAATGCACCGCTACCGAACATTTTGGTAGCAGCTGGTGGTGCACAGACGTTTACCGCTTCTGATGGTTCCTATTTGTTAGAAGGATTAGCTCCAGGAACCCATAATTTAGTGATTTACAGCCTTGATGGCAAATATAAAACCTTTCAACAAGGCGCAACTGTGGCAGAAAACGCCACAACTCCTGCCGATATCCGAATTCCATCTACAACAAATGTTAATGTAACTTTTGTGGTAAAAACACCTCCAGGTAATATCAAAGGACTTCCGGTACGTTTTATCGGAAATATTTATTCCCTGGGAAATACATTTGCGGACCTTGATGGTGGCATGAGCGTTATTGCCTCTCGTGCTCCGTTTCTGGTTATGCAAGAAGATGGAAGCTACCGATTAACCTTAAATTTGCCATCCGGTTTGGATTTGCAATATAAATATTCATTGGGTGATGGTTTTTGGAATGCTGAACATCGCACGAATGGCGACTTTAGAGTCAGGCAGTTAATCGTACCTTCCCAAGATGCAGTAATCACAGACACGATTGATACCTGGCAATCGGGAGAGTTTGCTCCAATCACATTTGCGGTAAAGGTTCCTGCAAACACCCCAGTTGAGGATAAAATCTCAATTCAATTTAATCCGTATGGGTGGACATCCCCCATTCCGATGTGGCCGCTTGGTAACAATCAATGGCTTTATGTGTTATACAGCCCCCTGGATATGATGGGAAATGTAGGCTATCGCTATTGTAGGAATGATCAATGCGGCAGCGCTGATGATTATATTACCAAAGGGGCTACTTCGGCTGGGTTGCCATTTGCACCAACTAAACTTCAACAAACCTTTCAAGATGATGTTCGCGAATGGGCATGGTGGAATCCAGGTCCTCAGACTCCCATTACTGTTCCTTCTATTACAAATCGCGGAGATGCATTTATTGCTGGGATAGAATATTTAGATCAATTTAATCCAACCTGGCAAGCTTATGAAGAACTTTCCATCAACAACTTAAAGACAATCGGTGCAAATTGGCTTGTCTTAACTCCAACCTGGACCTATACTCGATATTCTCCACCGGTTATGGAACCGGTAGCAGGATCAGATCCGTTATGGTTTGATCTAAGCCAATCCATTAACAAGGCAAAGCAGCAAGGATTAAATGTTGCTTTGTACCCTAGAATTCATACCGATATCAAGCTAATTGACATCTGGCAAAACCCACCAGCTGATGCAAGCTGGTGGCAAAACTGGTTTGATCGGTACCGGACGATGATTCTACACCATGCGGATATGGCCAATCAAACCAACGCTGGTTTATTAATCATCGGTGGACCAGATGTTGCCCCTGCCATACCAGGGGGAAAACTCAGCGATGGTTCATCCTCTGGTGTCCCCGATTCTATTCGTGATCAATGGAATCAATTAATTAAAGATATTCGCAGCAGATATTCGGGAAAAATTGGCTGGGCGGTAAGAATCACCGAATCTGAACCTGATCTGCCTTCCTGGATTGGTGATGTTGATTTGATTTATGCGCTTGTTTCCACGAAGTTAGCAGAAAGTAATGCAGCGAATCCATCGGAAATTGAACAGAAATTTGGGGCACTATTTGATAATACAATTTACCCAATATTCGAGAAACAGGGGAAATCAATTGTTATAGCAATAAATTACCCATCGATCGATGGTGCTACATCGGGTTGTGTGCAAACAGCCAATAGCTGCCTGTCTTTCGAGTCATTAAATCAGCCGAACCCTGATAATTCAAACGTTGCAATTGATTTACAGGAACAAGCCGATATTTACAACGCTGCTCTCACTGCAATAAACCAGCGCATTTGGATTGCCGGGTTTGTCTCTCAAGGATATTATCCACCTACTGTACTGCAAGACAAATCTTCATCCATTCATGGGAAGCCCGCTGCGGACATCCTTTGGTATTGGTATCCGCGGCTTTTGGGAAAATCCAATCCATAATTATTGCGGAGGCATAAAACATGCAAAATTTGGGGTTGCCCAATGAGCACGGCCTGGAAATACACGGATTTCGGAACTTAAACAAAGTACATTGGAACTTATCCGTTCCAGCCCTGGTAGAAGAAGTTCTCTGCCGAAACGAAGGAAAACTATCCTCGGATGGTGCTGTCCTGGCCTACACAGGGAAACATACCGGTAGATCACCCAACGATAAATTTATCGTTGATTATGGTGACCTTGAGGCAAAGTCAATCTGGTGGGGTAAAGTTAACCAGCCATATCCACCAGAAAAATTTGAAAATCTTTACAACAAAATGCTCGCTTATTTTCAAGGGCGAGATGTTTTTGTTCAAGATTTACAAGCTGGGGCTGACCCTGAACATAGTGTGTCGATTAGGGTAATTACCGAAAAGGCCTGGCACAATTTATTCGCGCGAAACTTATTTATTCGGGTACCCGCAGAAGTTGCAGCAAAGCAAATGCCGCAATTCACGGTAATTCAGAGCGAAAGTTTTGTTGCCACACCTGAAATTGATCAAACCAATTCCAGTACTTTTATCATTGTCAATTTAAATAAAAGGGTCATTTTGATCGGTGGTACTGGATATGCCGGAGAAATAAAGAAATCTATCTTCTCAATCATGAATTATCTCCTGCCGCGTAAAGGGATATTGTCGATGCACTGCTCGGCAAATGTTGGCAGCAAAGGAGACACAGCTCTGTTTTTCGGATTAAGTGGTACAGGAAAAACCACTCTTTCTTCTGCTTCTGACCGGAAATTAATCGGTGATGATGAACATGGTTGGAGTGATACAGGAATCTTTAATTTTGAGGGTGGCTGCTACGCAAAAACTATTCGCCTTAACCCAGAACTAGAGCCAATTATTTGGTCTGCTACACACCGTTTTGGAGCAGTCCTTGAAAATGTGTGTTACGATGAACAATCCCGCAGGATGAATTTTGATGATGAATGCATTACCGAAAATACTCGGGGTGCCTATCCTTTAGACTTTGTTCCTAATCATGTAGTAGAAGGATTTGCCGGACAACCTGAAAACATCTTTTTCTTAACTGCTGACGCATTTGGGGTGATGCCGCCGATTGCAAAACTTACATCAGAGCAAGCAATGTATTACTTTTTATCAGGGTATACATCTAAGCTTGCCGGAACAGAATTAGGACTTGGAAAAGAACCACAAGCAACATTTTCTACCTGCTTTGGTGCGCCATTCCTCCCCCTGTATCCACGTGTTTATGCTGAATTATTAGGCAAAAAGATTGCGGAGCATAAAGTAAATGTGTGGCTGGTGAATACAGGCTGGACAGGCGGCCCGTATGGTGTTGGCAGTCGCATAAAGCTTCCTTATACGCGTGCCATGATACAGGCGGCACTCAACCATGATCTCGATCAGGTAGAATTCCACCAGGAAAATATATTTGGATTGTTTATTCCAAAAGAATGTCCTGGGGTTCCTTCAGAAATACTATCCCCGCAAATGTTATGGGTGGATAAAGAGGCATATCGAATTCAGGCTTTAGCTTTGGTAGAACGCTTTGAGAAGAATTTCCAACAATTTGTCAGCAATGTGATGCCTCAAGTAGTGTTAGCCGGTCCCCACCAATAAAATTAGGCTATATTCAAAAGCAAAGCGGCTCAAAACGAGCCGCTTTTTGTATTTAAGCCATGTAAATTAATATTACAGCAGCAATAATTAAAAATGGGGCGTATGGAATGGCAGTAAACGGTTTGTATTTTTTTGTTATTACCATGTACAGGATATACAATCCGCTAAGTAAACCTCCAAGAAGAACTGAAACAAAAATCATAACCCCGATTCTTGGCCACCCTAAAATTATGCCTAATACGCCGCACAGATTAACATCACCAAAACCTAAAGCTACTTCATCAATTGGTTCTCCGCGGCGTTTTGCCATAAATTTTCCAAATAAGTCGCCTAATAAATAGAGGGCAAACATAATTCCGAACCCAGCCACGCCTCCAATAACAATATTAAAAGGCTTGTCATTTAGCAATAATCCAAGGGGTATGGCAAGGATTGCACCCGTAATGGACACCTCATGTAGGATCACCCGGTGTTCAAAGTCGATGAGAAAAACAACTGCAAAGAACACAAAATAAGGCAGAGCGATCCAAAAACCAATTCGATCGGGTGGAAAGAACCATACAACAATCGTTAGAACGACCGCTAGAAATTGAACCACCCAGGCCCTGATTTCACGTGGTTTGTTACAAATTCTGCAAGGTTGTAGAAATACATAATGAATTACAGAACTTTTTGTTTCGCAACTTTTACAAATAGGTGGTGAAAATTTTCTTGTGTAGGGCAGTACATCGGCAAGATAATTAATTAAGCTTCCAATTGTCCACCCTAAAATGCCCATTGCTAAAAGAGTTATGAAATTAAGTAACATACCAGATCCCTTTCTGGTTGTACAAGATGGTTTTATTTTATCAGAGAAATGCAGTAGAAAAAATTGCCGGACTTGTAATTTTTTTCAAGTCCGGCAATTTGAATTAATCAGTTGATTGGGCTGCTAATTCTATTTGAGCTCGTTCATGCAATTGATTGCGGAGATCTTTTAAATCTTTGGGTATTAGATATATTGCTCCTAAAAAGAATAAAAAGCACAGAGCCCAGGCGCCAACACAAATCCATAAAATTGCGCTTTTTAAATTAAAATTGACAGCAATTAAACCAGCTAATGCAGGTGCCAGAGCTGAACCACCCTGTTCAATTAAATTTTGAATAGAATTTGCTGTACTTCGCACTTCAGGAAGCGTAATATCATAAACTGTTGACAGCACATTTGGTGCAGCAAATGGGATGAACACGGCGGTAATACTCATCATAATCATAAACTGGAGTTTATTTTCGATGGGCACATTTAAAGATGCCCATAAAAGCAAAGCACCAGCAATGACACCAATCGCGCTTACAATCAAACGTCCTCTTTGGAAGCGCTTGAAGAAATAATCACCTAATGCACCACCGATCGGGTATCCCGCGGCAAGCGCCAGAACAGAAACTACCATGGTAATTAATACATCGTTCGATGCGTAACCTCGTTCAGTTTCCAGATAGCGGAAGAACCAGAACGTGATCACCTGCCAGGGGAAAACCCCAAAGAAACCTTGTAAAAGTAAAAGCAGCAGGCTTTTTTTCTTAAAAAGAGCCAAAGCTGTTTTCCATTCAAATCGGTATTTATTCGTTTGGGTGATATTCTCCAGCTCCGGCTCTACGCCACCTCGCTCAGGTTCTTTGATGCCGAAAAATATCACAATTGACAAAATAATTCCGAGAGAACCTGTTATGTAAAAAATCCCCTGCCAGTGAATGGTTTTGACCAAGGTAAGAGCAAGTACCATACCAATCATATAGCCTAAAGGACTTGCAATTTGAAGGAGTCCGTATACTTTTCCACGGATTTTAGGTGGAAAATAATCTGACATTAAACTATATAACCCGGGGTAACTGGCGTCATCTATACCGGTTGATGCTCTTGATATCATAAATGTCGAAAATGTTTTGGCAACTGCACTGAACCAAGTTGTAGCTCCCCATATAAATGAGGCTAAGGCTAATAATTTCGCCCTGCCAAAACGGTCAAAAAGGTATCCCCATAGCGGATAGAAAATTGCCCCAACCAGGATCGCTCCTGAAAAAACAAAACCCATTTGGGCTTCATCAATTTTGAAATATTCCATGATAGGTGTGGTCAAGGGGCCAATAAGCAATTTATCAGCTTGATGAAGAAGCATAAAAACAAAAAATACCCCAAAGACAAACCATCGATATTTCCCGCTTTGTTTCATAAAAGCTCCTTAGTCGGATATAAAAAAATTTACTCTAGTATATCTATAAAATTACTTTGCACAACCTGAAAATCATCCTAATTTATTATTAATTTTGCCTTGTGATAATTTAACAATTGCGGTAATAATAGAAGAAGGAATGTTCTATGATCAATTCTTCTAAAACAAATGTAGAAAAAATTCTAAATCAATGGCAAGATGATTCGACCATATCACCTTGTATTATCGCCCGTAACTACACACCTGCAATTGCTGCAACAATAGCACCACTTCCAGATGATTTGCATCCCGAGTTAAAGCAAGCATTAGAAACTGCTGGAGTAAAAAATCTTTATAAACATCAACGAGAATCCTATGATGCGGTGAAGGTTGGCGCAAATATCGTTGTCACTACCAGCACAGCAAGTGGAAAATCATTATGCTATCAATTGCCGATACTCGATTCGCTGCTTAAACAAACACGTGCAACTGCATTGTTTCTATTCCCAACCAAAGCACTGACATACGATCAGCTTGAAAAGCTTAAGAACATCATTCGGACATTAGCTGAAATTTCACCAGAGCAAAATCTCAATGCATCGAATATTGCTGTTTATGATGGGGATACTCCGCAAGCGGATCGGAGCGGTATTCGTAAAAATGCCAGAATCTTATTATCGAATCCCGATATGATTCACACAGGCATATTGCCACATCATACACTTTGGGCAGATTTTTTTGAAAATCTTAAATACATAGTGATTGATGAACTCCATATCTATCGTGGTGTATTTGGCTCACACATTGCTAATTTATTAAGAAGGCTGCAGCGGATAGCAAATTTCTATGGAAGCTTTCCTCAATTTATCCTCACTTCTGCGACAATTTCTAACCCTCATGAATTTGCTGAAAAATTAATTGAAGCTCCCATACAATTAATTGACCAAGATGGTGCACCAAAAGGACCCCGCAATTTTTTATTATACAATCCGCCGATTGTGAACAAAGAACTCGGTGTACGGCGTAGCGCGATGTCAGAAAGCATTCGTCTCGTAAATGATCTTCTTGCATATCATTTACAAACCATTTTTTTTGCACAGACTCGTCGAGCTACAGAATTAGCTTTACGTTTCTTGAAACAGGCGAATCCTTTTGAGAAAAAGGGATTAGCAGCTTACCGAAGCGGTTATTTGCCGAAGGAACGTAGGCAAATCGAAGAGGGATTACGTGATGGAAAAATTCGCGCAGTTGTTGCAACCAATGCCCTCGAGCTAGGTGTAGATATTGGTGGAATGGAAGCTGTGGTGATTAAGGGTTATCCTGGTACAATTGCGGCAACACGGCAACAATCCGGCCGAGCAGGCCGTCACACCGATCCATCTCTTTCTATTTTGGTAGCATCCTCAGATCCCCTGGATCAATACCTTGTAAAACATCCAGAATATCTTTTAGGAAAATCTCCTGAAAAAGCGTTAATAAATCCTGACAATCCAGTTATTTTGCTACAGCATTTACGGTGTGCAGCTTTTGAATTGCCATTTCTAAAAAATGAGCGATTTGGAACTTTGCCGGCAAAATATTTGGATGAATTTCTTACCGTCCTTGAAAATTTTGGGGATATAAGATTGTCGGGTAATAAATATTTTTGGTTATCCGATAATTACCCTGCCCAACAAGTCTCCTTAAGATCAGGATCGCTTGATCAGATCAGATTACAAATTTTAGAAAACGGGAAGCATATAACCATCGGTGAGGTTGATGGTGAATCCGCAAATTGGATGGTGCATCCGGATGCCGTTTATCTTCACCAGTCCCAATCCTATATAGTAAAATCTCTGGATTTTGAAAATAAGATTGCTCAATTGGAACCTGGTGAAGTTGAATATTATACCGAAGCGCAGCAAAGTATTGAAATCGAAAAAATTAGTTTGCTTAAACAAAAGCATGTTAAAGCAGGTATATGCCATTATGGTGAGCTTTTGGTGACCTCACAAGTAAAGGGATATCGAAAAATTCGCTGGGAAACGAATGAAACACTTGAAGGAAATGAATTAACCCTTCCTGCAACCCATTTACGCACAATGGGATATTGGTTATCAATTAGCGAGCACGCAGTTCAAATATTGCAAGACCACCATTTATGGTCCGCTTCTCCGAATGATTATGGCCCCCAATGGGATAAGCTTAGAAGAGTTGTTCGCCATCGCGATCAATACACATGCCAATTGTGCGGAGTTTTAGAGAATGGAAAGCCTCATCATGTCCATCATAAAATCCCATTCAGGCAATTTGCTTCAACTGAAGCAGCCAATCAACTCGACAATCTAATTACATTATGTGCTTCATGTCATCGCAAGGTAGAAACAGCAGTTCGACTTAGAAGCGGTCTGGCAGGTTTGAAATATGTTCTAAACCACTTGTCCCCTTTGTTTATTATGTGCGATATCAATGATCTAGGGGCATCTGCAGATCCCCAATCAAGTCTTGCTGATGGAGAACCTTGTGTGATTATTTTTGATCAGGTACCAGCAGGAATTGGATTAAGCGAAGAAATTTATGCAATGCATGATGAATTAATGATCCATGCTTATGAATTGGTCTCTAAATGTGATTGTGATGAGGGATGCCCTTCATGTGTTGGTGTTGGTGGAGAAAATGGCATGAGCGGTAAACGTGAAACCCTGGCAATCTTGGCAATCTTAAACGGAAATTCCCTTCAGGTATAATTACCCATATGGAAGAGTCGCTGTTAGAAAAGCTCAAATCCCTTGGTGTGCAACATGGTGCGAGGAATATTTCCGCACCGGCTTCATCGAAAAAATATCCAATTGAAGAAGTGCTTACTGGATATGAATATGAAACAGTTAATGGAAAAACATTTATTGTAGAAAATACGTATCCGAAGGACTTTCAACATGGAATAGTATCTTTTGACGATTCAATTGATTGGGCAATGCTGCTTGATTGGGGAAAAGTACCGGAACTGCAAAATTCAGATTTATCAAATTTTTTATTTTTAGATACTGAAACATCGGGTTTGGCTGGTGGTGCAGGAACATTTGCATTTATGGTGGGATTAGGTTATTTTGATCAAAACGGTTTTCGTTTGCTGCAATTGTTTCTCAGAGAACCTATTGAAGAAGTAGCTTTAATTTCGGCTTTAGATCAAATTGTTTCTCCGTTCACGGCAGTAGTCACTTTTAATGGAAAATCGTTCGATATTCCTTTGCTAAACAACCGGTTTATTCTTAATCGTGTCAGATCTCCTTTTCAAAAAATGGCACACATCGATTTGTTGTCTTTAGCCAGGAAATTATGGAGAAATCGATTACCAAGTCGAACTTTAGGAAATTTAGAAATTGAAATTTTGAGATTAGGTAGAAGCAGTGAAGAAATTCCAGGTTGGATGGTTCCTGAATTATATGTTGAATACTTGCAAAAAGGGGATGCTCGCCCGCTAGCAGGTGTTTTTTATCATAACCAGATGGATATTCTTTCGTTGGCGGCTTTATTTCGATATTGCGCAAAATTATTAAGTAATCCTTTGGAGGTAGCCAAAACGGAAGGTCTGGATTTGGCAGCGATCGCGAATTTATTTGAAACACTGAATAGGCAGGACCAAGCAATTCCAGTTTACGAGCAGAGTCTAAATCATGACCTTCCTACCCCATTCCATATCCAAACACTAAATCGGTTTGCGGGAATATTTAAGAAGAACCGCCAATATCAAGAAGCAGTCGGTTATTGGGAAAAAGCAGCTGAGTTAGGTGATATTGAAGCATGTGTCGAATTAGCTAAATATTATGAGCATCAAGAAAAGAGAGCCGACTTGGCAATTATTTGGGTGAATAAGGCAATTGAAATGATTGGTAGTTTGGGGGTAAATGACTACGCGAAATTTAAATGGAATAAAGATTTAACATACCGCTTTGATAGACTGCAAAAAATATTAAACAAAATGGATAATACATATTAGCAGCAGTGTATATGTTTTGATAGAATAAGAATATGAATACAGCTAATCAATGGAATCGCAGGTACTCTGACCAGGTCAATAATTGGGCTGGCTCGCCTCGTGATCTATTGGTCAATCATGCGAATTATTTACCACCATCTGGATTATGTCTGGATATTGCCATGGGACTAGGCGCAAATTCAGGCTTTTTAATTTCACGCGGATTATCGGTTATCGGTGTAGATATTTCACAGGTGGCAGTGCAGTATGCAAAACGCAAATACCCATGTCTTCATGCTGTTATTGGAGACCTTACACAATACCCACTTCCGGAAAATCGATTTGACGTTATTTTAAATTTTTATTATTTACAGAGAAATCTCTGGAATAATTTTTCAAAGACACTCAAACCTGGCGGATTGATATTTATAGAGGCACTAACACGGGCCATGCTCGAAATCAAACCCGAATTACCGGAAGAGTATTTATTGGAGAATGAAGAACTAAAGACTTTCTTCTGCGGATGGAAAATATTGTATTATAAAGAAGGCTGGACCATTTCCAGGCAAGGGGAAAAAGCGGTTGCATCCTTGATTGCTCAAAAACTCGAATGACCTAACCAGAAAAGGTGGAAATATGTTCAACGAGGAACCCATTTATATAGCCCGCGGCCGTTTAGAAGCCGATATGATTCGGATTTTGTTGGAATCAGAAGGGCTTCATCCAGAACTTCTGCAAGAAAGCGCTGGGGCTGTGTACGGATTAACGATTGGCGCTCTTGGCGAGGTTAAAATCTATGTCCCGGAAAATGAAATAGCCCACGCAAAACAAATCCTGGAAGCAATGGAAGATGGCGAAATGGTTTTGCCAGAGGATGCTGACCTTGAAGCATCTGGCTCTGATGCAGACCCCGAAGAAGAAAACTAGATTTCCTCTATCTCGTTTTCGACTCGAAATTCATATAGCTTCATAATTTTCTTTGTAATCTGCCCCGGCTGACCGTCGCCGACTGGACGGCCATCGATTTTTGTTACAGGTAATACAGCACGTGTGGTACTGGTGATAAATGCTTCATCCAGTCTTTCGATACGATCTAATGAGATATTCTGTAACATCAAGATCATTCCGCTGCGCCTGATTTCATCCATTACCAGGGACCTCGTTATCCCTGGTAATACTCCTTCATTGGCGGTCCATACTTCACCATTAAATACCCCAAAAAAGTTACTACTTAATCCTTCTAATAAGGATCCTTTTTCATTGACCATGATCGACTCATTAATATTTTCGCCGATCTGCTGCCGAATCGCAGTGGTTGAGCGAATAAACTCAGTAACTTTTGCCCGCGGGTTATTTCGATGCAGTGTGCGACATACTACAGCTACCCCCTGCTGGTAAGACGTTTCAGGCAACAACTGTAGTTCTTCTATAGATAAATAAATATTACCGACTTCCTTAGTTAAATCAATGGCTATGCGAAATTTAGCCTCGTTGTACGCACATAATCCGATCGCTATCCGAATACATTTCCTTAACCATTGTCGATTAACTGCAATTTCGATACCCGTTAATCTCGCGCTTTCTTCTAGTCGAGTAAAATGTTCTTCTAATCTCAATGCATATGTTGTATGATAAGTTCTGCAAGTTGTATACACACCCGATGGGAGTAAATTAGATACTGTATCAAGGGTTAGCAGGTTTTGATGGTAATCTAGTTCTTCAAAAACCAGTTCGTTTTGTTGAGTTAATTTCCAGGTTTTTATTCGGGACATTTATTTACTCTCTACAGATCATTATTTACCGCTCAGATTATACCGCCAAATTATTTTTGGTAGCCTTTTAGGACAACTATATGAAACACTCAAATCCACGAGGGTCAATATTTTTACTCCTGGGAATCAACCTGATTGCTCTCGCACTTGCTTTTTTTGCGGGTTTTTTGTTTCGTGAAAAGTATAATACTGCAATTCAAGTCGAAAATGATTTCCCTGTTTTAACGCAAGCTATTGCCCTTCTTCGCAAAACATATTTGTTTGATTTGCCAGCAAATTCAATCATGGAACACAACTTGATTAGAGGTTTGCTTTTATCAGTTCAAGATCCTTATACAACTTTTGTTGAACCAGCTCAACACGAAATACAGACAAATAATCTCGAGGGAAAATACGGCGGTATTGGAGCTCGCATAGAATCGGACTCAGAAGGTAATATTCGCATCTATCCATATCCAGACTCTCCAGCCGCTATCGCTGGCGTCCTGGATGGAGATATTCTATTACGAATAAATCAGCTAGAAATTCTTTCAGACACAACCAATGACAACATTTTGGCCGAACTCCGTGGACCAATTGATGAACCCGTTGAGATTCGGATAATTAGAGAAAAAGACAATGAAACAATAGATTTTTTAATTAATCGGACTCAACAATCGATCCCTTCGACTGTCTGGAATGTTCTCCCAGAAAACAACCTTCTTGGAATTATTAAAATTAATCGAGTAGCCGCAACAACAGCAGAAGAAGTTGACCTGGCGGTTTATGAATTGATGAAAAGTGGAGTGTCTTATTTTATTTTAGATTTGCGTGATAATTCAGGAGGATTGGTTGACGCAGGTATTAATACGGCAAAATTATTTTTGAATTCTGGTGCAATCATGCAACAACAATACAAAGGGAAACCGGTAGAAACTTTTTCGTCCGATACACCAGGAAAATTTTTAAATATTCCATTAGTAATATTTGTAAATAAGGACACCGCAAGCGCTTCCGAAATTATTGCCGGTGCAATTCAAGCACAAAAAAGAGCACAAATTATCGGCACGAATACTTATGGGAAAGATACAATCCAATTAGTTTTCAATCTAACGGATAATTCGAGTATACATATCACCGCTGCTCGATGGTGGATACCAGGACTTGAATTCCCAATCAATGGTAAAGGTCTTCAACCTGACATAGGATTATCTGGCGAGCCCAAACCTCCAGAATCCGATTATATTCGGGCGGCATTGCAGGTATTTCGCCTTATTCCTCCCGAATAGATTTCTGATAATCTTCCGGGGTATCAATATCGGCTAACACAGAAGAAGTGTTCACTGGAACATGCAGAATCGATTCATTGTGCGCAGAAAAAAATTCCCGCATACTTTGCTGTTCTGACAATTTTAAAATCTCCGGCCACAATATTCGGTCCACGATCCACGGATGTCCCCTGCGATTTTTAAAACTCGGAATCAAAATTTTTGCTTTCGTTTTAATGTAGATGCTCGCCAGGTCTTGCACTACCTCAGTTTTTATTTGCGGCTGATCACCTAAAGCAACCAAAACCGCTTTTGTTGAAGGATCTTGATTATTAATCGCGACCTGAATTGATTTAAGCATTAGCCCATTAGTAAATTCAGGATTATAGACGGCCCTGGTTGGAATTGAAAATGTATTTAACCAATTAGTAATCTTCTCTTTTTCTGCCCCAACGACCACTGTAATTGGCGAAATATTTGCAAGGAAAATATTATTGATTACAGTGCCCAATATCGTTATAGAACCCCAGGGTAGCAACATTTTTGACTGTCCCATTCTAGAAGACAGGCCTGCTGCCAAAATAATTCCAGCAACACCCTTAGGGTCATTCATCATGCATCACTCTTTTCCAATGGTTAATTAGAGCCTGATAATCAGTGGTAGTATCAACATCCAATAACAACAAATCATTATCTGATGAAATCGTTTGATAAGGATAACGAGTGAACAAAGCTCGGCCGCCTTGATTTCCCTCAAGATGTAATAAATCTTTAAACGTATTCGCATCAAACAAAACCGGATTTGCTCTTTGCCCATTCACAGTGGCAGCTACAATATCTGAACGAGTAACGCGATGCTTTTCAATGATTTTTTTAATCGTATTCACGTCAACTTGGGGTTGATCACACAGTAAAAATAGTGCCGAACCAACCTTATCTTCAAGTGCCTTCGTAATTCCAACCCGAATCGAACTTGCTTGTCCTTCTTGCCAGGATTGATTATAAGCAATTTTAATCGGTAAACCTGATAAAACCTCTTCTACTCTGGTGTTTGAAGCCCCAGTGACCACGACAACGGGGTTTAGACCCGACTGAATCGCGGTTTCGACAACCACTCGAATAAAGGGTGTCCCATTCCAGTCAAGCAATTGTTTCGGCGATCCAAAACGTTCTGAAGCACCCGCTGCTAGCACAATCCCCGCAAAGCGTTCCTGGCTATCAAGAATTTCCTGTTCGTAAGTATATTTCGGATCAAGCAGCGAACCAATTAATACCTGATCATATTGATTTAATAACCTTGAAGAAGATTCGATCAATTCCGTTTTTAATTCTTGTGAAACATAATCTACCTGGTTGAATAACACTATTTTTTTTGAAGAAAATGGAATATTTTTTAAACCTCCCAATGGATTTTCCAGAAATCGGTATAAGTTTTCCAGGCCAATTACATCCCCCATGCTCAGATGGGTTAATTCTGCAAACCTTGCTGCCCGGAAGACATTTTCCTCAGAAACTGGTTTCCCCAGTCCACTCAAACCGCAGCAATAAACCACTTCTGAGCACCACTCAGGGATTGGGGGCTCATGATCACCTGGAGCTTTAAGCGGTAATCTTCGCGCCCCATCAGCCTCAATTAAAATCGGAATATTTTGTTGATCACACCAATCGTGCAATATGTTTAAGCACAATTCACTCAGTCCAGTAGTTCGATTTTTCTCACCCAATGGTCCGGTTATCAAAATTCGTTTTTCAATCGGTTGGTCAAGAATCGGTAATAAATCTTCTGTACAACGTACTAAGTAATGTTGATCTGCTCCCCAATCAGCCTGCTCAATTGCAAGATGGGTAGTCGCGGTTATCACAACAGGAGAAGTTAGTTGCCGCGCCAATTTAAATAAGGCGGTAGATTTACCGCCAGCACCAACAAATGCTAACCGCAAGCTGCGATCTGCACGTAAAGCCAAAGAGAAAATCATATGCTCAAATCTTGGCAATATTCACGGCGTAGAAAAGGTTGTGAAAAAATTGCTTCCATTACCCCCCCACCAATCGAATACGCCTTGTCTGAAACGATATTGCACATACTGGGATCCAATCTAGGATCGACGTCACCAACTTTCATATCGTTTACCACATATGTTCCACTTGCAATTAATCCACGAACCACTCCATCAAACGGTGCTGATACTGTGGTATTTTCAATTCGCAACAAAGGTTGTGCTTTTTTTACGATATCACCGATTTTAACCAATTCGGCAACAATACCAGAATTGGTCGCCCTTAACACACGTGATGAACTATGCCCATTTACTGATTCCGGTTCTTTCGAATCAGGTTCAGCAGATCCGTTCCAAATAACTCGCCCTAATGTATGTCCGCGTTTTGTTTCAATAACCGCGTGGCAATTCAATCCAGCCTCAAAACCTGGTCCTAAGCCAATAACGAATGGTGCTATTTGCGTCGAATATTCAGGCACATGTTTTAACATCCTGGCATCCACAACAATGTTTGGCTTAATTCGATGGATAATCTGACCGGAGGGGTCATTAAGAACGGGAATAATGCCATCCCCCAAAAAGCGCCATACATCTGCAAAATTGGAAGCTCTACTTTCAACTCCTTCAATTTCTATGCTGCCCAATCGCATTGCTTCAGCAAAAGAAACCGTCCTTCGCACCACTAAAGGATGCTCCAATTCACAAATAACCACCTTAATCCCAGCACGATACAATCTTAATGCCACCCCCGTGCCCAAATCGCCGCCACCGCGTAAAATACAGATCACGTTTCAACCTCAATTATTTATGAATAAGGGCTTATGGAAACCATAAGCCCGGCTAAACTAAAACCTTATTCTTCAATCGCCATCAAAACTCTTTCAGATGTGTACGGAAACTCATCAATCCACTTTCCAATTGCTTGATAAATCGATGCAGAAATCGCAGGGACCAATGGAAGGTACGGCATCTCACCCATCCCCCTTGCTCCCCATGGTCCAATGGGGTCCGGGTACTCAAGAATTACTGATTCTACTTTATCCGGTATATCCAGGACTGTAGGAATTAAGTAAGTTGACAATGTTTTTGTTAATACCCGGCCATCAACCTGAACAAAATTCTCCAGTATGCCATATCCTGCGGCCTGGACTACCGCTCCCTCTATTTGACCTTGCACCTGTTGAGGATTAACCGCTCTTCCAACATCATCTGCGCAAACAACCTTTAATATTTTTATTTGTCCGGTTTCAATATCGACTTCTGTTTCAACGGTCTCGGCAACATAACCGTAAGAAAAATTGGGTTCTGACTTTCCAGTTTCAGGATCTAGGGGCGTTGTTTTTGGCGGTCGATATTGATAGGTGGCTCTCGCAGGTCGTTCTTCATTTCTCCATTTTTCCAAGGCTTCGGCAGCTGCACCACGAATTGAGTTACCCGCCATAAATGTCATACGAGAAGCAGACACAGAACCAGCATTCTTTGTATAAGCCGTGTCTGAGGAAACCAGTTTCACTTTGTTTATTGGAACTCCAACTGCTTCAGCAGCCATTTGTATAAAAACAGTATGCGAGCCTTGCCCTACTTCTGCTCCTGCATGGTATAGAACGACTTCTTCAATTTCTGAGCCGCCTTTGATTTCAATACTTGCCCAACAATTTTCTGGCGCGCCAAATGAAAAACCTACATTTTTAAATGCACAGGCAAAGCCAATTCCTCTTTTTGTATGACCTGGCTCGGAAACATCAGGAAAAGCGGGATTGCGTTTCCATCCTGCTTCACCCTTACTCCAACCAGCTTGGATGGCGCATTTTTCAACAACCTTTTTGATTGAAACACCTTTTGGAAGTGGTGTTCCAACAGATAACAACGCACCTTCGTCAAGCAAATTTTTCATCCGAATTTCAACAGGATCTATTCCAAGCGCATCGGCAATTTTATTGATCTGTGATTCCGCAGCAAACGCCCCTTGTGGACCTCCAAAACCACGAAATGCCCCATTGGGTAGATTATTCGTATAAACAGCATAAGAATCTACTTTTACATTTGGAATTTCATAAGGACC
>JAJUJY010000130.1 GCA_029265085.1 Chloroflexota bacterium
ACTCCACCAACTGTCTCTGCCCCTATTTGTTGGACAATATTTCCTTCAGCGCTGCTGGTGATGAAAAAGTTTACAATCGTGCCATCCGGGACCATATTGCGGTTGTGATCATAAATCACCCCCGTTTTTATCGGTATAACATCTCCGATCTTAAATTTAGGTGCTTCGGTTGGTTCGGGCGTTTGGGTTCCATCCAGAACTTCTGAAACGTTCTGGTCAATCATTAATGGAATTACCTGACTTGGGTCAGGGGAAGTGGCCAAAATCAAATCATAACCTACACCCATGACCGATACCGGCAAAGCCCCCGTTGGCTGCAACTCTTGAAAGAGAATACGCGCAGCCATATCCAGGAATGGGGTAGTTTTTCCATAAATCCCATAATATGCTGTAATCTTTGAAATATCCGTTGCATCCAAATAATACGGTGCATTAAAAGCAAAAACAATCACTCGTTTATTGCGGATTAAGTCCGGCCGCTCTGACAGTAAACGTTTTAGTGCAAGCGATTCTGGACGGCTTTCACTCATACTCAGCATGGAGAACACAACCCAATTAGCACCCCGCAAGTTGTTGTCTAACGGTGGAGAGGAATTGGGATCATTCAAATAAACCTGTAGGTCTGCAAATGTATAGGTAGATAACAAATTTTGATTAATCTGCCCACCTGCCTGCGGTCCATACAGACGAACAACAGCATTCTTTAATCCATCAACAGGGAAAATTGACTGCTCAACACAGGTGTTGCACTGCTTGGCAGTGATGGTATCTGTAAAAAATACCATCTGATCTCGTGTAGAAGGAGGCCGTTGAAGAATTGTACTTAATTCAGCCGGGTCTGGACTGATCAAAGTCACTGATTGGCGAGCCACCTCAAATGATACCGCCTGCGAACGTCCAACTTCATCTAAACCTTGAAGATCCGGACTTGCTGCTTCCAAAGTAAAGGCCGGATACAACTTATATTTTAAGGCCAGAATTTTAAGCACTGAGCGATCTACACGTTCTGCAAAAGCAGTATCTTCACGATATTTCTGGGTGAATGACTCAAGTGTACGCACAATAGTAGTAGCACTGTCAGGATCAATCAACTCATAAAAATTATTCAGGTATAACAAATCATTCCCTGCCAAAAATGCATCTAGAGCAATTTGGCGGGAGTCGAAGGATTGCAGGGTTGGATCAAAAAACTTTCGAATTGCGTTACTGCCTAAAGAATCACTGACTACCACCCCGCCTTTTTGATACCAATCAGCAATGGGTTGGATCGCTAAAATTTGTTCTAGAGCAGTTTTATCAAGACTAACTGGCGCAGTGGTATCCCGAATATTCCCTTGAAATCCCTGGTAACGAATATGAGAAACTAACAATCCATCAGTCTGTTGAGAAAGATCTTCCGATTCTTGCGTAACTGCAAAGAATGGCTCCAATTCGATTTGTTTCAATTGCTCCAATAATTTTCGGACAGTGGCAACTTCTTCCTCAGGCAGGCGGTCTGAGCCACCTCGTCCGGGGAAATGCTTGGCAATGACAGCAATTTTATTATCCCCACCCGTATGCAAGCCGCGAATATATGCAGTGCCCATCTGCCCTACCCAATAGGGATCACCGCCAAAAGTACGAGCACCTAAGTCATCACCACCGCTTGGCTGGACCATATCCAAAACATCCAATGACGGGCCTAGAAACAAATTAAATCCGATTGAGGATAATTCTCGCCCCAACACGGTGCCAATTTGCTCTGCCAGTTCTGGCTTCCACGTCGCGCCAATCGCCATATTGGTAGGCAAAGGGGTCATTCCATTCAAGATCTGGTCATACGGGTAAGAATCCCCCTCTTGTGAGATCCCCACAAATAATGGGATATACGCGGATTGCAAGGGTTGGTTGGTTGCAGGATTTACCAAACTACCCCCTGGAGATGCATTCCATGCGTGACTCTGCAGTGAATCTATCATCTCCGATGCTGACTTTATTGTTCCTTCCGGTCCAATAAAATTATCATTATCCGAGCGTAGAACCACTCCCCCGATACCATACCGTGTAATTAGATTATAAATTTTTGATTCTTCACCTACATCCGTCCCGCGAAAAGCCACTAAAAAGAGCTGGCCTACCTTTTGCTCGGGTGTCATGGATGCAAGCAATCTCCGCGCTTTCGTCTCTGGATCCGTTCCCTGTCCAGATGGAAAGGCAGAAACAGTCCGTAATGGGGTAATCATTGCGGAAAGGATGCTTATGATAACAATACCCAAAATAATCGTTCGGCGGAAATGATACATGGCGCTAAAAACCGCTCTTATGTTCTTGAAGTATTTTATTCGCCAACAAAGGATCATCCGTAATGATGCCATCCACCTTCCACTCATATAAACGGGCCATATCCAACGGATCATTTACAGTCCAAACATTTACCTTTCGGTTGTGCAGGTGTTCGCGCTGGATCATTGCGTCATTTACATCAGTCACATACGGATGCAGCAGACTTGGTGAAAACCAACTGCCAATAAACGATCGAGCGAATATTCCGGGTGTTCCCGGTAATGCTAATATTGCTACTGGGCAGTTTGGCAACAATTTTTGAACTCGAGATAAATTCAAAGGGAAAAATGAGGAGAACATCACTGAATTTTCGAGGTGGTGCTTTGTTACCAAATCGGCGACCAGATCGGTTAATCCATCATTCAGAGAAGTGTAATTTGTTAGCTCAACATTGATTAACAATTTATTACCAACTGCTTCAAACACTTCCTCTAGAGTAGGGATTTTTTCGCCTTTATACTGCTCTGAGAAAAAAGATCCGGCGTCAAGTTCTTTAAGTTGATCCAATGGTAACTGGTTAACTCGACCCTTCCCATTTGTAGTAGTTCGATCAACGGTAGGATCATGAATAACAACCGGTACTCTGTCCAGAGTCAACTTAACATCCAATTCAATAGCTGCAGCACCCTGATCAACCGCACATTGAAAAGCAGCGATGGTGTTTTCCGGAGCATGCGCAGATGCTCCGCGATGGGCGAAAATCGTTGGCAAGTAGGCGGTATTGAACATTGTTTACAACTCAACAAAATAGGAATCAGCCGCCCGGTCAATCATCTCTCGGCTCATTTCAGGTTCTTTCCCAATATAACGGGCAATATCAAGGATTTGGTCACATAAATCCCTGGGATGAGATGCCCTTAATTTTCGATTGCGTTTTATATAGTGTTCCTGTAGCAGATAAGCCAGCCCTTGATCGCTATAGATAACTCCTTTTTGAGAAGAAACTCGTTTAAATATCTCGCGGTATTCTTCGTAGGAAGGATCAACGATTTCAATTTTGTGGCGCAGCCTGCGCAAGAATGCTTCATCAACCAGATCTTTGGGCGGGAGATTCGTAGAAAAAATCACCAACACATCAAATGGAATTTCAAATTTACGCCCTGTGTGAAGGCTCATATAATCAATACGGTTCTCTAAGGGAACAATCCACCGGTTGAGCAAATCTCTTGGGCGAACCTGCTGTCTGCCAAAGTCATCAATTAATAAAATACCGCCGTTGGCTTTCACCTGGAATGGAGCTTCATAATACTTCAAGGTATCATCAAATACCAGGTCTAAACCAGCCATGGTCAATTCACCACCGGTTACAATAAATGGCCGCTTAATTAATACCCAGCGGGGATCTCGGCGTGCACCAGTGCGCAATGAACCAGTTCCCAACGAAGTAACATCTTCTTCAGGAGAAAGCTGGTGGTTAACCGAATCATATAACTTAATCACCTGCCCATCCACGTAAATTGCAAAGGGGATGAACATTTTTTGTCCCTGAATGAGATTGCCAACCGCTCTGGCAATGGTAGTCTTCCCATTCCCTGGAGGGCCATACATAAATATTGATGTACCAGAATTTACCGCAGGGCCTAAACGCTGGTAAGTTGTCTCAGAAATAACGACATTGGCAAGCACCTGCCGCATAATTCGATTAGTCACCTGCAGCCGGCTACGGCTTTGCCGTCGAATCGCTTCATTATAAACACTCAATGGAACAGGTGCTGGACCGGCATACTGGGATCGTTCTAAGGCTTCACGTGCCCGGGCAATACCTGCCCCGGTAATCGCATACATATAAGCTCCTTCGCCTAAGCCCATTTGTGAAGTCCGAACTTCAACACTTTTTTCCCGTTTTAATGCTTCCAGAATTTGATCAACAACCCCTGTAAAAGGCAAAGCGATTTCTTCTGCCAATTTAAAACCGCTCATATATCCCTGGAAATAAAAGATTTTTAGAACCAGGTCTTGGAGCCAAAGAGGAGACAAACCGGTATCTTCGATTCTGGTTATAGGAGGGGGAATAAACGGAGTTGATTGTGCAGGATGGGCTGTAGGACGCGAAGGTGAAATGCTCATTTACGATCCTCCTGAGAGTATACAGCAGTTGAAATTAATGCTATCAAATTATAGCATGCCAATCCTTGCAAGGCAGGCTCGGAACCCGTATAATCGACAATTATGAAAACTACAGTTCTAATTCCTGCTTATAATGAAAAAGAAACCATCCGTGAGATCATCCAACGAGTAAAAAAAACCGGCCGTGCCAGCGAAATCTTAATCGTTGATGATGGTTCTCAAGATGGCACCCGCGAGATTTTGCATGAACTCGATGGTCAAGATCGGGTTCGAGTCATTTTCCATGAAAAAAATATGGGGAAAGGCGCTGCAGTTCGCACAGGTATCCAAAATGCCACTGGCGATGTGATTATTATTCAAGATGCGGATCTTGAATATGACCCTCGAGAATATGATAACTTGCTGAAACCGATTGAAGAGGGCATTGCCGATATTGTTTATGGCTCTCGTTTTTTGGGCGCTGCCCGTCGACCCATTCTATTTTGGAATATGGTAGCCAATAAAATTTTAACTTTAATAACCAACATCCTTTACAATAACATCCTCAGCGATATGGAGACAGGTTACAAAGTATTTAAACGAGAATTGGTGAAAGATATCCCCCTGCACTCTCGGAGATTCGAGTTCGAGCCAGAATTTACTGCGAAAATTCTTAAAAGAAAAATTCGGATCTTTGAAGTGCCGATTGCCTTTAATCCGCGTGACTATACGCAGGGTAAGAAAATTAAAATGTGGGATGCCTTTGAAGCTCTATGGGCCCTCATAAAATATCGATTTGTGGATTAGCCTGTATAGTTTTTAACCAAATCAAAAAGATAAAAAACTTGCGATTTGACCAACCAGTAATTCCTCAGGATTGGTTCAAATCGCAAATATTTTAATCACGAATACTTGTTAGTCTGCAGTTCCAGACGGCCTTAAATCTCTCACATTTAATTGCAAGGATACCCGTCCCTGATAAACATTTCGTTCGAAGGTGTACATTAAATCCACCATCTCTGGCATTTGATTCAACCAGTGCCCCAGTCGAAACGCAATTGCATCATAAGTTATCCGTCCATCCGTGACAGTTAAACGCAAATGTTTTCCATCACTGCCAACTGTACGAGATTTAACCACCTTAAGTTTTCTCGAAACAAACACCGCCTCTGGATTGCCCAGGCCAGTTGGTTGTAGTGCATCTAAATAGTTCAAAAAGTCTGGATGAAGTTCCCTTAATGGAATTTCCATATCGGCTTTTAACACCGGGCGTAAATCTTTATCTGCCAGCTCCCGCTCGGCAATACGCTGCAACCGGGTCATAAGGTCATATAACAATTCATTTTTCACCGTAAAACCTGCCGCCATGGAATGTCCCCCATGCCGGTCTAGCAGGTCTGCACATTGATCCAATGCTTGCGTAATATGAAATTCAGATATACTCCGGCACGATGCGCGGGTGTGCGTCTCGCCTTTAAATCCAACCACAGAAGGCCGGTAATAAGTCTCCGTCAATTTGGCCGCTACCAATCCAACAACCCCTGGATTGAATTGTTCGTCCACGGCAAATAATAAATGGTCTAACCCAGCCGATTGTATTTTATTTTCAGCCTCACGCTGCATATCCTGGGTTAATTTTTGTCGTTCCCGGTTTTGGTTATCTAACTGCTGTGCCAGTAATCCTACTTCCTGGAAATCTTTCGAAATCAGTAAACGGTATGAATCCAAAGCAGTTTCAAGCCGGCCAGATGCATTTAGCCGCGGGCCTAATCCAAAGCCAATATCACCGGAAGTTATCCTATCAACATCAATGCCCGCAACCCTTGCAAGGGAGTGTAATCCTTGACGTTTACCAAAACGAATTTGTTTTAATCCATCCCGCACCAGCGATCTATTTTCACCTACTAACGGGACGATATCAGCTACCGTTCCAAGGGCAACTAAGTCTAACCAGTTTTCAACAACAACACCATTGACCGGACGTTTGGTTAATAACGCCTGAGCCATTTTATATGCCAGACCTACCCCTGAAAGATTTTGATCCGGATATTGGTTTCCTTCTCTTTTGGGACAAATAACCCCGTAGGCATCAGGTAAATCATCTTTGGGATGGTGGTGATCACTAATGATCAGATCAATCCCTAAAGATTTTGCATGTTCTGCTTCGCGCGGTGAACGTATTCCGCAGTCAACCGTGACGACCACTCGAACACCGTCTTCCGCTAACGAATCTAAGGCATCATTATTCAGCCCATACCCCTCTTCAAAACGATTCGGGATATATCCACGAACCGTGCCACCCAGTGCTTCAAGCACCTCAACCATTAATGCAGTAGCAGTCACCCCATCCACATCATAATCGCCATAAACTGCAATCGGTTCTTGCTGGTCAATTGCGAATAACAACCGGGTAACCACATCCCCCATATCTTGCAATAAAAACGGATTGGCAAGATTTTCTTTGCCGTCCAAATACTGTTGCGCAGCAATTGGATCGTGATAATGACGGTTATATAGGATTTGCCGTAGAAATTTGGGAAAATCCGCTAAAGCATCATCAATATTTTGAGGAATTGGGTCGGATATTACCCACCGTTTTTGTGTTACAGGGTCCATTGGTTTCACCTTGAAACAATGATCCGCGGGACGCGAGCTGCGATACCGCTGACCACTTCATAGTTGATTGTTCCCCAGCGCGCTGCAATTTGCTCTGCAGTGATTTTTTGATCGTCCTGAACACCAATAATTACCACTTCATCGCCAATTTTTACGTCTGGAACAGAATCCAACTGAACCATACATTGGTCCATACAAATGGTTCCCACAATTGGTACCAGCTTTCCACGAACTAAAACCGAATTGTTGAAACACCTGCGAAAACCATCTGCATAACCAACCGATATAACACCTATTTTTTCATTGTTCTTGGTTATATATCGGTGGTTATAACTGATCCCTGTTCCTGGCAGGAAGTTCTTAACTGAAGTAATCCGGGTTTTCCAGGATAAAACTGGTTGAAAAGCAGCAGGTAAGAGGGTTTTATCTGATGGATGTAGCCCATACTGAGCTATCCCACATCGCACCAAATCGTACCGGGCATGAGGGAAATTAAGCACCCCAGCCGAATTACTGGCATGCACCCATGCTGGCCGCAGCTGAAGTGCACTTAAGCTGTCGAGAACATCATCAAATTTCCGAATTTGGCTCAAAGTTTCAGGCCGTTCGGGCTCATCCGCACAAGCAAAATGTGTATACAATCCCTCCACAGAAATTCCGGGCATGGTATGTAAAAATTGTAGAAATTCAACAGCTTGTTCAACAGATATACCTAACCGGCTCATCCCGGTATCAATTTTCACATGCACAGATACCCGCTGCTGATTCTTCTGGGCTTGTAAGGAATAAGCTTTGGCTGTATCGCTGTCGTAAATGGTCAAACAAATATTTTGTAGAATTGCTTGAGGGACAAACGAAGGAGCGGTGTAACCTAAGACAAGAATCTTTCCGGCCGGAATTGCATTGCGAAGATCTAATGCTTCTTCAATTCTTGCGACTGCAAACCATTCAGCGCCAACTTGTTGAAGAGCCTTTGCAGCCTCAACCATACCATGCCCATATGCATTGGCCTTAATCACTGAAATTACAGGCCGGTTGCTGATGGATTGAAGCTGTTTGTAATTGTTTTGCAGTGCGGAAAGGTTGATTTCAGTCCAGGTCGTGAATGGCTCGAAGTTCATGCAGCCAAGTATAAAGCTCATGATAGGATTGGACAAGGCTAAAATTTTCAGCTTAATAATTTCCTGCTATTTCCCAATTTCCAATGAATACGCTATAATCCATTGAATTTAGGAATAAGAACATCTTTCGAGAACAATCAGGATTGGTTTTCTTAATGAGTCCAGAATATTTTTCTTTTGAACGGATCGCCCAGGATGGTAGGGCGCGAGCAGGAATCTTTCATACACCTCATGGTGATATACCAACCCCCATTTTTGCACCCGTTGGTACACAAGCGACCGTAAAAGCAGTCACTCCAGCGCAATTGGAGTCTGTTGGTGCCAGCTTGGTATTATCAAATACGTATCATCTATACTTGCGCCCCGGGGCAGATTTAGTAGCCGAAATGGGCGGGCTGCATGAATTTATGCGCTGGCCGCAACCAATGCTTACTGATTCTGGCGGTTTTCAGGTATTTTCTCTGTCCAGTATGCGCAAAATTGATGATGACGGTGTCACCTTCAAGAGCCATATTGATGGATCAATGCACCGCTTTACGCCTGAAAAAGCGATTGAAATTGAACAAAAACTCGGAGCAGATATCATCATGGCGTTTGATGAATGTGCTCCCCCGTATGATCGTTCCTACAATGAGCGTGCTTTGGCAAGAACACATGCCTGGGCTGAGCGGTGCGTAAAAGCGAAAACTCGCGATGACCAGGCTTTATTTGGGATTGTTCAGGGTGGGATTTTTCCAGATCTCCGGGAAAAATCAGCCGAATTTATTTCTTCGCTAGGGTTTCCCGGACATGCCATTGGAGGGTTATCTGTCGGAGAAACCAAGGATGAAATGAATCAAATAATCGAGGTTGTTGACCGGGTACTGCCCGAAAATAAACCTCGCTATCTCATGGGTGTTGGTTCGCCTGAAGACCTGGTCAATGGGATCCGCAGAGGAATCGACATTTTTGACTGTGTATTACCAACCCGTCTTGCCCGCCATTCATCGGCGATGACCCGCACAGGACGATTAAACTTGATGAATGCAACGTTTGCGCGTGATACGCGCCCAATTGCCGAGAATTGCGGTTGTTATACCTGTCAAAACTTCACCCGTGCTTACCTGCGGCACTTGATCGTAGCAAAAGAAATTTTGGCTTCGACACTGATCTCGATCCATAACATTAATACGCTGCTTGATCTTGTTCGCGATGCGCGCAAAGCAATCATCACTGGTACGTACGACCAATTTGCCGATGATTTTTTGCTAAATTACGGCAGACCCTCTCAATCTAAAGTAAAGTAACTATCAACGAGGTTTACATTATGACCATCTTCCAAGCCATTATCCTGGGGATCATTCAGGGATTAACTGAATTTCTCCCGATATCCAGTTCAGCCCATCTGGTGCTCACGCCGTTTCTTTTCAATTGGCAAATACCTGAAGACCAAATTTTTCCTTTTAACGTGCTCGTACAGCTTGGCACACTCGTAGCAGTGATCATTTATTTTCGTAAGGATCTCTGGCAAATTATCAAAGAAGTACTGGCAGGTTTAATAAACCGGCAGCCTTTTGCTTCACCAGATTCCCGTTTAGGATGGTACCTTGTCCTGGCCACTATCCCTGCCGGCCTGTTAGGTCTTGCAATTAAAGACGTGGTTGAACAGGCATTCAACAGCCCGGTTGCAACAGCCATGTTCTTATTTGGCACAGCAGCTTTACTTGTAATAGCGGAAAAATTAGGGAAACGCCAAAACACCGTCAATCAAATGTCTTGGATCGACGCATTAATCATTGGTGTATTTCAGGCATTCGCAATTTTTCCTGGAATTTCGCGCTCTGGGGCAACCATCACAGGGGGCATGCTCCGAAAATTAGACCGCAAATCAGCTGGACGGTTTTCATTCTTAATGTCCATTCCTGCCATGCTTGCAGCCGGTTTATTAAGCGTATTAGATCTGCTTGAAGTGGCAAATTTATCCGCCTTCTTGCCCGTGATGGCTATTGGATTTATCAGCGCTGCTGTGGTAGGATATTTATCCATCAGTTGGCTCTTAAATTACCTGGCCAAACGTTCACTTTATGCTTTTTCGATCTACTGTGCAGTTTTTGGAACAATCTGTTTAATTGTCGCCTATGTCTAAACCCTTTTGGAAATTAGCCTGGCTTTTCATTGTTTTGATTGTTGCAGGCTGTCAGGCAAATCCTTCTATAACCCCCACAAGCCCACCCGAATTCGTTCAGGTGGGCATTTCGCCAACCTTAAACTGGCTTACAACCGCCATTAATACCTGTTCCATATCGACTGGAACCGTTGTGAAAATCATTTTGTCCGATCCATTAGACGCAGCATCACAAGCCGGTCATGATGTATCCATCTCATTAATTCCAACGCAAATGGACGGTTACCAGTTTTTTGAACTGGGTAATGGGTCTTTTGTTGTTGTAGTTAACAATCAGAATCCCATCCAACAATTATCACAAACAGATTGGGATCGTATTTTAAATGGCGAAGTCACAACCTGGAAAGAAGTTCTGCCTGCTGATACAGCGAGCGATCCTGGCTTAATCGATTTTTGGGTTTATCCGCCCGAATCTCCGCTCACAAAATTGATTAGCGAGTTCAATGGGATACCCGGCCGGCAGGCAAACATCGCACCTGGATATAAAGAAATGCAAGAAGCAGTAAAATCCAATTCCGGTGCAATCGGAATCCTTCCACAAGGCGCACTTTTGGATGACGAGATTAAAATGGTGCCCATCGAGGGTCAAAATTGGGCTTTTCTCATCGTGGCCAGCGTTAATAATTCTCGTTTAGACGAATATAAGCCTTTATTATTTTGTATTCAAACAAAGATACAAGAATAATTTGCGGATTATCAGCTCAATTACCCGACTGATTTGATCCGCTTTGCTGTTAGAATAGAACATCCAGGTATTTAAGGATATGTGATGCCCGTAACATTAATTTTCAGGAAAAAAGAATATTTCGTTGAGGGAACCATTACCGTCAAAGAAGCCTTAAAACAACTGGGATTATCTCCTGAATCTCACCTTGTGGTAAAAGACGGACAGCTTCTTAACGAAAATGATGTTTTAAGAAATGGCGAAACCGCAAAAATTATCTCTGCGATATCTGGTGGCACTGCATGACAACGATGTTGTGTAAGAAATGTGATCAACGCGCTGTGATCCGGATGAAACAACACCGCCTTGCCTTATGCAAAGATCACTACATAGAATGGTTCCAGGATCAAACTCAGCGGTTCATTGAAAAATATCGCATGTTCTCGCAGGATGATCGCATATTAATTGCCGTTTCCGGAGGAAAAGATTCGTTAGCTTTGTGGGATGTTCTCTGGCAATTGGGGTATCAAACAGAAGGTCTATATATCAATTTAGGCATCACCAGCGAGATAGATTATTCCAATTTTTCTGAAGAACTCACTCAAAAATTTGCCGATGAACGGAATTTAAAACTCAATATTGTCAACATTCCAAAAGAACACCATGCTTCAATCCCGCAAATTGCCTTACGGAATCAGCGCGGTAAAGATAAACCCTGTTCAGTCTGCGGAATAATTAAACGCCACACGATGAACCGGATGACCCGCGAGTTAGGATTTTCAATCATCGCGACAGCCCACAATTTAGATGATGAAGTATCCTTCTTGTTTGGAAACACCCTTAACTGGAATATCCAGCAGTTAAGCCGACAGTCCCCACTATTACCGGAAGAACCCGGTTTTGCCAAAAAAGTGAAACCATTTTGTCGTTTCACCGAGCGAGAAACAGCAGCTTACTCCATCGTACGGGGAATTGAATACATCGAAGATGAATGTCCATTTGCAGAAGGCAGCAAACAGCTTCAATACAAAGAATTGATTAATCACCTCGAAGAACAGCAACCGGGGGTAAAGCTGCGTTTTTATCTGGGATTTTTAAATTCGAGAGAATCTGGGTTCTTTCCTTTGCTAAATCAAGCAGAAGACCAAGATATTGATTTACATCCCTGCCCCAAATGCGGCCAACCGACAACTTCAAATCAATCTTGCGCATATTGCCATCTATTTGAATAAAAGAACTAGCC
>JAJUJY010000140.1 GCA_029265085.1 Chloroflexota bacterium
CATATGCCGCAAGCCAAAAAGGCACTTTCATTGGTATATGCGGTCAATCCGTTTGGTGCAGATCACCAATCCAGTGAACATGATCCATTGTATGAAGAAGGTGCTGGCTCCCCGTATTTTGACCGCCTGGCCTTGCTTGGCCTGTCTTCCCCTCAGCCTGCCTACAGCATGAATGAAGAAAAAGTGCGGTTTGCATATATCACAGAGTGTTTCTACTCTGCTCTCGATTCATTTGGTTTATGCCAGTTTGTTTGGGGACCAGCCTGGACCGCCTTTGGCCCACAAGAAATTGTAGAAATGATTCATGCAGCCACCGGCTGGGATTTTACCCTGGAAGAGTTCCTGCGTGTCGGCGAGCGGCGAATAAACATGATGCGTGCCTTTAACGCTCGAGAAGGTTTTGACCGCCATGCAGATAAACTCCCGGCAAAATTTCATAAACCTCTTCAAGGCAGCGGTCCCACCGCTGGCGTTGCAATTGATCCAGAAGAATTGGAGAGCCACAAAGATTTGTATTACCAGTTAGCCGGTTGGGATATAGCCAGCGGGACACCCCCACAAAGCAAATTAGACTCTCTGGGATTAAGCTGGTTTGTTGTGTAGCCAGGATGCAAATACAAGTTATTCTACATTCCATCTTACGCGAAAAACTTTCCCCAGAGGCGCGGGGGCGTGCCGTGCTGAAAATACAGCCAGGCAGCCGGGTCCAGGACATCCTCATCGAATTAAATTTACCGCCAAACATCATCTGGACGGTAAATGGCATGATCCAACGTGATCCTTTGCAAGAGCTGCAGGACGGTGACGAATTACACTTCTTGCGTCCAGGCGCAGGCGGCTAATCCGAGAACTATACCATAGCAGGCAGGGTGTGAGCTGAAACGCTTGCACCCTGCTCTTATTGGAAGCGCAGAAATTCCTGGAACAAATGTACGAACTTCGCGGCAGAAAACCATGTCCAGGATGGTATAATCCTGGGTATGCCATCTTTAGTCGCCATCGACCTCGAAACTACTGGCCTGGACCCCAACCGGGATGCAATCATTGAAATCGCAGCCGTCCGGTTTAACGGCTCACGCATTGAAGCCGAATGGACCACATTAATTAATCCAGGCCGCCCTATCCCAGGATTAATTACCCAATTAACCGGTATCACCAATGAAATGGTGCGTAACGCGCCACCTATCAAGGCCGTGATTCAAGACCTGGTTGATTTTATTGGCGATTCACCGGTCGTAGGCCATAATGTGCGTTTTGACCTGGGATTTCTGCAAAAACAGGGCATTCTTGGGCTGGTCGAAGCGCTTGACACCTACGAACTGGCTGGTGTGCTCATGCCAACCGCCAGCCGATATAACCTGGGGTCATTAGGCCAGATTTTAAGCATTTTGATCCCGAACTCCCACCGTGCACTAGACGATGCGCGTCTGTGCCATGCGGTATTTTTACAGCTTTACGAAAAAGCGTTAACCCTGGACATGGACATTCTTGCCGAACTGGTGCGCCAGAGCGAACCAATCGATTGGGACGCTGCCTGGTTATTCAGCCAGATTTTGCGCAACCGCATCCGGCAGCCTTTGGGGGCGCGTCAGGCCAAACCGCATGATTACGGCACCCTATTCTCTACCGGGGACGAAATACTGGCCCGCGGATTAAATCCACGGGATCCACTCCTGGCACTTGATGCTGACGAGGTTTCAGCCATCCTCGAACCTGGCGGGGTATTCTCCAAATATTTCGGCCAATTTGAATACCGCACCCAGCAGGTTGAAATGCTGCGCTCGGTCACCCAGGCATTTAATGAAAGTTACCATCTCATGGTGGAAGCTGGAACCGGCACAGGAAAATCTTTTGCATATCTGATTCCTGCAGCATTGTGGGCATATCAAAATGATGTCCGCGTAGTCATCTCAACCAATACCATTGCACTGCAAGAGCAGTTGGTGAAAAAGGATATTCCCGACCTGCGCGCTGCCTTGAACATTGATTTGCGCGCAACCGTCTTAAAAGGACGCGCTAATTACCTTTGTCCGCGCCGTCTGGAAGCCTTCCGCCAGCGCGGGCCAGACAATGCCGATGAAATGCGTGTATTGGGAAAAGTTTTGGTCTGGTTAAACGAAGGCGGCGATGGCGACCGCAGCCAGCTCAACCTGAACGGCCCGCAAGAGCGTGAAGTTTGGTCGCGCCTTTCTGCGGACGATGAAGGCTGCAAAGCCGAGGTATGTCTCAGCCGCAACGGCGGGATGTGTCCTTTCTATCGCTCACGCCAGGCTGCCCAAAGTTCACACCTGATTGTAGTGAACCATGCCCTGCTGCTCTCCGATGTCGTCACAGGCAACCGCGTTTTGCCTGAATACCAATACCTGATTATCGACGAAGGCCATCATCTTGAGTCAGCCAGCACGAATGCACTCAGCTACCGGATCACCCAGAACGATCTCAAACGTATGCTGCGTGAATTAGGCAGCACATCTGCGGGAATTTTGGGGCGGCTGCTTGGCCTGCTGCGTGAAGCGCTGCGTCCCTCAGAATTTGCCGCCATCAACCAGGCAATGATCCGAGCTACGGACCTGGCTTTTAGACTGGATCATGATCTGGCCAATTTCCTGGTGAGCATAAATTATTTCCTGGATACACAGCGCGAGGGACAGCCTATCGGCAACTATGGCCAGCAGGTTCGTATTCTGCCCTCTACCCGCACCCTGCCTGCCTGGAATGAAGTCGAAATGTCCTGGGATACCGCCCAGGAAACCTATAAGCTGCTGCTCAATTTACTGGGGCAAATTCACCGCGGTGCAAGTGAAGGTCTGGATCAACTCAGCGAAGATATGGAAGACTCGCTTGGCAATCTATCCAACATCCATATGCGTCTTTCCGAAGCAGAAACGTACCTGACTCAATTGGTTTTACAACCGGATGCAGGCAATATTTATTGGGCTGAAATTCAGGGTCAAAATAACATTCTCGCCTTACAAATTGCTCCTCTGAATATCGGGCCACTCATGGAAAAATATTTGTGGCACGAGAAAAACAGCATCATCTTAACCTCGGCCACATTAACCACTCAGGGTGAATTTGAATACCTGCGCAGCCGCCTGAACGCAGACGAAGCGGACGAACTGGTCTTAGGTTCCCCCTTTGATTATGAAACCTCGACCCTGCTGTATCTTGCCAACGATATCCCGGAACCTACGGATGCCAATGGATACCAGCGAGCCGTAGAGCAAACCCTGGTGAAGCTGGGCAAAGCTACCGGCGGGCGCATGTTGGTGCTTTTCACATCGTATGCCCAACTAAAGCGCACCTCACAGGCCATCAGCCCGGCACTGGCCGAGGCAGATATCCAGGTGTACGAACAAGGCGAAGGTGCATCCGCAAATACGCTGCTGGAAACTTTCCGCGAATCGGACAAGGCAGTTTTGTTAGGCACGCGCGCGTTCTGGGAAGGTGTGGATATTCCTGGCGAGGCGCTTTCGGTACTCGTCATCGTCAAGCTGCCTTTCGATGTGCCCTCAGACCCGATCATAGCGGCGCGTTCTGAAACCTTTGAAGACCCATTCAATGAATATCATATTCCCGAGGCGATCTTGCGCTTCCGCCAGGGATTTGGCCGCCTGATCCGCACACAATCAGATCGCGGCGTGGTGGCCATTTTAGACCGCCGGGTTCTGACCAAACGGTACGGCCGTGCGTTCCTGGATTCACTGCCTACCTGCAAGGTGCAGGTTAGCTCAGTTCGCGATCTGCCCGCTGCCAGCGCTCGTTGGTTGAATCTATAAATCAGCAAAATCAGAACACACTAAAAAATCCGGTGTTTTTTCTCCACCGGGTTTTTTATTACGTTTTCCATCTTGACCTTTTTCGTAAACCGGAATACACTTGATGTATCATATATCATATATGATTTACTATATTTCTTTGGTTTACCGCGAAGAAAAATACCCTCATGACCGAATCCCCTTCTTTACTCTCCCCAGTCCATAACCCGGCATCTTTAGAAAAACTGGCCTATGAAGCCATTAAAGAGGCCATTCTGACCTTTCGGCTAAAACCCGGGGAAAGCCTGGTGGAATCCGACCTGGCCGGACAGCTCAAAATCAGTAAAACCCCGGTACGAGATGCTTTATCCAGGCTGGAAAAAGAGGGTTTTATCATCAAGTACCCCTATAAAGGTTATACCGTCTCAGAGATCTCTAAACAGGCATTAATCGAGATTTTTGAAGTCCGCGCCAGCCTGGAAGGTCTGGCAGCTTCTTTAGCCACGGAAAAGATCACCCAGGCACAAATCGATCAGGCCGCCGGCTGGAACAACGAATATGCCCTTGCGCTCGACCGGGGTAATACAGCCCTGGCAGCTCAGATGAATCGTTGTTTTCACGACTGGATCATTCAAAGCGCTGACAACCAGTGGCTGGTGATGATCCTGTCCAACCTGGAATCACACCTGCAGCGATACCGGGTTCTTTCGTACTTCCAACCTGGCCGCCAAAAGAAATCGGTTGCAGAGCATCACGCGATTTTAGACGCCTTACGCCAGCGTGATGGATCTTCAGCCGAGCATGCGATCCGTACCCATTTATTAAGTGTGCAAGCCGATTTAATTGAGCAAAACATTGACGAATTGATCACCCAGGTCATTCAAGGCCGCCAAACCAGCACCCATGACCCGCAAGCCCACGAATAATTTTTGCAAGATCAGTCTTTTGTACTGTTAATCACCAACCAACCATAAATCTTTATCCAATGGGAGAAAACAATGTCCAAGTTCCAGTTCAAGTTCCAGCTTTATAAACACCTGCAAGCAAATGCTGCCAACATCTACGCGGAAGCACGCAAAGCCGCCGAAGAAATTGGTATCACCCCGGAAATGAAAGGCAATATCGGTTTAACCGGCGCTGTTTCCGGCTGCCACGGTTTATTAACAGAAGAAGTTGACCGCGCTATCTCTGATGCTGCCCGCAAAGTCATCCCCAGCGCATATTACGATGAAAAAATCCGCGAAGTTGTCAAAGAATATTATGGTGATTCTTACGATGCCGCGTTAATCAACACCTGCGAAGCTGGTTTGAATGTCTCTTTTGATGTTTTGTGCATGCCGCCCTCAATGGGGCGCGGTGAAATGTACCGCGGCCGCTATGTTACCCTGTACGAACGCCACCTGCACCACCAGGGTGCTTATGGCCGCCCCTTCCCGCCCAAGTACAAAGAGGTCAACGCTGAACGCGGTGAAGCAGCCGGTGAATACGGCGTGCAGGGAAAGCGAGCCACCAATTTAGACACCGTTGTGGTGAAACCCGTTGGCGCCACCTACGAATGCCACGGTATCAAATACAACCCCATCCCCTCCATGCTGCATGTTGACGCCAAAGCGACCATTGAACAGCTTGGACAGGTGGCTGAACGGCACACAGATACCCTGGTCGGTATCGCCTCCCTTGGCTATGACTCCCCCGGTTACGGCTACGGCGACAAAGACGAAAACGGCGCTCCTTTGCTGCAAACCGGCATGGGCAAACTGGCCGCTAAATACGATATTCCCTACATCGTAGACAACGCCTGGGGTGTTCCTTTCCTCGGCACAGATATTCGCCAGATTGGCGCTGATGTCATTCTCTACTCCATGGACAAGGCCTCTGGAGCCCCCACCTGCGGTTTGATTATTGGTAAAGAAGAACCGATGGTGTTGATCCGCCGCGCCCTGGGTATTCACGGCGCTCGCTACGGAACCCTCTCTTCCCACGGCAAGGCCGCGTATGTCGGTTTTGATCCGGGTAAAGAAGCATTGGCTGGTGCCTATACCGCCATGCGCATTCTCAAAGACCGCGGCGGAATCGCCCTCAAGGCATTGGATGATCTGTACCGCATCACCCTGGAAGAATACGAACTGCTGCCTTCTGTCCTCAAGCACGATTGGGTGATCAGCAAGTCTGTGAACAGCCAGGCAGTTGAATTGAACTATGCCGACATGTGGGCCGATGGCAAAACTGGTCTGCCGATCTTCTCCATTGAAGATATGTACGCCGGCAGCCACATCCTGCAAAACTGCATGTCTCAGATGGGTATGGTTCCGACCATTGGTTACGATGCCAACATCTTCATCTCCAACGGTATTGGCAACCTGGATGCCGAAGGCAACCTGATTGAACTGCCGACCCGCCTTTCGGTTCGCGCGATGTTCAAATCCATTGAAATCATCGCCCGCTACGCCGGTCTGTTAGACTAAATTTTTCAAATCCGGGGGCTGCTTTAATTGCAGCCCCCACATTCTATTAAATTCCAGGAATCCCTGGAAATCCACCCCCAAGATCGTTTCTAAACCTCAAATTCCAACCCTTATCCAGATCAATCACTGGCAGAAAATCCAAGGAGAAACCCTGTGAGCAATCCAATTAAAGTCGCTGTAATGGGATGTGGTCATATCGGCGCTTCGGCCATCCAGGCTGTACAATTGGCTCCCGATATGGACCTGATCGGTATCGTCGAACTCGGTTGCCGTGTAGAAGAATTGCGCTGCATGTATCCGGGCGTCTCGGTTGTTGAATCGTTTGACGATTTCACCGAAAAGCCGGATGTCGCGGTATTATGCGTGCCAACCCGCACCGTCGAAACTGTTGCGCCAAAGCTGCTCGCTGCTGGCATTCACACTGTGGACTGCTTTGATATGCACGGTGAACCGTTTGCCCACCTAAAAAGCACACTGGAACCTGCTGCTCAAAAAGGCGGCACCGCAGCCATTATGGGCGCTGGTGTAGATCCAGGAATCAGCACGATGGTGCGCGCTTTATTTGAAATCTGGGCTCCTACCGGTTTAACCTACGTCAATTACGGTCCTGGCATGTCAATGGGCCACACGGTAGCGGCTAAATCATATCCCGGCGTAAAAGATGCACTCTCGATCACCCGCCCAGGTGACCCAGGCTGCCATAAGCGCGATTTATACCTGGAACTGGAACCCGGTGCTGATTTTGAAACCGTCAAGAAAGCCATCTTGAGCGATTCGTATTTCTGCCATGATGATGTGCGCGTTTTCCAGGTAGAAGATGTTACGCCGCTCATCGATACGGGCCACCGCATCCACATCTTCCGCAAGGGCGGCTCCAGCGGTATCGACAACCAATTACTCACCTTTGATACCACTTTCCATAACCCTGCCTCAACCGCTCAGGTGATGGTCTGTGCCGCCCGGGCAGCTACACGGATGGCTCCGGGAGCTTATACCATGCTGGAAATCCCATTGGCGGCATTCTTAAAGGACACTGTTCCACAAGCTTTGCATCGTCTGGTATAACCCATGATCGATTCCGCTTTCCCCACCTGGTTAGAAGTAAATCTGGATGCTGTTGGCCATAACACGCGGTACGCAGCAGCCCAATTAAAACAGGCGGCGATGATGGCGGTGGTTAAAGCAAACGCATATGGATTGGGTGCGGTGGAAATTGCGCGCACGGCATTGCAGAACGGCGCTTCCTGGCTGGGAGTTGCTCGTTACTGTGAAGCGCGCAGCCTGCGCAAAGCAGGAATCACCGCGCCCATCCTTGTTTTTGGAATGGCGACCCCCACAGAAGTTGAGGAAGCCATTCAACACGATGTGACTTTAACCCTGCACAGCTTTGAAGCCCTCAACCTCTATGCCCAAAAGTCTCGGGCAGCCCAAAAGCCGCTCAAAGTTCATCTCAAATTAGATTCGGGTTTTGGCCGGTTGGGCGTCTTGCCGGAAGAAATATTACCCCTGGCACAGCAAGCAGCTCAACAACCATTTCTGGTTACCGATGGGTTGTATTCTCACCTGGCAATGGCGGATGAAAAACCCGGCCACCCGGTCACCCAGGCACAAATTCAGGCGTTTGAAAACGCCTTAAAAAGCCTGCGCGAGAACGGGATTCACCTGCCGTGGATTCACCTGGGCAATTCGGCGGCCGCCTTTGGCTTACCAGAAGTGCATTACAATCTGGTGCGGGTTGGAACAGCCCTGTTGGGAATGAAGCCGTTTTACTTCTTGCCTTTTCCTGCTGAACTACGCAGGGTGGTACAGTGGAAAGCCCAACTGGCCAGCTGCAAGCACCTGCCTGCAGGTTGGGGTGTGTCCTATGGACATGAATACGTGACGACTGCCAATGAGTGGATCGGGGCATTACCAGTAGGGTATGGCGACGGTTTTCGCCGCTTACCCGGCAATGAAGTGCTCATCGGCGGGCTGCGTGTGCCAGTGGTTGGCAGAGTCTGTAATGATCAGTGTATGATCCACCTACCGCGCGCATTTCCAGCCGGCAGTGAGGTCGTATTAATTGGCGAGCAAGGCTCTCAGGCAATTTACACCGATGAACTGGTTGGCCGCTGGCACACTTCGCAAGCGGATATTATTTCCAACATTAACTTACGCGTCCCGCGTATTTACACACGGGACGATGGAACTTACTTCATCAAAGAACTCGATTTGAACGGCGCCTGATCAGCGTTAACTTAAGCGACTTCGTCTTCCTGGGGGTGGGCATTCGCCGAGGCCAAATGATATTCACCCGGCCGCTCACCCTCATCAAAACAGGAAACAACCATCACGGCATGGACTGCCGCAGGTCCCGGATTACGCCAGTGATGGAGCAAACGCGCTGCAAACATTAAGCTGTCGCCGGGTTCCAACACATACACTTTCCCTTCCACTTCGTATTCCAACGTTCCCTGCAGACACAAGATAAATTCATTTCCGGAATGGATCATTCCATGCGAACCGCTTGACGCCCCCGCATCCAGGGTCAACATAGATGCTTCCACTTTGCCTACAAAGTTCTCTCCACCCATACCTTCCCATAGACCTTGCGTAAAAGAAATGCGGGAGCGTTGGCTGGCTTTGTAATAAACCACTTTGGATTTTTCGGGTTCAATCCGGAAAAAGGCCGTGACTGGCACTTCCAGAGCATTTGCTAATTTGTTCAATGTACTCACCGACGGGGATGTTAAACCACGTTCAATCATGCTTAACGCATTCGCAGAAAGACCGCTCCGCCGTGCCAGGCTGCGCATGGAAATCCCCCGTTCCTCACGCAGAGCTTTTAAACGCTGCCCGACATCGATTGATAAAGCTTCCTTTGCGAAAATTTCCATACCGCCTCCACTGTCATTGATAATGATGGGGATTGTAAATTTGACCAAATCAGGATGATTTCATATTATTATACAATTTAAATTCAATAAAGCAATTTGTTTCTGGAAATTCAAATGATGAATTTCTTGGTACAGCCAACCGTATTTCCAATGGACTGCTTTTCTGGTTGTATAATCTGATGACATAACACCCACCGTTTTGATGACAGGGGGCACTTTCAAGGTTATTAACCTTCGTGATATCAAAAAAAGTATTATTCGTAAACCTGCGGAGATTGTTTTATGCGCAAATTGCCGCTTTGGATCATTCTTTCGAGCATAGGTATGCTTGCGATCCTGGCATTGCTGATTGACTCCAAGCCAGCCAATGCGCAATGCGGGATACCCACCTCTTGCAATACCTGTCATGAGGTTCAGGGTCAATACCCGGTTGGAGAAAAAGGCATCTGGCACTCGCAGCATAAACCCTATAATGCCTGTGTCCTATGCCACGGGGGCAATAAGGATGTCAATGATCCTGCCCTGGCACACCAGGGCGTAACAACCAGCTTGAGCGATATGCAGTCCGCTTGTGCTAACTGCCACCCCAAAGATGTCCAGGCTCGTTACAAGCAGTACGCTGACCAGGCGGGTGTTTCCAGCCAGATCACCACCTCCAGCACGTCAAACAACGGCATTGCCAGGGTATTAGGCAGCGGACCTGCTAATGTTGCCGAAGAGCCCCAAGAGACTTCAATGCCTTCTACCCTAACCGCCACTCCGGAAAACCAAAGGCTGAATTGGATACTCGGCAGCATTTTTGCTGTGGGAATTTTGGGCGGCGGCAGCTATATCGCCTGGAATGAGCAGCGTAAGAAGCAGCGCAGCGGAAGCCAACTGCACTGGCCAGCCTGGATCTTTTCCCAAATCCGCCAAGAGAACTGGTCGCCGTACATGGCGGGTATTCTGTTAGGCGTGATTGCCATCCTGGCTGTAGTGATTGGCAACCATTTATTAAGTGCATCCAACGCAATAGCAACGGGCATGAGCAGTATACTCAGCCAGGTATTTCCCGCTCTGGCAGACAATATGTATTTCAAGTTCATCATGCCGCCCGGGTTTAACTGGCCTATCGCTTTGATGATTGGAATATTTCTGGGCGGTTTTCTTTCCAGCCTCAGCAGCGGCACCTTCCGGCTGCGCTGGAACGATGACCCAACCTGGCAAAAAGTCTTTGGAAAATCGCGGCTCAAACGCTTTCTAATCGGTTTTGCCGGAGCAATCATCCTCCAGTATGGGGCGGGAATTGCTGGCGGCTGTACAAGCGGCCTGGCGATTTCTGGCGGGATGTTAATGGCACCTTCCGCTTTCCTGTTCATGGCCGGAATGTTCGCATCGGGTATTTTGGTTGCCATCCTGGTTTATCGCCGGAGGTATTAATCCATGAGTGCTTATTTAATCGCCATTGGTTTAGGAATTGGCTTCGGTTTTAGCCTGTCGAAAGGCGGGTTAACCCGTTACGGCAATATTGTTGGCGTTTTTCGATTTACCAACCTGACCGTCATTAAATTCATGCTCAGCGCTCTTGTGACTGCGTCAATCGGCCTGTATATTTTAAAAGGCATTGGGGTCGTTCAATTCCCCAGTATTCCCCCTACATATATCCTGGGAAATTTGCTTGGCGGGTTAATTTTTGGAATTGGCATGGCGCTAACCGGGTACTGACCAGGCACCTGTGCCGCCGGGTCCGGCGAAGGAAAACTAGATTATCTTGTCTCTGGGATTTTGGGTTTACTGGCAGGTGCATTAATTTTTGGCTTGACCTATCAGACCATTTTTCCACCCATTGTGAATATTGCTAATCTTGGCCCAGTCACCTTGCCAGGGCTGTGGAACGCCAATCCGCTGTTGGTTGTGGGTGTATTTGCAGTCTTCACCATCCTGCTGTTTTACTTCTTAGAAAACGGAGGAAAACGAAAAGACCGGCTGGATGATTAACGCATCGGAGATCAAAAGACAGGGTCGAGCTTGTTTCTCGACCCTGTCTTTATTTTGTAGAAATAAACCAGAAGATTTTTAGAACAGGCCAATTACACGGCCAGTTTCCAGATCC
>JAJUJY010000230.1 GCA_029265085.1 Chloroflexota bacterium
AACTAGTTGATGAATATATTTATTTCTACAACTATGAACGGATACAATTGAAAACAAAACAGACACCCTACCAGGTAAGGTGTCTGTCCAGTTAGTGAGGCTGCTTTCTTTTTCTGTCTACCCGTTGGGGTGCACTTCACTTTTGGCCACCCATTTATTTTTTTAAGGTTTATTTTCATTATTCCGGATCTGACTGCGCTTGAGCAGCATCGGCCCCAAACGGTCCATCACCGGGGCAAACACCAATTCCACCCAGGGCGTCAAAGCCAACAACCCAGGCACATAAATCGTCCTGCGCGGACGGCACAGCATCCGCCAGACCGCATGAGCAACCTGGTCTGCGGGAACTGCCAGCCGCTCGGAGGGAATCCGGCCGCCATTCGAATGCACTGCCGCCGTATCAAAGAACTCAGTTTTCACCGGGCCGGGACGGATCACGCCGGCAGACACACCCGACCCTTTCAATTCACGGTGTAGAGCCGTGGTAAATGCGTTTAGAAATGCTTTGGTCCCGGCGTAGAGCGTCACCCCCTGGCTGGGAATTTCACCGGCAATCGAACCAATATTGATGATCTGGCCTTTTCTCCTTGCACGCATACCGGGCAGGGTGAGCAGCGTCAGATGCACCACAGCCTCCACATTCACTGCCAGCATGCCGTCCGCAATTGACCAGGGCAAATCTGCAGTGTAACCATACCAGGCAAAACCTGCATTATTCACCAGCACATCCAACGGTCCCATTTCTTGTTCAACCCGTTCCAGCAGCCGGACACGATCTTGAGGCTGGCTGAGATCTGCTGGAAAAACAAAGGCTTCTCCCCCGGTCTGGCAAATTTCACTGGCCAATTCTTCCAGTCTTTCCAACCGGCGGGCAGCCAGGCCGACCCTCAACCCCTCAGCCGCCAGTTTTCGAGCAATGGCCGCACCAATTCCAGCCGATGCTCCGGTGATCAGCACATTTTTCCCAGACCACTTCGCCATTTTCACGGGTCAGTCAGCTTTCTGAACCGGCTGGCGAATGATTGTTTTTAACTTTTCCGGTGCTGTCCGGCGCGGGTCACCCATATAAATTTCGTGGTGCTTCCCTCGCAGTTCATAACCGGAATCGTGGATGAACTGGTGCATGGCAGCTATAGTCGGACCCTCATCCGCGTAAGCGCCCAGGTACATAATCTGCACAGCCAGCCCTTCAGCAAATCTTTCCAGGCGAATACGGGGCAACGCAGCCGGATTCTTTTTCCGGGTAAGTTCTTCTCGTGCAGCTTCCACATCTGCCGGAGTCACCTCATCGGGCAGCACCATCATCATCGTCCAATCCCAATCCGACTTCGGTGCTTGCAGAAAATCCGCCATATTGGGTATCCACCACAATCCTTCGAGCGGCATTACCGTAAATTCCACACCTTTTTTCTTGAGAGCAAATTTTAGCGTAAAAGCCAATCCATACAATGCCTGCACAACATCCTGGTAATCCGCACTGGTGTTTGGGTCACCATGCCCATCGATCATCAAAAATTGCATATCCGGCACATCCACCAGGGTAAACTTCCCCTTTGGGGGATTATAAACCTTGCTTAACGCTTTTTTTAAATCAATCGCCGCCATCACAAGCTCCTTTATCTTTCAAGGATTTGAACACGCATCACCGTGCGCAAATTTTCCGGACGGGTTTTCCGAACATCATTCAGGTAAATATCGTGTGTATCCTGGGTAGTCGCCAGGCCGCGCTCACTGGCCCAGGCAGCCATTTTTGCCAGCGTCTCATTCATCGCATCATAGGCTCCACAATGGAGCGACTGGATACATGGCCCTTCATTTAAAGTTTCAAAATATACCTGATCCAATCGTGGAACCATCAACCCTTTCGCAAGCACTTTTTCCCTTGCTTCCTGAACCAGTGTATCTGTAACCCACTCAGGCTGCATGAGCCGCATAGTCCAGGCAAATTGGCCTTTCTGCGAACGATCCAGGACCCAGCTAACTTCCATCGGCATGACGTGGTAATCGATCTCCATCCGTTCGCGCACGAAAAACTTAATCGTATATGCCAGTGGATATAGACTCTCAGCGGCTTGCTGGAATCCATCGGACTGCGGATGACCATTTCCCTGGATCGAGAGGAATGACCATTCCGGCACTTCCACTTTTGCGATCTGGTTCGCACGAGGCTGATAAAATTCTTTAAAAATTTTGCGGTGATCTACTTTGATCATCATTCATTTCATTTCCATTTTGTAATTTATCCAGGAACTTTTCTACCCAATTCCGTTCCGCCTGCACCAAGGCCAGCGAGTACTCAAACATTGCCTCTACAAAATACGGCAGGGGTCGTTGCGCATTCCGGTTGGCGATCATCTGCGCAATCCGCTCATCCAAACCCGTGCGGTATTGTTCCAGAGCCCGGATTGCCTCCGCGGGCTTGATCATGGGCAAATTTGCCAGACCAAGTTGAATGGACGGAAAACAAGGCTGCGGAACAGATAATGCCTCGATCACCCCCTGGCTTAAGCGTTGATACCCGGCCGGAGTTGCCGCAAAGACTTTTCTGGCAGGCCCGCGGCCAGCCGCTGGTTCTAACCTGCTGGTTACCAATCCGGTCTTTTCCAATTTATTCAACAGAAAATAAATCGAGGAAAAGCCAATTTCTGTCCAGGCACGCATACCGCGTTGTTCAATCACCTGTTCGATCTGGTAACCGTGCCGGGGTTCTTCGGCCACCAAGGATAATATGGCAAGTTCGGCATTGGTCAGGCTGGATTCTTGCATTATGGTCCTTTCATTATTATTATAGCACTATAATATTACCAATATAGAATTTTGTCAATCCCCCAATTTTCCCTTGCGCAGCCGCACGGATTAAGCGGATTAAATACATCAACAGCAGCGAGTACCTGCTGTGAATAATGACGCAGTTAGCGGGCTGGTGAACGCTGGCTGGATGATTTCCACCACTGCAAGGTATCGCGAATGGATTCTCGCAGCGAGCGCGGCCGGTATCCCAATTCTTCCTGGGCTCTCTTCGAGCTAATGGTAGAATTTCCCGTCACGGTTACAATAGAATATTTCGTAAAACTTGGTTTGCGGTTAAATAATCGGTAAAAATAGGGGGTGAAATTGGCCGCAAACAACGCCAGACGAGACGGCACCCGCACAGCCCGGCAGCGCTTCCCTGTTAATTCGCCAATGATTTCAGAAAGCTGCCCAAGACGCACCTTTTCACCAGACAGGATATAGGTTTTACCAGTCTGTCCTTTTTCCATCGCCAGCAGCATTCCTTGAGCAACATCACGCACGTCCACAAAATCATACCCGCCGTCTGTCAACCAATGCACACGCTTACGCATCCATTGAACCAGCAAATGACCCATCTCCGAGCCTAAGAAATCATACGGTCCGATCACGCCGGTCGGGCAGACCAAAACCGCATCAAACCCGTCCCGCACAGCCGCTAAAACAGCGAGAGAAGCTTCCGCCTTTGAGCGGTCATATTCTCCCACCGGGTTGTCCGGATCAAATGGCAAATTTTCATCCATCATCACCCCATCCGGAACTCGCTTCAGCGCATGAATTGAAGAAGTGTACAACATTCGCTGCACACCGGCAGCCCGGGCAGCCTCGACAACATTGCGGGTTCCCTCAATATTCACGCGCCGGACTAACTCGTTACGGCCTGGTAAAATCGAGATCATTCCAGCCAGGTGATATACACGCGTTACTCCAACCATTGCGCATGCCAAAGAAGCTGGATCCAGAACATTTCCCTCAACAATTTCCACATCAAGACCCTGCAAAGATTGCGTTTTTTCTCCAGGCAGCACCAGTGCCCTCACCCGATTTCCTCGTTCCACAAGCAAACGAACCAAAACATTGCCAATATGTCCCGTTGCTCCGGTAACCAGATCCATAAAAGATGCCTCCTGGGATTGTAGATAAAAACGCAAAATTATACCAACCGGTCGGTTTTAAAATAGCACCCCAGAAGCGCTTCGTCAAGTCACACTCTGGTCATATTTTTTCTTATCGGGTCTGTGACCTGCCTGGCTGCGGCGATTGAATCACGCAAACACGGCAAACAGGATATGCTATACTAAGTACAATCTCAACCAGGAGTTCAGCATGCCCCAACAAGTCCGCGCTGAAGAAACTCGCGCCCGAATTTTAACCGCTGCACATCACTGCTTTTCGCGGATGGGTTACAATGCCGCATCGGTATCCGATATATGTAATGAGGCCGGTGTAACCAAAGGGGCGTTTTACTACCACTTCAGCACAAAGCATGATTTGTTTATGGATCTGCTTGACACATGGCTGCTGGGAGTTGATGCAAGCCTGGCCAATGCGCGCAAAGAAAATCATCCAGTTCCGGCTGTACTGTTAGAAATGGCTGATTCCACCCAGTTTATTTTTTCCGAAACCAGTGGATATCTACCCATGTTCCTTGAATTTTGGCAGCAGTCGCTGCGCGACCCAACAATCTGGCAGGCATCCATTCAACCCTACCGGCGCTATGTCGATTTTTTCGCTGACATCCTTAATGAAGGAATCGCCGAAGGATCCCTAAAACCGATTGACCCTCAAGAAACAGCACGCACTTTGGTTGCGCTGTCCATTGGGGTCATTTTGCAAGGGATGATGGATCCTCAAGGCACCGATTGGTCCCGCGTGATGCGCGGAAGTATTCAAACTCTCCTGCGCGGCATTCAGTCCAGCCAGTAGAGAAAATTCACTTTAGGGGACTGCTCCCGTTGCCACCCTGGCTGGCAGATAAATCAGATCGCCCCCTTTCAGGATTGAACGATTACCCAGACAGTTTGCATCCTGAATTTCTTTAATCGTTACCCCATACAATGAACTGAGCCGGTATAACGAATCATTTAATTTCACGGTGTATGGCAGCCACTGATCCGGTGTTTGCGCACAGGCCTGCGCTACCGTATCCGGCAATGTGTTTGGAATAAATTGTTCGATCAAACTGGTAGCGGCGAGGTCTGCGCCGGTGACCGGAATCACAGGCAGTTCCGGTTTGGCATCCACAAATAAATCAGGCCGCTCCTGAAAAATAAACAATCCACTGATTGAAACGATCAACAAAGCCAACAAAACCATTAACAGAGCCAGCTGAAAGCGCCGCAATCCATACCCCGGCACAGGTTTGAGTCCCCGTGGTAATGTTTTCGCATTCTTCACAGCATAAACCGGGCATTCTACACAACGTTCACTTAAACAAAATTGACGCTGGTGATCTTTTGAGATGAAACTGACAGGCCGAGTTTTATGACAGTGATTTTCCCGCGATGGAAATGCAATCGCGGTGTGTGGATCATCTCTTAATCCCAGATAAGGGCAGCTTTGAGGTTCTGTCATGAATTATTCTCATTGAGATAAAATTGTTTCATCTTCCCTCAACCAGCAACAAACCACATTTAAACAATTAAACCAATAACCATGATTAGTTTAACAAGTTTCAATGTCGAAGTGTTTTAGAAATCACCAAGAATTCTTAGCCATATAGTCCAATTTATCCAAACAGCTGGCAAGGGTTCCACATTCCTGTACAACAAAATGAATGCTGTGGTATTCTCTTCTTCTCGAGAGATGATTCGTCACCGCCAGGAGCGGTATTGTCAACCAAATCGAAATCAAATGAAGGAACCATCCATGAAAGGTATTGTCGTTACCGGTGGTACTCGCGGAATAGGGCGAGGGC
>JAJUJY010000216.1 GCA_029265085.1 Chloroflexota bacterium
ATTGGGCGATCGGCGGACACTCATTGGGTGGGTCTATGGCTGCCAATTATATTTATACCAACCCAGGGATAGTTAGCGGTTTAGTATTATGGGCTTCTTATCCAGCCGATTCAAACAACCTTGCCAGTTTTCCAATCAAAGTCGTTTCAATTTCAGCTACTCAAGATGGGTTAGCCACGCCGGAAAAAATTACAAACTCAAAGCCTTTATTGCCGGCTGATACAACCTGGGTCAAGATTAAAGGTGGAAATCATGCGCAATTTGGTTGGTATGGTATTCAATCAGGAGATGGCGTTGCCAGGATTTCACGGGTAGAGCAGCAAGATCAAATTGTCCAATCGACAGTTGAACTATTGCGAGAAATCGGGGAGTGAATTATGAAACCACTCAGGTTTATAGGATTATTTGTCCTCTTATCCATTTTGGTCCTGGTAATAGGACCGCTGGTCATTCCGGTCCCCCCATTACAGGATCCTTTACCGATTGAACAGGTGGCAGATCCCGACAGCCAGTTTATTAATGTGAACGGAATCGAAGTGCATTTCAAGCAATATGGCCAGGGTGAGCCAGCAATTATTTTGCTCCATGGATTTGGTGCAAGTACTTTTTCATGGAGAGAAGTCTTACAACCTTTGGCCGGAATAGGAACTGTGATTGCGTATGATCGCCCGGCGTTTGGATTGACAGAACGACCACTTCCAGGGGATTGGGAAGGCGAATCCCCGTATTCATTAAATTCTCAAGTCAAACTGTTATTTGGGTTAATGGAAGCTTTGGGAATTAATCAAGCTGTTCTGGTCGGGAATTCGGCAGGTGGAACTGTTGCAATGCAGGCTGCTTTGACAGATCCTCAGAAGGTGGCGGGTTTAGTATTGGTTGATGCTGCCATTTATACCAGCGGCGGAGCTCCATCCTGGATTCGGCCTTTTCTAAGTACACCATGGTTTAATCGATGGGGGCCATATTTTACTCGCTCAATTGCGGGTGAGCAGGGTGATCAATTTATCCGTGCTGCATGGCATGACCCAGGCAAAATTACTGATGAGATTATCGCGGGTTATCGTAAACCACTACAGTTAGCTAATTGGGATGCGGCTTTGTGGGAGCATACAAAAGCTGCCACTCCAGCTAATCTAGAAGAAGCTTTAACGGAGATACGTGTTCCGGTGTTAGTTGTGAGCGGTGATGATGACAGAATTGTGCCAACTGCGGATAGTGTACGTTTAGCCGGGGATATCCCTGGTGCAGGTTTGATCGTGTTTCCATCCTGCGGGCATGTTCCACAGGAAGAATGCCCGACAGATTTTCTGAATGCGGTTGTTCCCTTTATTCAACAACCAAAAAATTAGGAGGATAGAATGCCCCAAAAATTAAGAACTGGTATCGCAGCCCCGGATTTTTCATTAACAGATACCAATGGGAAAAATGTTACTTTGTCAGCCTACCGAGAAAAAAAAGTGGTTGTGCTCGTTTTTAACCGTGGGTTTATGTGACCCTATTGTGTGAACCACATGGCGCAGTTGCGTCAAGATTATGTTGAGTTTGTTAATCGCAACGCCGAGGTGATTACATTGGGACCGGATGGCCCGAATGCATTCAAGCGGTATTGGGAGAAAGAGTCTATGCCGTTTATTGGCCTGGCGGATGTCCGCTCGGTCATCAGCGACCAATATGCTCAGGAAGTGAACTGGTTGAAACTTGGCCGAATGCCCGCTGTCTTTGTGATTGATTACAAAGGGATGATTGAATATGTTCATTACGGCAGTTCAATGTCGGATATCCCTGGTAATCAAGAGATTCTGAAAATTATCGATGGAATTAATGCCAGGGAACAGCGTTCAAAAGAATCTATTTTCAACCCGTGAATCCCATCGAAACTTCATTGGAAATGAGGGGTAATTCAACAAACCCCTTCATTTCCTCCCTTTATTCAAGCTACAAGGGCTTTTGAGGCGTGTATTTATGATATGGGATTACCAGAACATCCTTTCGCGCCGTTTATTGTTGTGGGGCTTCCTAAGCCTGATCTCCGGGCTGTGTTTGGCATTCTTTGCTGAATTAAGCTTTTGGAATGGGTTTGGAATACAAATCGCTGCATGGGGTTTAATCGATTGTCTTATTGCTGGTTATGGATTGCATCGTGTTAAGAAAAATGGTACCAAACTGGTTAATTTGATCGAAGTAAATCAAGAAGCGAAAAAACTCAAAAGAATTCTATGGATAAATGCTGCGGCTGATATTTTTTATCTTGGATTTGGTTCCTGGCTGATTCTTGGATTGGGTCGGACAGAATTGTTTTGGGCAGGAAGTGGATGGGGAATTATTCTACAAGGGGGATTTCTTCTATTTTTCGATTGCTTGCATGCTTTAGCGACCCCAAATGAAAAAATTATTGAAGATCTTGGTTTGTTTAACCATGACCGGCATGAATCTTACTTTTTCGATGGCGGTAAAGGTGCTGTTTTGTTGGTGCATGGATTTCCTGGTTCCCCGCACGAAATGAGATCCTTAGGCGAAGCGATCCACCGTTTTGGCTGGACAGTCAAGGGAATCCAACTGCCTGGATTTGGTAAAGATTTCCCGAATTTGTTTCAAAAGAGAGAAAAAGAATGGGAAGACGCCATTTTCAAGACTTATAAAGAGCTAGAGGAACATTATTATCCAATAGTTATCCTGGGGTATTCGATGGGAGGCGGTTTAGCGATTCCTGTTGCTTCAAAGGTGAATCCCAAAGGATTAATCTTACTGGCACCATTTTGGATTCCTGAATTGATTCAATTTCGCCCGTTCATTCAGTTTGCCAGATTATTTTTACCAATTTCATTTCGACCTTTTCGTTGGATGAAATTTAAACCGGAAGAGATGAAATCAGCAATGATTGAAATGGTTCCAGAATTTGATCCGAATTCTGTGGATGTCCAAAAGGGTATTCGTGAATTAACTGTCCCATTAATTTTTCTGGAACAATTTTATCAATTGAGCAAGCAGGTTGTGATGAATGCTGCCAGACTTTCAGTATCCGCATTGATTATCCAACCAGCGGATGATCCTGTTGTGTATCCGAAGAATACCAATCAATTGCGAAAGCTTATTAAATCGCCTGTATCCTATGTGGAGGTTCCAGGAGAGCATGACGTCAATTATCCGAGCCATCCGGGATATGCGCTCATGTTGAAGCAGATCATAAGGTATTTAGACCAGGTAAACCATTCTTCTTAATCTTCGTAAATATTGTTATTTTTTCCGCGGTTTTCGAACAAAAAAGCGTAAAACGAACCAGGTGATTATGCCAAAGATAATTGCCGTGATAAATGTTGTTATGTAACCGAAAGAATCGGCAAGCCATCCTCCCAACATCGGGGCGAGAATTGCGCTTGGGGCGATTAATGTGTTTGCCATCCCAACGTACATCGGACGCTCGTTTTCAGTCCCAAAATCCATTGATGCAGCAATACCGATTGTCCAAAAAACGGTATTAGCAATACCAGCAAAGATCATGACCGGATAAAACCATTCAACCGATGGGGAAAACCAGGCCAAACCCGCAGCAATACAGGTAGCAATTGCTCCAGTCTCAAGCGCCAGGCTGCGGCCAAACCGGTCTGCGATCCAGCCAAACAAAGGATTTGATACTACCTGAACCACTAAATATATACTGGTCATAATTCCGGCATCCACAGGGCTGACTCCGCGGATTTTAACCGCATAGACAATATAAAAAGCGGATGCCATTGCTGCAAATTGAAACAAAATTCGGCTAATCAGGAACCAGCGAAAAGGTGAATTTTCTCTTAAGTAATGTTTGACTTGTTTCCAAAGAGGAATTTGATTCTTGTCTTGTACTGGAATTTCACGGATATCCTCTTTTGTCAGACTTAGAAACAAAAATGAGATAAACATCAATAATGAGGCTAAGAGGAAACAAATCGCAAAATTATAGGGGTAAATATATTTTTCCAGGAAAATGCCTGCTAATATAGCGCCTACCCCCGCAAGGAGATTGGCAGCCCCGGACTGTAATCCAAAAAATGTAGCCCGGAAATCGTTTGGGATAATCTTGGCAATCATATTTTGCCAGGGATTTGCTGCAAAACCACCCCCCAAACCTTGCCAGATCAAAAAGAAAAAGGCAATTCCGAGTGCCCAAGATTTTCCAACAATTGGAATTAATAAGGCTGCGATCATAAATCCTAAAATCGGAAGCCTTTCTTGAAATCCCAGGATCAGTACCCAGGGTTTGAAGCGGGGCATTCGGCTGGTTTGGGAAGCAGTTAATAACTGCGGCAGATGCCACCCTAATGAATGAATAGCGGGTACCAGGCCGATCAGCAAGTTAACATCGGTCATTGTGGCAATGAACAATGGGAGGATGGTTGTAAACGAGGTGAAACCTAACCCGAAACCAAAAAAACTACCATCCAAAATATTTACAAGATAGTTGTATTTAAGTTGGTTCGGTTTGTGAAGCGTGGATTGCATGGTCAAACTAATTCTTTTCTATAAAAAACCGGCAGACATTTAACTGCCGGTTTTTTATCAAAATTAAACAAACTCTTGAAAGAGAAAATTATTGATGAAAGCGAAATATATCGATTGACCAAAAAAAATTAAAACTCTTCTTCTTCGTCGTCAATCCATTCTTCGTCTTCTTCGTCTAAACTATCTTCCAGGTCTTCCCATTCTTCGGTTTCTTCTTCATCCCACTCGTCTTCCTGGTCCGCTTCGGCGGTGGGAGAGTAGGTTAAACATCCAGAATCTTGATCCAATTCTACAAGTGCAGCGCTGCAGTAACCTTCATCCAGGAATGCACAATCAAGATAATGGCAGCGAATCTTTGGCATAATTTTCCTCCTGATTCAATCTTGGCTTTGTAATTTTGCCAGACGATAAATTGAATTTCCGAATAAAATCAACATTACGAGTGCAGAAATCACACAGAACGGACAAATCGCTTTTATAACCGCAATTTCCAAGTACGTCAAGTATGCAGAATATAATACACCAATTAATGTCAAACCGAACAATAAAATATCTGTGTATTTTGACCAAAATGTGTTTTTTGATTCAGTCAAATATAAAATGATCATTACAAGATAGGCTAGTAACCCAAGCAGCGAAACTGGAACACCATAAATTTCCGAAAAAGGGGATGTATTTACAGACCAACAATCTCCAATGCCTTGAATGCACAAAGATTTATTATTGGTGTACTTGATCAATAATAAATATGCAGCATCGATCAGCCCAATAATTGAGAATACTATACCGAATTTAGTGGATGTTTTGGTCATTTTCTAATCCATTTCTATAAATCATTCAGCTTCCATGCTTTCACCGTTGTTCCAGCAGGGTAGTGATGCACTCCTGCCGGAATAATAATTAATGCATTTGCCTGAACCAATGAATACAAATTTCCGGAACCTTGATGTCCAGTCAGGGAAGCCCAGTATTCCGCATTCTCAAGATGTACAACAGCTCTGAGATAACTCTCACGGCCATCTGACTCCACTGGTTCTAATAATCTGGCTGAAAAGGTTGGTTTTTGATATTCAAGCAGCCCCATCAATTTGCGAATAATTGGCTGAACAAATACGAAAAATCCTACGTACGCAGATACAGGGTTACCAGGGAGAGAAATGATGGGAATGCCGTGATAATTACCAAAAGCCAAGGGTTTTCCAGGGCGCATATTGACCCGCCATAAGGATAACGACCCGTTTTCTTCAATCACGGATTTAACGAAGTCAAATGCTCCAACACTTACCCCGGCAGAGGTGATGATCAGATCAACCTGATGATCCACAGCTTTTTGAAGGATTTCCCTGATGTGTGCAGGATCATCTTTTGCAGTACCAAGCTGCACCGGTAAAGCACCTGCCTGCTGGATTAAATTTTCAATGACAATGCCATTTGACTCGTAAATTTGACCTTGTTTTAAGGGCATTCCTAATGGGATCAGTTCATCTCCTGAAGAAATCACAGCGATTTTTGGCTGCCGGTGCACCAGGACCTTGGAGCGGCCTAATGTGGCCAATAAACCCAGATCCTGCGGCTGCAGTTTTCTTCCGATAGGGAAAATGAGTTGCCCTTGATGGATATCCTGCCCTTTTGGCCTAGTATTGCCGCCAGGTTTAACCACTGTATAAATGAGCACGGATTGGGGTAGGCCGGTATTAATATCTTGATAAGGAAAATTCGTCTCTTCGACTGGAACGACTGCATCCGCACCAGGTGGTAAGGGAGCTCCAGTCATGATGCGCGCTGTTTCATTTTCGCTTATGGGATTCTCAAAATAGGTTCCGGCTGGTATATCCCC
>JAJUJY010000137.1 GCA_029265085.1 Chloroflexota bacterium
CTGGGATCTGCACTCCGGCGCCTGCCTGGCCTGTCTGGTGGTGGATGACCGGCTGTCTGCCGTCCTTTGGGATGAGGCGCATCACAAAGTGCTGGTGGGGGATGAGAAAGGGCGGGTTTATTTCCTGACCCTGGTTGAGCCTGAGCAGCCTGGAATCTCCCAAGAAGAGGAAGGTGAAAAATGAAAATCCATTTTGCTCCGGATCTGCCGGTTGAATTTTACCCGGACGACCGGCTGCAGTTCCGCGATTTTGCCGGGAAATTGCAGCGAGCGCTGTATAACACCGAACCGCCTTTTGCGTACGGTGTGCTGGGTGATTGGGGATCGGGAAAGACCTCGATCTTAAATTTGCTGCACAATTTAATCATCAACCAACCTCAGGCAAATGGCAAAGCGTTCATTCCGGTCCGTTTTAACGCCTGGAAATATGAAAATGAGAGCAATTTGCTCTACCCGCTGCTGTATGCCGTCAAAGAAGAATATCTACAGCATGAATTCAGCGCAAACCAGCAGTTTTTGACCCAATTTAAGCAGGTTTCCTTAACCAGTATGCTGGCGCTCAGTGATGTGGCTTTACGGGCTGTGACGCATACGTTTACGGGTGAAGGTGTCACTCTTAAAGATCTGGCCGACCTGTTCGACAAGCTTAAATCTCAGCAAAACGAGGTGGAAAAGGTCTTAAGCGGCTGGGCCAATGAGGTGCGCTGTTTAGACCAGGCTTTTCACCAGATGCTGGAAATCTTTGCCCGGGATTGGATTGGCAAGTATTCGCCGGGATTGGCAGTGGATCAGGTGCGCTTTGTGTTCCTGGTGGATGACCTGGACCGCTGCCTGCCGGCCACGGTAATCACCATCCTGGAAAGTATGAAGAACTTTTTGCTCTCGCCCAACTGCCTGTTTGTTCTGGCGCTAAATCCGCGGGTGGTGTATCAAGGCATCCGCATGAAGTATGCCGGGCTGGTTGTGGATGGGCGCGAATACCTGGAAAAAATTCTAAATTATTCTTTCTATGTTCCTGAACCCTCGCCGGAACAGGCCCAAAAATTTGCATCTGACGCCCTGGCCGAGCTAGTGGATGAAGAAGACCGGCGAAAATTAATGCGGGAATTCGATGATTTTGGTATTGTCGTACGTGATTGTAATTTCACCAATCCGCGCAAGGTGAAACGCATTCTCAATCATTATCTGTTTTTCCTGGATATGCACGAGACAGATCTGGACCGTTATTTGATGCGTACGGTGGTTCGGTTGATCATTCTCGCCGAATATTTCCCAACGATTTTTCAATTATTTGTTAAGAACCCTGAGGATGCCAGAAAAGCATTAAGGCATCTCGGAGGTGCCGAATTTAAAGTGCCACAGTTTGAAGAAACTTTTGGGGTTGATACCAGCAGCATTTATTCTCAAATGCGGTATATGAAAAACCTTTTCATCATTGATCCGATTGAAGATAACAGGCAGGCGACATTATTGGCACACGTCCAGGCTGTTTTTCAAATTGTTCACCACCCGGTAAACTGACGGCATGAAGGCGTCAGCTAACTGCCAACCCGGCGAGGTTTTTGAAACCTCACAGGGTTTTTGATTTATCTCCATCCAGCCCTTGGTAAAAACATTGCATGTTGGTGGGTTCCAGGCGAGTCAATTTCTTGATACAACGGCATGTTTACCGCTTTTCACCCACCCTACCATGACGAACACCGATTTTCCCCTCTCCACCAGTTTTTCCCCTCTTGACAAATAATAATAAACACTGTATATTTACAGTATAAATATACAGTGTTTATTACTCAAGAGGAACCATGAGCCCAAGACCACGCCGCGGAGAACAGCCAACCGATTTGCGAGAACGCATCCTGGCAACTGCCTGGAAGCAGATCGCCGAACTGGGTGCGCCCGCGCTTTCTTTACGCGCGATTGCCCGCGAGCTGAGCATTACCGCACCGGCAATCTACAATTACTATCCCGACCGGGATGCGCTGGTGACCGCCCTGATTGTGGACGCCTACTCGGCCTTTGGCGATGCTCAACTGCGCGCCCTAAACAGTGTTCCGGTGGGGGAGCACGCTGGCCGGCTGCGCGCGCTGGGCCTGATGTACCGCCAATGGGCGGTAGATTTTCCGGAACGCTACCACCTGATCTTTGGCACGCCAATAGCCGGGTACAACGCACCCATGGATATTACCGGGCCGGCAGCCGCGCGCGGGTTGAACGTGCTGGTGCAGGTATTGGCTGATGCTGAGGCAGATGGAAAACTGCGCGCTCCGTCTGTGCCGATGAACGCCGCGCTCAAAGAAATGTTCCAACTGGCCAAAGAACAGCGCGGACCTGTTAATGAAGAAATTTACTACCAGGCAGTCACCATTTGGACGGCCGTTCACGGGCTGGTTTTTGTTGAGATCAGCCAACAGTTCCCGCCGTTCATCACCAACCCCGCCGAGCTGTATACCCGTGCATTGGATGAATTAATCCATCAAGCAATGATTATTTCTGAAACCTCTTATGCTTATTAGAAAAGGAATTAATGAAATGAATCCACAACCCCTTTCCACCAAAATGACCCGCCGTAATTTTCTTAAACTGGCCGCCGCCGCGGGCGTCACCGCTGCCGGAGGCGCTGCGATCTCTTATTGGTCACCCTGGCTCAACATGGATCAGCAAGTCAGCCAGACCTGGTCAGCGGCGAATATTGCCGCCGGTTCCAGCCTGCCCTCTGCGGACCTGATTCACTATGCTTCGCTGGCGGCCAACGGCCACAATACCCAGCCGTGGAAGTTTGCCGCGGCTGAGAACAGCATTGAAATCTATCCCGACTATTCACGCGAACTGGCGGTGGTGGACCCCGATCACCGCGAACTATGGATCAGCCTGGGCTGTGCACTGGAAAACCTGCTGATTGCTGCCCGCGCCGCCGGATACGAACCCAGTGTGACCTATCCGGACAGCGCCGATTTGATCCGCGTACAGTTCCAGCCCGGCGAACCGCAATCCGGTGCGCTGATGCAGGCGATTCCCATGCGGCAGAATACCCGCAGCGAATATGACGGCCAGCCGGTAAACAGCGCCGATTTTGCGCAATTACAGGCCATGGCGATTGAAGAAGGGGTGGCCTTGCGTTACCTGACCAGCTCCGGGGAAATCGAGCAGGCCGTGGAATATGTGAACCAGGGCAACCTGGCCCAGTACGCGGATAAGGCTTTTGTGAATGAATTAATTGATTGGCTGCGGTTCAATAAAAAGGAAGCCATGTCCAGCCTGGACGGTTTATACTCGCGCTGCTCCGGCAACCCGGAGGTTCCGCGCTGGCTGGGGCAGTCCTTTGTGGCGGGCACCAAGCCGCAGCAGCAGGCCGATGCGGACGCCAAGAAACTGCGCAGTTCATCCGGCGCGGTGGTGATTGCCACGGACGCCGACAGCAAAGCTGCCTGGGTGCGTGCGGGACAGGTGTATGAGCGCCTGGCGCTGACGATGACCTCACTCAACATCAAATCGGCCTTTTTGAACCAGCCGATTGAGGTGTCTGGGCTGCGCGGCCAGTTCCAAAGCGCAATGGGAATGGGGAATGCTGCGCCGCAGTTATTGGTCCGTTACGGGTACGCCGAGGCCATGCCGCGTTCGCTGCGCCGCCCGGTGGAAGATATTATCCTGTAATATTCAAACCGGCATAGGCAGGCTTGTCTGTTTTGTGCCAGCCTGAGAGACAATTGAGGAGTTGGTCATGTCTGATCGGAATGTTATTTTTGGAACAGGTCCGCTGGCGCAAGCTGTCGCTCGTGCGCTTTTGAAACGCGGAAAAACGGTAATAATGGTCAACCGCTCTGGGAAACGACCAGCGGAAATTTCAGACAAGGTTGAAATTGCGGCCGGAGACGCCTACAACACCGACTTTACCCGCAGTGTTACCGCGGAAGCCAGTGTGGTGTACCAGTGCGCCAAACCGGAATATCACCAGTGGGTGACGCAGTTTCCGCTGCTGCAGGCGGCCATATTGGCCGGAACAGCCGCCAATCACGCGAAATTAATTGTGGGGGAAAATTTGTATATGTACGGGGATCCCAACGGGAAACCGATCCATGAGGGGCTGCCTTACAACGCGCATACCCGAAAAGGCAAGGTCCGCGCAGAAATGTCCCATGCGCTGATGGAAGCGCACCGTACTGGCAAGGTGCGGGTTGCGATGGCTCGCGGTTCGGACTTTTACGGCCCGGCCGTGCTCGGTTCCACCCTGGGGGAACGCACTTTCATTCCTCTGCTGCAGGGAAAACCAGCCGAAGTTGTGGCATCCCTGGACCAGCCGCATACGTACACCTATATCAGCGATTTTGGCGAGGCAATGGCAATTTTGGGCGAACGGGATGAAGCGCTTGGCCAGGCCTGGCATGTTCCCAACCCGCCCGCGCTGACTCACCGCGAGCTGGCCACACGCTTTTTTGAAGAAGCCGGTTTACCGCCAAAATTTTCCGTGATGAGCAAATTGATGATGGCATTGGGCGGTTTATTTATTCCGGAGGCAAAAGAATCGGTTGAAATGATGTATGAATTTGAAAAACCCTTTGTGGTGGATTCGAGCAAGTTTGTCCGCGCATTTGGTGATATTGCCACCCCCTATGAACAGACGGTTAAAGAAACCCTGATATGGTACAGAGCCATAATCGAACATAAAATGTAATGAAATGGTTGGGTAGAGGGGCAGTAAAGAGACAATCGATGATGCCCCTTACCTGCCCCTCTACCCAGCATCTTTTTTGTGTTGGGTTCCGGGCGGATCATTACGCTGTTAGATCGGCAAAGCTGCCGCCCTGCACCCAACCTATATTACTTGGGATGGGGTCTGCCGGCGGCTTTTTCTATTTCTCCCCCCACAGCATGGTGTAATATGCTGCCGAAGGGATCGGGCCTTTTTGCAGGTCGGCTTCCAGGCGGGCTACACCGCGCTGGTGCGCTTCATCGGAGATCAAATGCAGGGAAGAGAACGCCTTCTCGCGGAAAGGCCGGATATCGGTCAATTCATACGGGTAATTGACCCGCTCACACCGGGTCACAAGCAAGCCAGCCGCGGCCATCTCCGCCTGCAGCCGCTGGATGGGTGGATAGCGCTTCAACTCCACCGCCACCGTCTCCGGGAAATATCCGGTCAAAATTGGGCGGGCGCGAATATCCTCCTCCGAATCGGTCACGGTGCAGACCAGGCCGCCGGGCTTGAGCATCCGCCAGACCTGCCGGAAATACGCGGGCCTGTCCTGGACGTGGTGAATCACATCTACCGAGAAAATTAAATCAAAAAATGCATCAACCAGGCCCGGCTCTTCCCCGCTGCCCTGGCTGAACTGCACCTGTCGGCTGCGCTCACGGGCAAACCCAAGCATTTTTTCCGAGGGATCGATCCCCCAACAGGCGCAGCCAGCGAGTTCGGCGATGGCTGAAATGAAATTTCCGGTTCCACAACCGACCTCCAACACTTTTGGGCTTGAATCCTGCGGAAGGACATCGAGCAGGCCGGCCAGAACAGGGGGAACGGTTTTGCGGTTCGAATCATACGCCTGCGCGATCTGGTTGTAATCAATCTTCATATTTGCGGTTCCTTGGGGTGAGTTTTATTCCGTACAAATCAAAATTATAGGGGAAAGCCTGTCCAGGTGGACTGGCCAGTTGATCGGTTTTTTCAGCGAGATTCAAATTGATGAATGTTTCAATTTTTAAAGATGTTATAATTTTTTCATTCGCAATTCATTGGTTAATTATTTGAAAGAGGTGGAATGATGCTTATTCAAGATGCGCAGCGCGAAATGCGCACCGTATATCAGGGCGGCTATGTCGGCCAATTGGTTTCCGGTCTTCTCTGGCTGATCTCGGCTGCACTCGGCACCTGGGTCAGTGCCCGCCTGGGAATTATCTCACTATTTTTTGGTGGATTCTTTATCTTCCCGCTCACCCAACTGGCCCTCAAACTGGCCGGGCAGCCCGCATCGCTGCAATCCGGCAACCCGCTGCAGGGATTGGCCAAGCAGGTGGCATTCATCGTCCCGCTCTGCCTGCCGGTGGTGCTGGCCGCCACCCAGGCCAACGTTAACTGGTATTACCCGGCCTTCATGATCGTGGTCGGCGCGCACTACCTGCCGTTTATCTTTATGTACGGTATGCGCCAGTATGCAGTCTTGGCCGCAATTTTGCTGGCTGGCGGGTTCTGCTTCGGTTATTTCCTGCCCAACCTGTTTGCAATCGGCGGGTGGGTGACCGGTATTGTTCTGGTGCTATTTGCCGCCTTCATCTGGAAGACCTATCCGCGCGGATCGTAGGACTATTACTATCCGATCTGCCCTGGCACGGACACCCGCGGCCAGGGCTTTTTTTGTGATAAGATAACCGTGTTATTATCAAATTGACCGTTCGCCTTGGACGCTTCCCCTGGTTTTCGACATTGAAGAAGTCCCCATTTTGCCGCTTCTGTTAAAAATGGAGCACGAAAGGGGGCGCAGTCAACCTGAGCAGCTTTTTAATCAACCATTCACAGGACCCGATTCATGCAAATTAACGTATACACAGACGGCGCAAGCGCAGGCAACCCCGGCCCAGGCGGGTATGGGGTGGTGATCGAGACTGGCGGTAAGCGCAAAGAGCTTTCCGGCGGATTCCGGCGCACGACCAATAACCGTATGGAAATCTACGCCGCAATTATGGGACTGGAAGCGCTGCCCCCCGGCAGTGACGTGACTCTGTATTCCGATTCAAAATACCTGGTGGATGCCATGCAGCAGGGCTGGCCTCAGCGCTGGCGGTTGAACGGATGGAAACGCAATGCGCGGGAAAAGGCGCTGAACCCGGACCTGTGGGAACGGCTGCTAAAGGCTATTGCTCCGCACAAAGTGAGCTTTGTGTGGGTGCGCGGACACGCCGGACATGCGGAAAACGAACGCTGCGACCGGTTGGCTGTGGCAGCCCTGCGCCGTCCCAACCTGCCCGCGGACAGCGGGTATGAGTCCAACGGCAGCGCTGAAGCTCAACCGGATCTTTTCCAGGCCGTCCAAGAAGCGGAAAAGCCTGCCCAGCCGGTCCAATCCGGCAGTGGGGGAAAGATCACTCGCGCCGGGCAGCCCTGCCGGAAATGCGGCACAGCAGTGGAAAAACGCATCCCGGCTCGCAAGCACAAACCCGGGCAGGCGTATTATTATGCCTATTATTTCTTCTGCCCAAACTGCAAGACCATGTATATGGTGGATGAAGCGAAGAGAAGTGTTTCGTGAGTGGCGAGTGGGTAGAAGGCAGTTGGCAGTTGGCAGAATCTGCAACCTGACCTTTTCACCATAAAGCCGCAGAGGTTTTTGAATTTGCTGATGGCTGACAGCTTCTTCCCTGCCACCTGTAACCTGAATTCTGTTAACTCTTAATAGTCGTATTAAGTCGTTAAGAGTCGTTAATATGAATCTCGTGCAAAATTTGCACTCAGGAGACGTGCAGAATCTGCATTCTCCAGGGGTGCATTTTTTGCACTTTGGATGCCTGAATGCAAAAAACTCGTTCAGGCGGGGGTGAAATATTTGCCCGCTGGCCAGGATGCAAAAATTGCACGCAGGGATAATAAAAAACACAGCCTGAATGCAAAATTTGCACGCAGGAACAGGAACAGCAAAAGAGAGAAAATCAAGATTCTTAAATTGCGCATAGCCGATCTTCATATTTTGTTCTATAATATTTTGGTGGGTAGTGTGGAGAAGGTTGCGGTTGTCAGTTGCCAGAATCTGAGGCTTCTCCCCCGGTTGTCCGGCTGATCGCTGGCGGCTTCTTCAATAACCTGCCCCCTTTCCTAAATGATGTATAATATCTTTATTGCGGGGAAATTTATTGGTGAATTTGTTTCAATCAGTGGTGAAATATCTATATAGTATTCCGGGGCTGGTGTGTTGTGCTGCAAACTTGCAGTGTATTTGAAATCCGTATAATTAATAGTTAGCCTGTTCATTGCACAATAATGCATTTTTCATGTAGGGTAACAAATCGAAGGTGTAGAAGATTAGATATGGGCAATAATAATGAAGTATCACTGGAAAAAGCCTGGGCAATCTGGAGTGATTGCTTGAGGGGCGAAGACGAAAATTCTATCTTCCAACAAATCTCTATCATGATCTGGGATACCGCAATTTTTCGTTTCGTGCTTGAAAGTCGCCAAACTCAAATTGAAAAGAATCCAGATAACCCATCCTTAAATCCCAGCCTTCATGGTTTTATAGACAGAAATTATTTTCAAGCACAGGCCGCTTCAATCAGGCGTCTTGCCGATAAAAGTAAATATGGTTTGACGGGCAAAAAGGGAATTTATTCTTTGTATTCACTAATTGATAATATGGGCAAACGACGGTCAGAATTGACACGGGAAACCTTTTTTGAACTTAGGAATATCCCTTATGACTACTCAATAATTCAACAACGTGAACATGAATTTATTGCTCAGCAAGTCAAGCAAAGCAATTTGGCGTTTCGAGTTCCACCTGAATTCGCTTGGGAAGTAAGCGCGGATGCTCATACCACCTTTGACCGCTTGTGCGGAACATCGCACCAAAACCGAAAACCTCAAGACGTTGTTGCTGAAAAGGTATTTTCAAGAATAAAGGATAGGCTCGATTTATGTAACGATATTACAAATTATGTCGACAAATTTGTTGCACACTCAGCAACTCCTGAGAGCCGAGCTACAGAGAACACAGATTCCGCAAAAATCACTTTGAAGCATATTTGGGACGCTCATCAGATAATTTATGAAATAGCGGAGTTTTTGTCAGGCATGCTTTTTTCAGAGAGTCATGCTGCTTTGGGTTGGAAAAGTCCAAATCTTTTCGATAATTGGGATGCTCCGCTGTTAGAAAGCCAAGATATTGATCGTCTTGAAGTAACATACAAACAGTTTGGCGAAGAAACAAATAAGTGGCAATTAGAAGGTGTGGAAAATCTTTGGAAATGGATTGAATTATGATTTACAGATAGATTAAAATGTAAAGGATGAGTCTTATAGGTCAAAAACAGGCTAACACAGCGTGCACCCGACTGGTGGGAGTCTGCGCGTTTTCAAGCAGTTTGCGTGGCTTGAGGTTGGTTCCGTCAAAATGGCGTTAGCTTGTCCCACCCACCAGCGGGTAACGCAAACCGTTATCTGGCTTAACTGGGAATGTCTGATTTACACATGATTTAACCGCAGGTTGCAACCTGCCGCCTGCTGCCTTCTTTTTTCCACCACAAAGCACACAGAGGATTTTTGGCTGAAGGCTGACCGCAGACGACTGAGACCTTCTGCCAGAGCGAAAATTAAATTCCAAAAAACATCTTCAATACCCGGCAGATCGAGAGGCTGACCCACAATTTTCGCTCGCGGATCTGCGGGGTGGCTTTTTCCGGTTCGTCTGGCCGGATGTACGAAACTTTCCACAAACCGTCTGCCTGCTGATGGTTGATCAGCCAGTCTAAACCGGCTTGAATTTGTGGGTCATCGTGGGGCAGGCCAATCCGTGCCAGGGAATCCAGTGCTGAGACCAGGTGCGTCCACCAGAAGGGGTATTCAAAGCGCAGCCAATAGCTGGCAGCATGGTAGGATGTGTATGCGTCCGGCTGGAAGAACCTGGATTTGAGCAGTTCGGCTGCCGTGAGGGCGGCGGGGGAGGTGCGGTACTGCGGATGGACGGCAAATGCGCGCAGCACCATGCCGGTCCAGTGATGAGAGAAGGGCCGGGACCGGTCCGGTTGGAGCGGCTCGGCAAATTGCGTCACCAGCCGGTATTGGGCTGCCCGGTTCAGATTATGGGTAATGAGCGGAATGCTCCAGCCGAGATCAGACTGGCGCATGGAGAGCAGCCATTCAAAACCCTTTTCGATGCGCGGGTCAGCGGCATAGCTGGCCTGGATCAGCAAGGCCATGATCGCCCCGCTGTAATAGGTGGCGTATTGGTTGGCCAGGATGCCGCGGAAATCGCCTTCGGCGGTCTGGCAAGAGAAGAGATATTCGGCGGCAAGACGGGTGGGGGGATGCTCGCTGGTGCAGCCGAATTGTTCAACCAGGAAGCGGAACTGGCGGAAGGTCTCCACCAGCTCGACCTTGACGGCTGGGTGTTTGTTTTCTCTGGTGCGCGTCCAGGAGCCGTCCGGCTGCTGCTTGCGCAGAATTTTTTTGACCGCCGGCAGCTGCCAGAGCCGGTCAACCGGCCCGGGGTCTTCTCCCAACAGATCGCGGCGGGTGAAGTAGATCAGTGCCTCGTCACCGCTGGAGAGCAGCAGCGGAATTGGATCGTATGTCAGTTGGCTGCGCCAGGCTTGCATGAATTAACCTCCGGAGAATGGCAGCGTGTCATCATCAGTGTAGCACGGTCAAGCAGGAAGGAAAACAGGAAAAAACACCAGCCTATCACTGCCCGTCTTTTTCTTTGGAGGCTTTTGCGATGAGGATTTCCAGCCAGGTGGCTGACGATTAGTAAACACCCCTTGACAATATGTAAAGCAAGCTTTACAATATATGTAAAGTTAGCTTTACATGAGGTGTATGATGATTTTACGAAAACTTAATCCGCAAGCCCGTAAAAACGCCGTGCGCTGGATCTGGGCATCGGCGATGCTTTCTTTCTCGATATCCATTCTATTAGGCCAGTTGGCTGCCCCATATATCCAATCAAACTGGTTGGAATTTCTGCAGGGGATGCTGATGGGCTATTCAATGGTTGGCAATTTGTTTGGACTGATTGTTTACCGGTCAGAAGGCTGCATCCCGTTTGGCCGCCGCTAGGAGGTTGTGATGCTGGAACGTTTGAAAGCCCGCTGGAAATTAATCCGCCCGCTGCTGCTGCCTTTGGCACTCTATTTGATCTTGCTGTCCGCGGGTGTGTACCTGGTTTCAGAAAACTTGTTGTCCCCGCCGTGGAGCTATGCCGCTGCGCTGGCTCCCATGCTGCCGGGTGTCTGGATTGCCCTGGGGATGGCCCGCGCGATGCGCCAGTTCGACGAATTGGAGCGCAGGGTGCTGCAGGAGGCGCTCTCGATCAGTTTTGCATTGACCATGCTGGTTACGCTGGGATTGGGATTCTTGGACATGGCTGGTTTACCAGCGGTCAGCCCAATCTACATCCCTTTGTTCATGGGAACGGTCTGGTTCGCTGCCAAGTTGATCATTCACCGGAAGTACGAATGAAAAACAAGCTGCGTGTCTTAAGAGCTGAACGGAACTGGTCTCAGGCCGACCTTGCGGAACGGCTAAAGGTTTCTCGCCAGACGATTAATGCGATTGAGACCGGTAAATATGATCCCAGCCTGGAGCTGGCCTTCCGGTTGGCGCGTGTATTTGGCTGCCGGATCGAGGATTTGTTTGACCCGGAAGCCGAAGGGTAAGGGAAGAGGCTGGC
>JAJUJY010000089.1 GCA_029265085.1 Chloroflexota bacterium
CACGTATGAGGCTTCGAACACATTCAGACTTCCCATAATAGCTAAAAAGAGAATGATGACCATTACGGGGCGAATACTTGGGATGGTGACATGAATGATTTCTTGGAGCCAGGTCGCTCCATCCACTTTGGCAGCATCATATAGATCCTGTGGAACCGTCTGCAGGGCAGCCATAAAATAAACGAGGTTGTAACCAAAAGTATTCCATAGGCCAAAGACAATAACAGCCCACATTGAAAATCGCGGATCACCAATCGGGTTGATGGGCTGAATACCCAGTGCCTCCGAGATTTTTGCGCCAAATTGCCCAAACATGATGCTTGCCACAACCGCCATAATAGCTGCGTTTGAAATTGTCGGTAAAAAATACATACCTCGATACAATATACGACCTTTGAGATGCGGATTATTGAGTGCCACAGCAGTAATCAAGGTAAGGAACAGTTGCGTGGGAACAAGCACAGCTGCATATAGCACCGAATTTTTTACAGCATTCCACCACCAAGGGTCATTGACAATGTTAAAGAAGTGGCGCAACCCCACAAACTGGGTCGCCTTTCCGATTCCAGACCAGTTGTACATCGTGATTTCAATGGACCGATAAATTGGGTAGAGTTGAAATACAAGTGTGGCAACAATGATGGGAATCAACAGACATGCACCCCAGAGAATTTCATTCCGGCGCTGGATATTACTCCACCACGACGGTCCTCCGCTGACTTTTGGTGTTGATGCTTGGACTTGATGCTGCATACAGACACTCCTTCCTGTTTGATGACGGCCGTTTGGTCGTGCTTAGGCCAGTCGTGGCGGTTGGCCTATGTTTGAATTCCCGCCACGACTGGTTGAAAAGGAAAGGTGAAGGTTATTCGTAAATGTAAGGCTTCATCGGGTCCCAGTTGGGGAACTTGAAATCATCCATGCTGACCTTCGCGCCGGCAGCCACAGCATCATTGACAGCCTGTTCCAGACCGGCATTGAAGCGGGCGTCATAATCTGCCAACAACTCGTCAAGATCTTCTAGTTTAAGCTGGTTTACATAGAAACCAATCAACATTGCATTTAAATCGTCGCCCTGGGCAGACGGTTTGACAGCGGATACTTCAGGGTTGCGGATCGCCGCATCAGGACCAGCAATGCTCAAGACATCCATGTTGAGCAGGCTGCGCTCAGCCTCAGTTTGAGCGTATTGATCCCATGGCTTGGGAGTAAATAAGGTTACTCCGTTGCCGGTTTCTGCCGATGCGAGACCATAGGATGGCCCATACATCCACTTGAGAAACTCAAAGGCTTCTTCTGGATGTTCCGTTGTCTGGCTGATTCCAAGCCAACGTCCACCGGGTTGGTGATAAAAGTAGCCGCCTTGCTTGTCCGTGCCAAAGAGAGGCAGCGACACCGCTGTGTACTCAGTGAAATCAGGATTCGATTCGCGCCAACCTGAAACAACCCAGTTTCCGGTGAAAATATGCGCAGCGCCATTTTCGGTTGGGAAATCAGCCTGCACTTGGTCAATGCCTACGGAAATGGTTTCCGGTGGAATGAGTCCTTCATCGCGAGCCTGCAAAATTCCCGTGATTACGGATTTGATGCAGGTATTGTTTGCGGCGTCGTATTTACCCAGACGAGGATCGAACCCATAACCCTGGAGTACATAGCCCAGGCCGTTAGAAAAATTACAGCTCCAGAAAGCCCAACCAGAGAACCAAGAATCTTTGCCGCCCAAGTTGAAACCATAGCGGCCAGTCTTTTCTTTGATGATGCGCGAATTGGCAAGCAACTGATCCCAGGTCTTGGGTAAGTCTTCGGGAACGCTTAGCCCGGCCTGTTTGTAAAGATCTGTGTTAACAAACATGACCACCCAGGGGCGATTGGTGCTAATGGGAGCGGTGTATGTTTTACCATCAAAGGTGTTATTCCCTTCCACAGCTACATCATTTGGGTTGGGGAAAGTGGCAATCCACTCATCATAGCCGGGTAAGTCATTTAGCGGGCGTAACCATCCTTGATCGATCTGCTCTTTAAGGGCAAGCATATTGTCTTCTGGCACCATAAAGACATCTGGCATGTTATCACTCTGATAGGCCAGGTTCAGGGCAGACTGCATTTCCGTAGCCGGAATGTCGCGTTTAACTTTGATATTCGGATAGGCGGCTTCGAATTCGGCGATGGCCCGATCGATGGCAGGTGATTGATCCTTCCACCAGTCCCAGTACGTGATGGTGACCGGCTCGGCAGTAGGTGCTGCAGTAGGAGCATCGGTGGGAACGCTGGTAGACTCGGTGGCGGGCTGTTCAACCGAAGTTGCGGCAGGTGTTGCAGGTGTAGCAGCCTGGCTACAGGCTGAAAGGAACAGCGAGATAGCCAACAGCAAGACACATAGGGAGTAGGCATTACGTTTCATTTTCTTTGTTTTCCTTGTACTACAAAATGGGAATGAAAAGTACAATTATTTGATGAGGGAATTTCTACTTGGTTCTAGATGATGATTGCACCTCCAAGTTATTATAATTGTGACCAGTCACAATTATAATAACTATAAAAATAATAAGAGTCAATAGATATTTTTGTGTTAATAGATATTTTTGCCTTTTTGTGCAAAAATGACTGTTGACGATATGGTAAAAAAGTGATAAATTGTGAATAGTCACAAAAATAAGGCGTCTTATTATGAATGAACCACTTATCAAGCCAGCTACTCTTCGCGATGTTGCCCGCCTGGCAGGCGTCTCCTACCAGACAGTTTCGCGCTATATCAATAACCATCCCAACATTTCTAGCAAATCACGACTGGCAGTCCAGAAGGCGATTGAAGAGCTCAATTTTAAACCGAATCGACTGGCCCAGGCTCTGAATACAGGGCGTTCGCGTACGCTCCAAATCATCACATTTGATCTGGACTACTATAAGTATCTGCTCAGTGGACTTCTGCAAACCAGCAGCAGGTTGGGGTATCAGACCGCCTTTTCTGCAATACTTGACCCCAGTTCGGACGACGAACTCGACCACCTGATGAATAATCTTGCAGGGCGCGCGATTGACGGTTTTATCTGGTTGGCGCTCTTGCAGAGTCATACATCGGAGCAGTTGGCCCAGCTTTGTGGGGATATTCCGTTTGTCATTATTGGCGCAAATCCGGGAGTTGAATCTCCCTCGGTGGTTATGGATCAAGGATACGGTGTCCAGATGGCGCTCCAACATCTATGCAATCTAGGGCATCGCAAAATCGCTGAAATCTCCGGCTGGCTTGATTCATTCGACGGAATTTCCCGCCATACAGCCTATCTTGAATTTATGAACCGCAACCAATTACCCGCCTGCTGGGTGCCGGGGCTCTTTAGTTTCGAGGACGGCTATCAGGGAGTTAAGCAACTCATGGCCCAGGGCGCAGAATTTACTGCCCTGTTGTGTGGCAATGACAAGACCGCTATTGGCGCTATTTACGCCCTGCATGAACTTGGGCTGCGGGTGCCGCAAGATGTATCTGTAATTGGTTATGATGATACCCCTGGAATGGATTACCATCTGCCGCCGCTCACCACGATCCGCCAGGATTTTCAGACCCTTGGCCAGCAAGCAGTTGAATATCTTGTCACCATGCTTGAAAATCCCGGTACACCCGTTCGCCAACGCGTGCTTTACCCGCAGCTGGTTGTGCGTGGAAGCACAGGGAAACCATGACAGTTTTTCCGATTCTGGAGTTTTCGTTAACGTTCAGGGCCGTATTAAAACCTCAATGGTCATTTGATCAATGTTGGCATCAGTCTCTACCAAGATACTGATATCTGGATTAATACATCAATTGAAAACGGCCCCCCACGCTTTTCTCGATTAAGTAGTGTAGTGACCAATCCAGGTTATTTCGATTGAAATACAACTGATATTGATGCGCAGCAAACGACTTTGCCTGATCTGCTAAATGGCAGTGGACAGGACTTTTTAGTGGAAACATCTCTATATGGCCTGGAGTTCTAGCAAATGTGCATCTTTCATATTTTTTCATAACCGGTAAGCGTACATGTTGGAATCGATGCCTGCAGCTCATTGGATTCATCTTGTCAAGCTATATTTTCCGGTTTTTCACTCGGAAAAATTAGCTGGGAATTATTTCTGAATCCGGATGAAAAGTGATGATATCCAATGTCTCTTCTAGACTGTAATTTTTTCTCACAAACACTCAAATTGAATATAGCGATGACGATCATTCTTCCAGAGGGGCCAATTGCTGGTTGTCCTGTACTGTATTTATTGCATGGCCGTTCTGATGACCATACCACCTGGCAGCGGCGCACTGCGCTGGAGCGCTATCTTGATGGCCGCCGCCTATTGGTGATCATGCCCAATGTACACCGAAGTTACTATACCAATATGGCGCACGGCGGGTGCTACTGGGATTTCATTAGCGAGGAGGTGCCTGAGCGCGTGCAGCAGTGGTTTTCCCCGGCCACGGATCGCTCCTGCACTTTTGTTGCCGGGCTTTCGATGGGCGGTTATGGTGCCTTCAAGTTGGCGCTGACCTATCCCGAGCGTTTTGCCGCGGCGGCTAGCCTTTCAGGTGCGTTGAATGTGGCCCGCCGTGATTTCTCGACCGAACCTAACGAAGCGCTTGCTGAGTGGCGCGGTATCTTTGGTGACCTGGCGCAGCTGCCGGGCAGTGCCAATGATCTGTTCTCATTGGCAGAGCAGGTTACCCGCCACGGTGTCCGGCCGAGTTTATTTCAGGCTTGCGGCCAGCAGGATTATCTTTACCAGGAAAACCTGTGTTTCCGCGATCATGCAAAAAAACTGGGGCTTGACCTTCGTTACACCGAAGGACCCGGTGATCATAACTGGTCTTATTGGGATACGCTGATCCAGCAGGTCCTGGATTGGTTGCCATTGAATTAACCTTTCATGGGAGAAAAAATGGGTTTATATACCGCCTGGCTGGCTCCTCAAATCGCCAATCTTGATTTTCGTCTGACCCTTGCCGGTCAGCCGGTAACTTCTGCGGATTGTGAAATCTCGCAGCCTGCCGTAACTACGCTCGAATACCGCCATGTGGATTTTCTGGCCACCTGGCGGTTCACCCCCTCTGGTGCAGGATGGTTGACCCAACTGGAACTGACCTCGGACCACCCCCTGGCCTGTTCTGCCATTGAACTGTCCATTGACTACGTTCCAAGCGTTTCCATCGAAACCCTGCGACTGCCCACGTACCACGTTACCGCTGAGTTTGACGGCATGCAGCCAGTCCCACCCATCGGCGGCGAAGCACCTCTGGGGGTCAACCTTCGAGGCGCTTTTTCCGACCATCGTTCGCCAGGTTTATTCCTCTGCGGACGCGGTCCGCAAAATTTTCCACTCTATTTTGGGGTACGCCGCCTCAACCAGGATTCTCTTTGCTTTACAGCAGAAACCACTTACCCGCGCGGATTTACTGGCGCAACTTCTCTAAAAACCGAACTGGTCTGGCTTTCAACGCAATTGAATTTACCCAAAGCATTGGAAACCTGCAACAGCCACTACCCACGCCGTGCACTCACCCCGCCACCTGTTGGCTGGAACAGTTGGGATTACTACTGGAACACGGTTAAACTGGAGGATGTCATCGAGAATATGGACTTTATTTGCGCTGACCCACTGCTTAGCCAGTACCTCCGCTACATTGTTGTGGATGATGGGTGGGAACATACCTACGGCGATTGGTACCCCAACTACAGATTTCCCGGCGGTCTGGAACGATTAGCCGTGGAAATAACCACCCGCGGCTTTATTCCCGGCATCTGGACAACCCCCGTTCTCATTCACCCCGAATCATTTACCGCCTTGCGCCGCCCCGAACTGCTTATCAAAAACGAGTATGGCGACCCATTTGTAACCTTTCGCGGTAACTACATGCTCGATCCATCCCACCCCGCCGGTGAAGCCCATCTACGGGAAACCTATACCCGCTTACATCTTGCAGGTTTCCGGTTCTTCAAAATTGATTTTGCTTCGCCCATCGTTGGTGCGCCCGGTTTTCATGACCCGGATCTGCCGCCAGTGGAAGCCCTGCGCAAAATCTACCGTATCATCAGGGAAAGCGTCGGGCCGGAAAGTCATATCCTCGGCTGTTCCCTGCCTGCCTATTGCGGTCCCGGTCTGGCAGATTCGCAGCGAATTTCTATGGACATCCGCAACAAGTGGAGCCATGTCGAATGGGTGGCTGATGCTTTGCAACTGGCCTACCAGCAGCATGCCTGGATGGGTGTTAACGATTCGGATTTCCTGATCGTGCGTGGAACAGACACATCTTTGGAACTTAACATGAACGTACTTGATCCGAAAGAGCATGACCCGGCTTCGCGTCGCTGGCAGAGCGGTCCTGTTTTCAATTTAGAGGAAGCCCGCACCTGGGCAACGCTCGTTTCGCTGGCAGGCGGCAATCTGTTCCTGGGCGACCGCCTCAACCGCCTCAATGCACAGGGATTGGAACTCATTCAAAAAATCCTGCCGCCTACCGGCATCACTGCTCACCCGTTGGATGTGGGCGGTGCCGAACGCCCCGCGCTCTGGCTGCAGAAACTGGAAGGTGAAACTCGTCTGGGTATCATCAATTGGGATGCTTCAGAAAGGGAGTTTGCGATCAATCTGCGTGATTGGAGTATTGAACCGCCCAACCAAGTCGCCGATTTTTGGGGTCAAAAAGTGATTGAACTTCAAAATGGTAGCCTGCGCATCACACTTGGCGGGCATGCCTGCGCAATCTACCATTGGTCCCATGCTATTTAGAGTCGCTAACCAGCATATTTAGGAGGAACTTTGAATATTTTGGTTTGATTACGGAGTTATCCCATAAGGACTAATATAGGTGAACTTTTTTGATACAAAAGTTCACCTAACCTTGCTGCATTTCAACTGGCTTGTAACGCCCTTCAAGAAAACACTGGACATGTGCATCCATTTCGATAGGAGGCATTGAGATGTCTCCCGCTGAGCGTGAAATCATCGCATAATAGATCAGCGGCCCCAGAAGGGATGCGACGCTGTGCAGAGGGTTTTCAGCCTTTATCACACCATCTGACTGATAGCGCGCAAGCAATTGCCCAATGGATTGGAACAACCCTAACGGTTGGGAGAAGGAATCGGTCAACTCAGGGTTGCGGCTAAGTTCCGCGAATAAAATAAAGAAAAAGTGCTCGTTCCGAATCACGCCTTTGCGGTACGCCTTTAACACACGTAACAAATCTGCGTGAATATCGCCTGTGTATTGTGTTGCAGATTCAAATCCACTTTGCTCCACCAGTGAACCAATGGTGCGCTTGATCAGTTCTGCCTTGCTGCCATATTTGCGGAACAGGGTCACTTCGCTCACTCCGGCGGCTTCAGCAATTTGGCGAGTGGTGGCTCCAGCATAGCCGCGTTCGGTGATCGTTTTCATTACAGCCTGGAAAATATGTGTATCTGTAATAACTTTTGGCATGAACAACTCCTGAATTGATTATATCATTTGAAAGTGTTGACTATCAATAAAAAGGGTGATATATTATTGTTAGTGCTTGCTAACAATAAAAGGAGTTGACATGGCATTGGTGAACCAGATATTCAAGACCATCATTAGCGGCACAGGTAAAAAGCCTTTCCTGGATAATATGCTTGCAGTTTTTGATCGGGAGTTAGATAACTTCCAGACGCTTATTCAGCCCAATCCTGCTTCCAAGCCGCGTACCCCGTTCGACAGCCCAAATCTGACCTTTGAGCAAATGCACATGTCGAAAATGACCCTGCGCCAGATTCTTACGCTCCTGCCGGTGATGCTTCCTATGCGGGCGCAGATGAGCCAAAGTGCCCGGCTGTACGATGGTAAGTTCATACCCACTTTCTCCGAAGCCTCGCCGGAATTTTTGTCTACTCTCGAAAACATGGCGCGGGTGGCAGGTGCAGCAGATATTCGCTATGTTCGGGTGCCGCGCAATGCCATTTTTCAACACAAGGGTATTCCCCATGAGTATGCAGTGGTTATTACAGTTGAGATGAACAAGGAAAAGCTCGCCAATGCGCCAAGTTTCGATGCTTTTTTAGAAGTCGCTAAGGGATATGGAAACCTGGCGCGCATTGGCAACCAGTTGGCGCGCTTCATGCGGCAAAATGGCTTTGCTGCCTACCCCGGCACAGCCCTGGGTGGTCTAACGGATTATACCCACTTAGCTGAAGTTGCCGGGTTAGGGGCAATTGGCTACCATGGGTTGTTGATCACGCCCAACGAAGGAGCGCGCCTAAGAATCAACACCATTTACACCAATATCACCAACCTACCTATCCAGACTGAAAATGAACACTTATGGGTGCGCGATTTCTGTGCGATGTGCAAAAAATGTATTCATGGGTGTCCAGTCCAGGCAATTTACGAACAGCCCCGCCCGCGCGGCGATGGCGGGATGCAGTGCATCGAGCATGCTGCCTGCCGGGATTACTTCAATCAGAATTATGGCTGCGCGGTTTGCCTGGCGAAGTGTCCGTTCAGTGAGATGGGCTATAAAAAGGTCAAGGCACGTTTCAAAGGCAATCCCAAAGCGCCGCAATTCCGCATCCCGGTCATCGAGAAGGAGATAATTTCATGAAGCGCATTCTGCTCTCCGAGAAAATTAAAAAAGCCCCGCCTTTCCTTACGATCGAACCCTACTTGCGCCCGCAGGATAAACCCGTTGCAAGTCATCCCGAAGCGCGTGAGCCGCGCCTGGTGCCGCTGGTCGTCATTGATTACGGAAGCGTCGTGGCGCGTCTCAAGACAATAAAATACGTTGGCAAGTTTCTCTTTAATTCCGTTGGCGAAATGTGGAATGGCGCCCGCAGCATCCGCCAGAACCCGTACAGCGGTAAAAAGACGATTGACCCGCAAACGCTGGCGGAGTTGGAAGCCTATGCCAAAAGCCTGGGTATTGCTGAGATCGGCTATACCGTGGTGAACCCGCGCTATATCTTTCGTGGCTTTCGCATCCTGTTTCCCAATGCGATGGTGTTCACAATTGAAATGGACAGGGAGAAAATCCGGCAGGCCCCTTCCCTTCCTTCTTACATCGAGATATGGCGAACTTACTATGAAGTTGGCGTGATCGTGAACAAAGTGGCGGATTTCCTGCGCCAGCGCGGATTCAACGCTCACGCCGGGCCAGCCGTAGGCGGGGATGTGAACTACATTCCGCTGGCGATTGATGCTGGGTTGGGTATTTCAGGTAAAAATGGGCTGCTGATCACCCGCCACAGCGGTCCGCGTGTGCGCCTCGCGGCGGTTTACACTGATATCGAAAATTTGCCATTAAACCAGGAAAATGCTCACAATTGGGTTCGTGAGTATTGCGAAACGTGCCATATTTGTGTCCATAAATGCCCGGCAGAGGCAATTTATTCAGTTACCAAAACTCTGCCTGACGGAGATCCATCATTCATTGACCACACCAAGTGCGCCTTGCCGTTTTCGAATGACAATGGCTGTACGCTCTGCATTAAATATTGTCCTTTTAGCTCTGTTAGTTATGACAAATTAAAGACGAAATTTTTAACAAAAACTGCTGACCCCTCGGCTTAACGAAATGGTTGTCATCCCTGCGTTACCTGGTAAACCCTATAAGAATAGCCACACTCTACCTGGCAATTTAGGGGATACCTGGAAATGGGCTGGCGGGCTGTCATATTATATTTTCTCTTTGTCTGGCCATGCCAGGTCCCGCCGACTGGAACGTATCCTCTGCGAGGACTTTCCTCTGCGAGGACTTTACCCGTACATCCGACTCGGTCCGCGTTGGGAATATAACGGTGACTTTCTAGTGAACTATTCTCTATTTTGTTTTATTCCATTTCCTAACCCTTGATACTTGATCCATCCTTTTATATATTTTGAAGCGATGTCAGCCAACGGAAAGCGTTACCTGCGGGTGGGCGGGACGAGAAAACGCTGCTTTAACGGAACCAGTTGGAGACAAGCGACATCATTCCTTATGAAGCGAGGTGTTCGAGCACGTCGCGTGCCTTTGCCACTACGGCGTCTTTCAATTCCGCCGGCTCCACGACTTCAACAAAACCAACCAGACCGAACACGAGCATTTCTGCCAGGAGATAGGAATCCATTTTCAGAGATATTGTCATCCATCCTTTATCGTTCGCATCATTAATAAGTTCCCAACGTCCAGGCATCAGCCATTTAATGAGAGATATCCGCTCAGGGTGAATCCGTAGTACGCAGCTATACTCAGACGGTAATTTTTCAATGCTTTGCGCCCGTGTGCGCCAATAAGTTGGTAGGTCAAAATCGGGGCGGCGTGAAAAAGACCTATCGAGCAGGCGTACCGAATGTATGCGGTTAACGCGATAGGTACGCAATTCCTTATCCCGTTCAGCCAGCAAATACCACACACTCGATTTACATATCAGACTATATGGGGCTAAAAGACGTTGAGTTATTTTTCCGTCAAAATTCTCATATTCCACTTCGATGAGCCTGTCTTCATAAACAGCTTTCTGAATATCATCCCAGAAGGGTGAGATGGAAGCATCATGCCACCACCATGTCGGATCGATCATCAAGCGTTGTCGAATATGATCGGCGGTGGAATGCTGTGTGTTCGGCAAAGCAGCCAACAGCTTGAGTAAGAGGCGTTCCCCTGCATCGCCCAGACCGACATCCCGCAAGGCGTCATTATTATTTGCGACAAACAGGCTTTGCACCTCGAATTTATTCAAACCGGTTAACGTAGTGCGATATTCCTCCACGAGGGCAATTCCACCTCCATGCCCGCCTTCACTATAAACAGGCACACCTGAAAACGATAGTGCGGTGATGTCGCGCAAAATCGTTCGGCGCGAGACCCCCAATTCTTCCGCTAGTTTTTTGGCAGTCATCTTGCCGCGTATTTGCAATAATAGAATGATCGATAGTAGCCGGTCTGCCCGCATCGTTTTCCTCACTTTTGGGTGACATTAGATGTCACCCAATGGATTGTATCATCAGAATATATCAGAAAACAAATGGAGAAACGAAAAGATGCAGACAAAGAAAGGTCACATGAATTTGGGGGACGGGCAGTTGTACTACGAGATGGCGGGCGAAGGAATGCCGCTGGTGCTGTCGCACGCGGCATTCCTCGACAGCAGAATGTTTGATGCGATCTGGGAGCCGCTGGCAAAACATTTCCGCGTGATTCGATACGATATGCGCGGCTTTGGGCAATCCAGCCCTGTCACAGGTCCGCTTTGCCGCCGTGACAATCTGGATCAACTGCTCAAGCATCTCGAAGTGACAGAAGCGCATTTGGTTGGATGTTCCAATGGCGGACAGATTAGCCTCGACCTGGCGCTTGAACAGCCGCAACGCTTCAAATCTTTGACCCTGGTAGACTCAACCCCGAGCGGCTTTGAACTCCACGGAGAACCTCCCCGCTACATGTTTGAAATGTTCGATGCGATGCAAAAAGGTGATATCAATCACGCAAACGAACTTCAAATCCGAATTTGGTTGGATGGCGAACAACGGGAACCAGAACAGGTTGACTCAACATTGCGGAAAAAGGCTTTGAAGATGAATCGCATCCCCGTAACGCAAAGTACATTTTTCATCGCCGATACACAACCGATCAATCCGCTTGACCCGCCTGCCATTACTCAATTGGAATCGGTAAACTGTCCAACATTGATTATTGCTGGAGCGCTTGACCACCCTGAAGTACTGCGTGCTGCTGACGAAATGGTCAAGCGAATTCCCAATGCCAAAAAAGCCATTATTGCGTCAACCGGGCATGTTCCCAGCTACGAGCAGCCAGATGCTTTTGTTAAATTGCTGCTTGATTTTATAGGCAGCGCGAAATAACGAACTTCCCATTCAAATCGTCACATCCATCAAACTGATGCAGATGGATGTGACGATTCTTCCAATTTACCTTGTAACTCACTCTGGAAAGGAAAGGTGAGAAGGATTGAGCGATCATGGAGCCCGCCACGATATTCGCACCGTACAAGAGGTGTTGAGGCATCAGGATGTAAACCCAACGATGATTTACACACATGCACTCAACCGAGGTCCAAAGGCGGTACGCAGCCCGCTGGATTGATAGGCGATTCTGAGAATGGATCAATAAAGCGGTCTCCTGGTTGGGAGACCGCTTTTTAAGCAGACATTGAAACATGTTCACCGCGGAACGGCAAAAACCGGCCTAAATTTATACCCACACCGTCCCCCCAGTGGGGATACACCAGCATTTCTTATGTCTGTATTACCGGCCTGAATTTGTACCCGTATATACGAATCGGTCCGCGCTGGGGAGGTTAATATTATTGGTTATTGGCAAACGTTAGCAGTAAGGGCGGGATTTGGCTGAGAAAGGTTGGATCGTAGAAAAATCAAAGGGGTTGAACCTCTGCGGAATGAGGTAAAGTCTGCCCATCCGCTCACCAGAGTTTGGGTGTTATATTATTCTGTTCGTCAATCTTTCAGCTTTGAAAGTTTTTTTCAATGCGCGCCACGCTTTAATCTTTTTGAATATTTTTAAGTAGGCTATTAAATGGAGTATTCACGGATGATATGTTTTTACCCTCAGTTGCATGATTGATTTTTTAATAAGTTGAGCCAACCTCGGGTAATTGCTTCTTCTTGATGGGATAACCGACTTTCTAACGCTTTTTTCCATGTTTGTCTCGCTTGTTCATAATCTCCTTGTAAAAAATGGAGACATCCAAGCATCCGATAACCTGTACTTTCCTCTGGATCACTTTCGATAGCCATTTGAGCTAAAGCAATCGCCTGCTCTTTCTCGTCTAAAAGATAATATGCGCAAGCAAGGTTAGCAAAAATGGCCGTTCGGATTAATACATTCCTTTTCGGATAATCATCGCCTCGGTTTTCTGCTAAACCACCAATCCAGGGATAAGCGACATGCAAAAGTGCAAATTGGTCTTCTTCCCCATCTTTATCTTCTAAGCCCTTTAACGCCTCAATAAATAATTCTATGGCATTTTGGGGCTCGTTTATGTTCAGCGCTATATATCCCTGGTTGGCTTTCAAGATCGGGGGAAATTCATATCCCTCTTTCTCAGCTCGCAGTAAAAGTTCCTGCGCAGCAAGCCAACTGCGCTCACTTATAAAAATAAATCCAAGATTATTGATCGAACGAGCTTGTCCAGGTGATATCTGAATCACCTGTTCATACAATTGTTTCGATGCCGCAACGCTGCCTTCTTCAAATAATAGAATTCCTGCGTTTTCAATAGCCTGAATAAAAACTCCCCTCTGTTTTTCTGAAACGCTTTGGTATTCCTCCTGCAAAACTTTCAACGCTTGCTCTGTTCGGCCTGATTTTAGGAGTGTGATGTAATAATTGACAATGTGCCTTGCGCGTCGTCTTGTATCGGAAACTAATTTTTCAAAGATTCTAATTGCTTCGTCAATATGTTCTGAGTGCTGTAGGATTTGAGCTTTTATAGAAAGTAAATCTTCCGAATTTGGGTATAAGGCCAATCCTCGATTAGCGACTTCCATCGCGTTTTCGATATTATCTTCTACCATATAGGCTTGTGCTAAATTCCTAAATGCGGGAATATTTTTTGGATCGAGATCAATTGCCTCTTTAAAATATGGAATTGCTTCTGCTTCTTTTCGCTGTAAAGCAACGAAAATTCCACGAAGATTAACCAGTGATGATGAACGATCAAGCCCTAACGCATGATCAATTATATGAACTGCCCCTTCTAAATCGCCCTTGTTAGCCAGTAAATTGGCAAGACGTAGCAACAGTGGCAATCGATCATTGTTTAAGGTAATGGCTGCTTTCAATACCTGAATCGCTTGATCAGGCTCACCAACCTTCTCATAGGCCGTCGCTAATGCTTGAGCAATTGTTTCATTCCCTGGATCGATATCGGACAATGGTTTTAGAACAGAAACTGCTTCTTGGTATTTCTTATTCACAACCAGAATTAATCCAAGAGATTGATGGGCTTCGGACAAATCAGGTTGATAAGCTAACGCCTGGCGGAAGTTCGTTTCAGCTTTATTGAATTTTTCTAATTCTTGATATGTTTGACCAAGTAAAAGGTGAACATAAGCGTCCTCTGGCGATAATGTTACGGCCTTTTCAAGCTGTATTAACGCCGCTTCATTGTCTGGAATTTCGCGCAAGGCAAGCGCGGCATTGATTCTTTTTAAGAATTCTGTAGGTTGTGCCATATTCCACCAACCTGCTCTTTCTAATTGGATCTACGGAAAGTGAAATCACCTTCGGTAAAAGAATATATCTCACTACTTTTATAGTCCTGGCTCTCTTGTTTTGCTGATCCGGGTAAATGCGTTCTACTTTGTGTGCTTTCCCGAACCTGAGCTAAAACACGTTGCTGCAAGCGCTCCTGTTCAACCATCCCGGTATACATCCTGTTTGTTTGAATGATTTGTGACTCCAACAGCATGGCCGTATGGCAGTATGTTCTTACGAGTGGGCTCTGCCCACAAAGTTGATCAAGCCCTTGCCTCAAGGTACGGACATATTGCAACGCCTGTTGGTATTCTGCCATCTCCAGCGCTGTTTGCGCCTGGTCTAGATAGTCATCCACCCAACTGGCAAACATCTGTTCTTCCACCTGCTGTACTTCTACGGAGAATCCCCGAGCGATCATCAACCGGCGAGCAGTATCGCTTAACCGCGGCCAGTTGATAACTGGAACAGAAGTTTCGATAGCTAATTTCCGCTGTTCCTCAGGATGTTGCCCAACGGCTTTTCCTAAAGCCGTGCTGACATACATATTCAAACTTACACCTTCGCGCTCAGCAGTTTCTGCTAGCTCTCGATGTAAACTTTTCGGCACCCGGACGATAAATTTGCCGCTATAACTCTCCTCGGGACGCGGCTCAGGGATCTCTGCGCCATCTTCAATGGCGGTTTCGAGCCACATCCGCATCGCATCCTCAATCATCTCACCCAGTTCTTGAAAATTTTCCCCCTGAGTAATGCAACCAGGCAGTTCAACAACATGGGCCACCCACCCGGCATCTGCTCCCTCATCTCGCGTTACTTCAATCGTATACGGGAGATGTAAATATTCTTCCACTGTTCTCTTTTCCATAGGAATCATCCTTACTCGTTAGTCTTCGTTTGACTGTTCGAGTTCCTGATCGGACTCAGCTTCTTCGAGATCTATTTTGTCAATTTCTGCTAAGACTTGTTTAACGTATACAGACAACACAAAAGGTTTACGATGGGGGATAGTGAGACGATGTCTGCCATAGGTAAACACTGCATGGCTCGTCCCATCCTGTCGCTTCGTAAATCCAATCCCTATCAGAATTGACTCTATCTCTTCAAAGCGGACATTCTTTGAGTTCTGCCGTAGTTTCGCGATTGCTTTTTCACGTTTGCTCATCCGCGCACCTATAGTATCATATATAGTATCAATTAGCAATAGAACTTAAGATCAGTTAATACAATTCCTTCTATTATGCCTTCATATCTTTTTATCCGTCGCGTTGAGTGTATTTAATATTATTCGTCACCCATTTTCCAAACCAATCGCTATCGGTAAACTGCGCGAATCGTTCGGCATCATCCTTTAATCAAGCTCACCAGTATATTAGGAGTATACACAGGTGGTAATGGGTATGTACATTTTGTGGAAAGAACTTCTTTCTTCGTTTCCCCACTGCTTTTTATTATACACGCCAAAAAAGCCTACGCAACACAAAAAGCGCCCTCCATTTCTGGAGAGCGCTTTCAATTCATAACCACCGGGAAATTTCTTTACCCCATTACCGATATAAACATATCCTCTGCGAGGATTTTATCCACTCGCACCCTTGATGGGTATACACCCACATAAAGACTTCAAACTCCCATCACCGGCCTAAATTTATACCCGTACATCCGACTCGGTCCGCGCTGTGGAAGTGATAGGGTTGATTTAACGGCTGGCGTTAGCCGCTAGGGGTGGGAGCATGGACTTGCCGCCGAAACGGTGAAAACTCAAAGTCGCGAAAAATGCCTGAAAACGCGGCGCGTAAGGCAAGTCGGCTGCAACCCGTTGTTAGGTTTTGCCATCCTGTGTCACAGTGATGACGACTTTTCCTTTTGCGTATCCTTCCCCAACATACCGGATTGCTTCTGGAGTGTCAGCTAATGAATATCGTCTATCTATAACAGGAACGATTTTGCCGGCTTCACAAAGCTCCGTGATAGAGATCAAATCTTTTCTGTTTTGTGGAACCGCCAACATAAGCATGTTTTTGCCCTTGGTTTTTTTAATCCAAGGTCCTAGGAGCAATATTTGGAAAATTGTGACTACAGAACCTCCGGTGAAGAAGTAAGTCCCGTTGAGTTGCAGTGCCCGTTGATAGGCGAAAACTGAACGATGTGCCACAAGATCGAGGATTAGATCATATTGTTTTCCACTTTTGGTAAAGTCTTCCCGAGTGTAATCAATGACGTGATCTGCGCCCAAAGAGCGCATAAAGTCCAACTTGCCGGTGTTGTCAACCCCAGTTACCTCAGCCCCATATAGTTTGGCAAGCTGTATGGCAAACGAACCGGCACTGCCCCCTGCACCATTAATTAGGACTTTCTGCCCTGGTCGCACCTGACCTTTTTCGCGAATCCCTTGCAAGGCGATTACTCCCGCTTGGGGGATAGCGGCGGCTTGCTCAAAAGAAAGAGTGGCTGGTTTCAAGGCCAGGGTGTTTCCGCGCGTGCAGACATACTCTGCAAAACCGCCGTGATAGCCTGGGATTTCCCCAAACACTTGATCGCCTGGTTTGAATTCTGAATGGCTTTTGCCGACTGATTCCACTTGCCCGGCGATGTCTGATCCGAGTATGAGGTTGTAGCTTGGTTTGAGAAGTCCTCTCATGCGAGCGTACAACGGTTTGCCAGATACCCCCTCTCTATCTGATCCATTTACGGATACCGCATGAATCTTGATTAGTATTTCATCGTCTGTAGGGATAGGTTTTTCCATCTCGATAAGATGAAGAACATCGGGCGAACCATACTTCTCGTATACAATGGCTTTCATGAGTCTCCTCTAAGATTGATTTGGTCAAGTCATTATCAAAATAATCATGACAACCAGTTTGCAAAACCGAACGGTTTGCGTTATGCCCCTTTGGGGTACGGGTGGGTGGGCGTAGATTCTGTTTGGGGAAGCAGACATCTTTTTCCCCTTGCATTTCATTATACCCACTCCAAAAATCCGCGCGACATAAAAAAAACGCCCTCCATCTCTGGAAGGCGGCCAATTTTCAAATTAATCATGTTAGTGAGCCATCACCGGCCTGAACTTATACCCATACACCAGCATCCCGCGCTCATCGCCATCGGAGCGGATTTTGCGGGTGACCATTTCGACTGGCATGCCGATTTCCACGGGCTGGTCGGCCAGGTCGGTGAGCTGGGCGGTGACAACGGGGCCTTCGTCCAACTGGACCAGGGCGACGGTGTAGGGGGCTTGTTGGTCGTATCCGGCCGGGGCATCG